>NZ_JBNCLE010000026.1:0-36614 GCF_049844495.1 Micromonospora sp. DT48
TCTTCCCAGATCAGAAGGCACTTCCTCTTTCATGATCCACGATGCGGGCAGCCCTTACTGAAGGGCCGAGGCTAGGCTGTCCAGGATGTCGATGCGCCATTGTGGGAGGCGGCCGAGTCTGCGGCTTTTCCTGATGTTGTGTGTGAGGTGGCCGAGCTTGATGCCGTTCTCGCGGTGCTCACGGGGGACGCGTAGGTGGCCCTCTCGTCGTGCGAAGGCGGTGAAAGCGGGGATGTATACCTCTGCCCAGCGTGCGCTACCGACCCGCCAGACCATACCGAGGGCGTTGAGGATCTGTACCTGTTCGTCGTCGAGGACACCGTGGTGGTAGCGGTTGCGCACGTTGTGGATGAACCCGCCGAGGTCGTAGCCCGATTCGGTGTGGTAGCGGGGTACGACCAGGTGACCTTCGCGGTCGCTGAAGGTGAGGGCGGCGTTGATCCCCTTGATCCATTGGGGGTTGCGCGAGTGCGCAGCAAGATGGGCGATGACCAGCCGACGCTGTCTGCGCCGTCGGGGTGCGATGGTCGCGGCGTAGCTGGGTGGTGTGTAGATCGGCACGAGGGCCCTTCGAACTGATCCCGGGGTGTGGATTTGGTGGGGGGCCTGCGGCTGCCCCCACCAAATCTGCGGTGGGCTACTGGCGGCGCAGGTCAGGGGTGATCATGGTGCGCGTTGTCGCGCCCTGAGGGCAGGCGTGGTGGCGGTGCGGAGAGCGGCCGAGCCGGGCGTGGCGGGGTGGCCATGACGAGGTGGCGTAGGAGGCAGCGCACGCAGGGTAGGGCCCTGTCCAGTCGGGTGTCTTCGACGTGGCGCCTGACTATGGCGGGCTGCGACGGGGTGGCGGGTTGGCCGGTGGCGTGCAGCATCAGCATCGTCATGCCGATGACCGCAAGGATGTTGAGCAAGGGACTGGATGGCCTTTCGGGTGGGCTGACCGGGCTGGCGCCTGCGGTCAACGGCTTGTGCACGAAGTAGTCGCTGCGGCGTCTACCGGAGGGGGGGTCAGGGCTGGCTCGGGCGGTACGCCGTCCGCGTCGGTGTGGCCCCGCTGGAGGATGAGGACGGATGAGAACAGACCCGGCCGGGGACGGCGGCGCTTTCCCGCACGGCCAACAGCTCGCCAGTGGCCGCATCGATGACCAGCGTGGTGGTCGAACGTTCGGCGACCACCCGGAAGCCGGCCCCGACGCCCGGCAAGGTTGCTGGCCTCCCCGCGATATGTGGTGATGCGGAGGTCGAGCAGCCCTTTGGGCCAGTGATGGGTGGGAGCCGGACCGGCAGAACGGTCGCACGGGGCTGCACAGGTCGAGGGTTACGCCGTGCAGGACTGGAAAGCCTCCCGGGTGGCTGACGATGAGGTCACGCACCGGCAGCACGGTGCTCGTCGGGCCACCGGGGCGCTGTGCGCGGCGGCCGGTGTTGGGGGTCATGCGTTCCTTTCGATGTGAGGACGGCGATGTGGCTGCCCGGGGCGACGAGCTGGTGTAGTCGGTGGCGTTCGGTGGCGGGCCGGCCCGGACGAACACCGGTGGTGCCTGCAGTGGCGGTTACTGGCAGCAGCCGGAGATTCGAGTGGCAAACCGGTGCGCGCCTGCGCAGCGGGACTGCCGCTACCCTTGCCTGTCACCATGGCCCGGTTGCGGCGTCCGTCCTGGTGGTTTCCCCGTCCCGTGGCGGCGTTGCTTCGCCTTACCGGGTGGCCGCTCGTGGTCCCCTCTGCCACCCCGTGTTACTGCCGTCAGCGTCTGCTCGCCTTGCTCGGTGAGTGCGACGGTGAGTGCGCGCTGATGCGGGATCTGTTCCAGGATTCCTTCGGCTAGCAGCAGGTTCAGGTTGTCGCGCACGGTGCTTGTGGTCAGGGCGGGGACAGCTTCCGCGAGCCTTTGGACGGTCCAGTGGCATTGTGTGTCGGCGAGCAGGGTGTCGTAGATGAGGCGGCGGGCGCGGGTCAGGCGACGTACGAGTTGCCCGGCCCTCGTCTGGCCCCTCTGTGTTCCGCTGCTGGTCGCCGGACTCCTTCTGCCGGACGTGCCGCCGGTGGCGTGTCTCGGCGTGCGGGCGGCCGGAACCGCCCTGTCTGCCTCTCTGGCACTGATGTGTGGCTCCGTCCGGCTGACGCGGGCTGTCTGCGGCGTGCTCATCGGACCTTTGATCCTGGTGTGGAGGGCAGGTCGTGGTCCGTGGCGCTATGGCCTCGGGCGAGGACGAGCACGAACTTGAACAGTCCGGGCCGGGGACCGTCGACCTGCTCTGCCGCCGACAGCAGTTCGCCCGTGACCGGATCGATGATCAGCGTTGACGTGGAGCGGTCGGCGACCACCTGGAAGGACATACCTGTGCGGCCGGCGAGGTCGGTCGTCGTTCCCCGGTAGGTGATGCCGGGTACCGCTGCGAGGACGTTCAGGGTGGCCGCCCGCTGCTGCTGGTCAAGGTAGGAGTCGGTCGCGAGTCTGACGACGCTGTCGACGAGCAGCCTCGGGTAGGCGGGTTCGGCGGCCAGCTCGGGTGGCACCAGATGTGCGATCAGGGTGTCCGGGTCGGCGGGGAACGTCTCGGGTAGGGGTGGGTGCAGTTCTCCTGGCCGGTAGCGGATTGTTCTCGGCTCGGCGTCGTCGAACAGACTCCGTTCGGGCCGGGTGGGCTGACGGTGGACGCCTCGCAGGTCGGGTGCGGTGCGGATGACGTCTCGACCGGAGTGGTTCCCGGTGTGCCGCCACCGCTGCAGGTCGGTGCGGACGATGGTGTTGGTCGCGCGGTTCCAGGTCTGGGTGTGCAGGTATGCGTAGGGCAGCGTGGTGGTGCTGTCGCCCGGTGTGCTGGGAAGAGTGTCGGCGAGGACCGTGAGTCGCTGCGGCGCGGTGAGCTCGGCGTCGGTGGCGGCCCGGGCCGGTGGGCTGGCTGGCGGTGTCGCGGTGGCCGCACTGCCGGCCGCGTCTGGTCGTGGGCCGGCGGTGTCAGGTCCGGACTGGCACGCGGCGAGCAGGACGACCGCGCCGCCGACCAGCGTGGTGAGCAGGTTGCGGGCCATGGGAGTCAGGTTCATGGTGACCGGCGGTTCAGGCGGCCTTGCGGGCGTGGATGAACTGGCGATCGTAGGACGCCAGGAGCACACCGGGTTCGGCCATGAGCGCGCCAAACCGGTCGATGTCGCTGTCGGTGAGCCGGGTCAGGGTGGGACGTAGGTGCGTAACGATGTCCGCGAGGAGACGGCATCCGGGGTCGCCCCCGGTCCAGGTCTCGGTGTCGGTGTGCACGCAGTGCCCCGCCATGCCGGATTCCAGCAGCAGGGTCTCGATGTCGCCGGTCCAGGTCCCCGCGCCTTCTGGGCCCACGAGAGCCCTGCGCACGTGGTGCATGACGTCGCTGATCAGGTGGGCGTCCTCGGCGTCGGGTGCCCGGTAGATCCGTGGCGGGGTGGGCGTGATGGTGGCCAGGGCGAGCGTGCCGCCGGGCCGGAGCCGGGCGATCATCTGCTGGACCACGTCGACCGGGTCGCGGAGAGCGCCGTGCCAGCGGGCCACGGTGTGGTCGTAGCTGTCGGTCGTGCCGGGCAGCAAGTCGCGGTTCGGGTCTCGCCGGTAGATGTCGATGATGTTGGTGGGGGCGAGGTGGCTGGTGTCGGCGTCGACGGCGGTGACCGACCCGTCCGGGCCGACGAGCGTGGCGAGGCGGGCGGTGATCTCACCGGGGCCGGCGCCGACCTCCAGCACCGCCTGGCCGGGTGTGATGTCGAGCCGGTCCAGGTTGGTGCGGATGGTCGAGTCGAGAAGCTGGTGCGTCGGCCCCAGGCGTGCGGGCAGTGATGTTGTGGTCATGGATTCCCTCCGGGCGTGCGTCTTGGGTCAGGACTGATAGGCGTGGCCGTGCCAGCGCGGCTCGACGGTGTCGCGGTGGTGGACGAGGACGTGGTCGATGAGGCGGCTCAGGTGCTGGCGGATGTCGGCGCGGGTGAAGCGGTGCCAGCGTTGGTAGGTGATTAGTGGTCGGGCCGCCGAGGTACGGCGGTCGTGGGCGGCGACCGAGCCGACGACGAGGGCTTCCAGGTGCTCGGCGTCGTAGCGGGTGAGGCAGAAGCAGACGTAGAAGCGACGCCGTGGGGTGGCTGGGTAGGGCTGGAGGAGTTGCCAGCAGGTGGTGCAGCGGGCCAGCTCGGTGAGCAGCCACAGGCTGGTGTCGTCCTCGGTGGCCGGGTCACCGCCGCCATGGGCGTGGTGGTGGGTGGGGTGGTTGGCGACGGTGTTCGGGTTCTCATCGCCAACCACCCGCTGCCGTCCGCCCTGTCGGAGGCTGGTGGGCGGGCGGCGGTGTCCATCCGGCGCGGCCGGGCCGGCGGGGCGGGTGAACCACGGCGCAGGCGCGGAGGTCGCCTCGCCGTTTCGGTGGGGATCAGGGGTCGGGTTCATGGCGTGGCGGTGGCCGGGATGGTGAGCAGGTCGTGGAGGTGATCGGGGCAGTCGCGCAGGTCGGCGGTGGCGACGTGGCGGGCGATGCGGGCACGGTCGAGCACCGCGATGTCGTGGGCGATGTGGAGGGCGAGGGGCAGGTTCTGCTCGGCGAGCAGGACGGCGGTGCCGCGGTTGGCGAGGCTGGTGATGATCGTCGCGAGGTGGTTGATGACGGCGGGAGCGAGTCCTTCGGAGGGTTCGTCCAGCAGCAGCACGTCGGGCGCGGTGACGAGCGCGCGGGCGAGGGCGAGCATCTGCTGTTCGCCGCCGGAGAGTTGGTGGGGTCGGTGGTGGCGTCGGTTGGCCAGGGCCGGGAACAGGTCGAGGACCTGCTGCGGCGATACGGTGCGGGCGCGGGTGGAAGGTGGTGTGGGTAGGGCGAGGTGTTCGTCGACGGTGAGTCCGGCGAACAGGCGGCGGCCCTGGGGGACGAGGCCGAGACCGGCGCGGGCACGGGCGCGGGTGTCGAGCCCTGCTACGGGCTGCCCGTGCAGGTGGATGTCGCTGCCGGGTCCGGCCGGGTGCAGGCCGGCGATGGTGTTGATCAGGGTGGTTTTGCCGGCGCCGTTGCGGCCGACGACCGCGGTTACCCGGCCGGCACGCACGTCGAGGGTGATGTCGGTGAGCACGGCAGCGCCGGTGTAGCCAGCTTGCAGGTTTCGTATCCGCAGGACAGGCGCCCCGGTCGGGTGTGCGCAGGCGCTGGCGGCAGTGGTGTGGGTTGGTGGGCTGGTGGGGGTGGCGCCGAGGTAGACGCGGCGTACGTCGGGGTGGTCGCGGATGTCGGTCGGGGTGCCGGTGGTGATGTGCCGGCCGTGGTGCAGGACGGTGACGGTGTCGGCGACGGCGGCGACCATGTCGAGGTTGTGGTCGACCAGTAGCACGCCGATGTCGGCGGGCAGGGCACGGATCAGCTGGGTGAGGTGAGTGATCTCGCCGGTGGTGAGGCCGGCGGACGGTTCGTCGAGCAGCAGCAGCCGGGGCCGGCCCGCGAGGGCGACGGCGATCTCCAGTCGGCGTTGGTCGCCGTAGGCGAGCTGCGCGGCAGGCAGGTCGGCGTGGTCGGTGAGGCCGACCTGCGTCAACGCCTGATGCGCGGCGGCCACCGCTCGAGGACCGGTACGCAGGGCGGCCAGGCGTTGCCCGGGCACGGCGAGCAGCACGTTCTGCACCGCGGTGAGCGGGCGGGCCAGGGCGGGATGTTGCCAGGTGCGGGCGATGCCGGCGCGGGCGCGGCGGTGTGGCGGCCAGCGGCGGATGTCGCGTCCGGCGTAGCGGATGCGGCCCGCTGTCGGGCGCAGGGTGCCGGCAATGAGGTGCAACAGCGTGGATTTTCCGGCGCCGTTGGGTCCGATGATCGCGTGCCGGGCACCGGCGTGCAGGTCGAGGCTGACCTCGTCGACAGCGCGGCGGGCACCGTAGCTGCGGCTGACACCCTCCAGCCGCAGCAGTGAGCTACTCGCGTTCGGGTGCGGTGATGGTGTGGTCATGGCCGCCTCCGCGGGAATCGACAGGTGAGGTCGGCGAGGCGGTGCCGGGGCAGGTAGGCCAGGAGGAGGAAGCACAGGCCGAGCAGGGTGGGTCCGTGGCCGGCGAGCAGTCCACCGGCCCAGTCGCGGGCGGCGACGAGCAGGATCGCTCCGGCGCAAGCGCCGGTCATGCTGCCCGATCCGATAAGCGCGGCGGCCAGGGCGAGGGCGGAGATGCCCATGGCGGCGTCGGCGGGTGAGACGTACCGGGTGACCGCGATGGCCAGTGCCCCGGCCGCGCCGGCGATGCCACCGGCGAGAACGTAGGCGGCGAGGAGCAGCCGCCCGGGATGGTGTCCGGTGGCCTGGACCCGAGGCTCGTGGGCGGCGATGCCCCGCAGCAGCAGAGCGAAGCGGCTGCGGACGAGCAGCGCGACAGCGACGCCGATGAGCAGGGTGCAGGCGAGTACGTACAGGTACACCCAGCCCGGTCGCACCATCGCCGGCAGGCCCGGCAGCGCAATCACGGGCGGGGTGTGGACGCCTTCGCTGCCGCCCGGTGCCCACGCGTTGGCGGCGGCGTGCACGAGTTCACCGAGGCCGAAGGTGACCATCAAGAAGGTGGTGCCCCTCGCCCGCACCGCCAGCAGACCGGTCACGGCGGCGGCGACCGCCCCGGCGGCGCTCGCCGCGAGCAACTGGACCGGGCCGAGACTGGTGAGCGTGGCGATCGTCGCGGCGGTATAGGCGCCGACGGCAAGGTAGGCGGCCTGACCCAACGGCGGCAGTCCGGCCAGCCCGAGCAACACCTGGGCGCTCATGGCGAGCACGGCCAGGACCAGCCCGGTGGCGGCAAGCGAGACAAGGTAGGCGTTGGCCAGCCACGGCAACGCCACCGCCAGCGCAACGGCTCCCGCCGACGGCAGCAACCACCACGCCGACCCGCTTCGGCTGGTCGTCGTCCGGGTGGCGGTCGCACCCGGGATGGGGGTGAGCGTGGTCATGCGGGCCGTCCCGGAAGTGCGGTGCGCTGCCGGAAGGTGAGCGCGGCGAGCATCGCGGCGGCGAGAACAAACGCGGCGGCGCCGGGGGCGAGGGCGACGCCGAGGGTGAGGGTCTGTCCGACACCGAGTGCGGCGAGCAGGGCGCCGCGGATGCTGCCGAGGCCGCCGACGACGCAGACGATCAGCGAGTACACCAGGATCGTGGTGTCCACCCCCGGTGCCGGCCCGATGACCGGGGCGCCGAGCACCCCGGCGGTCACCGCGAGGACTCCCCCACCGACCAACACCCCGGTCCGGACGATGCCGGTGCGCAGGCCGATGGTGGCGGCCATCCCCGCATCGGCGACCACCGCACGCACGACCGCCCCGGTACGAGAACGTTCGACGAACCAGAACAGCGCCACGGCCAGCACGGCGGCAACCGCGATGAACCCCAGCCGGTAAACCGGATACTGAAAGGCGCCCAGACTCACCGACCCGGCGACCGCCTGGGGTGGGTCGACCGAGCGCGGCTCGGCGCCGAACACCGTGCTGAACTGGTCGGCGGCGATGTAGGCGACGCCGAGGGTGGCCAGCACCTGATCCAACGGCCGATCGGTGAGCGGGCGCACGGCGGCGGCAAGCCCCGCACCCCCGACAGCGCCCACCGCCACGGCGGCGGCCAGGGCGAGGGTGAGGCCGGTGAAGCCGCCGTCGGCAAGGAGCCAGACGAGGTACGCGCCGGCGAGGTAGAGGGTGCCGTGGGCCATGGAGAACACCCCGGCCACACCGACGATCAGCGTCAACCCGGCCGCGATGACGAACAGCAGCAGCCCATAGGCGACCCCGTCCAGCGCGGTGATCGTGTAGGCGTTGACGAGCCCATCCAGACCCACGACACCCTCCCTTCTTGTCTTTCGGGGGTTTGTTCAGGCGGGGATCGGGCGGCGTCCGGTGGTGGTGTGCATCAGGTAGCCCGACAACATCAGCTCCGGGTCCATCAGCACCTCCCGCAACTCGGCCAGATCCTCAGCCGTCATGCCGGCGGCCAGCAGTTCCCGCTCACGTTGAATGGAGTTGCTGCGGTGCAGCAGGCAGATGCCGGTGCCGCCGCACCACGACCGGGACTCGATGCGGCTGATCACGTTGACCAGACCGGCGCGCAGCATCGCCTCGGGCGCCCGTTTGGCCCAGCCCATGTCCGCGCCCCGCGACTCGCCGTAGGACAGCAGGGCGTCCTGGAAGCGTTCGATCAACTGGGTGGCGCGCGGGCTGGGGCTACGGCGGATCATGTCCCGCCAGGTGCAGTCCCAGTCCGCCACCACCAGCACCCCACCCGGCGCGAGAGCTTGCACCAGCTGGGTGAGGACCTGCTCGCGTTCGGGTAGGTGCATCAGGACCAGCCGCGCCACGATGACCTGCTGCGACCCCTCCAGCTCCATGTTCCGGATGTCGCCGGCCCGAACGGTGACGGTGGGGCCGGCGGTGATATGGCGAGGGTCGAGGTCCACAGCGGTGACGCTCCCGTCCGGAGCGACCTGATCGGCGAGCCAGGCGGTCAGGGTGCCCGCCCCGGCGCCGATGTCGGTGACCCTGCACCCCGGTCCCAGACCAATCTCCGTCAAGGTCTGTCGGGTGCCCGGGTCGAGGATCTCGCCCAGGTGGCGAAGCTGATGGGCAGCCTCATCGGTGGCGTTGTCGAACATGTACCCGGTCTGTCCGTCAGCGGTGGTCGTGCTGATCACAGGTGCCTCTCTTCGTCGGTCAGGAGCCGAGGGTGGTCAGGGTCTGCACGGTGCGGTTGACCCACACCTGCCCGTCTTGGGCGACCTCGCGCAGGTAGTACGCCTGCACCGGGGTGTGGTTCTTGGGTCCGAACTGCCAACTTCCGCGGGGCGAGTCGATGGCTCCGACCCGTGACAGCGCCGCCGTCACCGACTGCGACGTCAACCCGCCCGCCGCCGCGTCCGGTCCGGTCGACGGCGTCGCCTCCACGCTGGCCGCCGGGCTACCCTCGCCAGCCGGTGCCAGGGGCGCGGGTGCGGCGTCGGGTTGGGCGATCGCTTCGGCGATGGCCCTGTCCAGCACGAGAGCGGCGTCCCAGGCGCAGACGTGGTAGATGTTCGGCAGGCGCCCGTCGTTGGCCGAGGTGTAGCGGCGCACGAAGTCCCGGTTGGCCGCGTTGTCGAGGGTGGTGGAGTAGTTCAGGGCGGTGTAGATGCCCCTGGCCTTCTCCCCCAAGGCCGCCAGTGGTGCGCCTTCGGTGAGAAACCCCGAGGCGTACAGCGGCACCTTCACGCCGTACTGCCGGTACTGCTTGACGAACTCGACCGCGCTGGCACCGGCGTAGAAGGTGTAGACCGCCGCCGCACCAGAATCCTTGATCTTGGTCAGGTATGGGGAGAACTCGGTGGTCGGGGCCGGTGCCCACGGCGTCCACGTCGGCTTTCCGCTCGGGTTGGCGAGCTGGCCGCCGGCTTTGCGGAATGCGTCGACGAACCCGTTGATCTGGTCGTGGCCGCCGATGTAGTCCGGGCCGATCACCCACACCCGACCCTCACCCACCCGGTCAACCAGGTGGCTGGCGATTGATGCCCCGGTCTCCTGGCTCAACCACGACGTCGACCACAGGTACGTCGGGTCCTCGACGGTGGAGGGTCGGCCACCGATGCCGATCAGCGGCACCTTCGCTTCGTTCAGTAGCGGGTACAGGGTCTGCACGGTGTCGGCGGTCGCCCCGCCGACCAGGGCGAGGACCTTGTCCTGCTCGATGAGCTTGCGGGCCGCCGCGAGCGCGGTGGCCTTGCCGTCGCCCTCGTCAGCCTCGATCACCTTCACAGGCCGGCCGCCCAGCTGCCCGCCGAGCTTGTCCAGGGCCAGGCGCCACCCGGCAGCTTGGTCGTCGCCGATTGCTTTGTAGGGGCCGGACTTCGGCACGATCAACCCGATACGGATTTCCTCGCCGCCGGTGTCCGAGCCGCCGAGGCTGGATCCGGAGCATCCGGAGACAGCGAGAAGCAGGACGGCGACGGCGGCGGCGATCGCCAGTCGCCACCGAGACCGGCCGGTGCTCTGGTGAGGGGTCACAGGAATCCTTTCGTCGATGGGTGCGCGTGAGGGATGCGCCGGTGCTGGCCGGCGTGGTCGGGGTCGATGAGGTTGCTCCTCGCGCTCACAGGTGATGCCGGCGGCATCACCTGTGGGTGGCGGCCGGAGTGCTCGGTGGTGATGAGGTGGTCCAGGACGGCAAGGACGGAGGCGGGCTCGGTGGCGTCGCAGGTCAAGACCGGCACGTGCGACGCGACCCGCAGGGCATCGCGGATCTCATGCCGGTTGCGCGTACCGCCGAGCGGCCGGTTGATCGCGACCAGGTACGGCAGCCCGCGGGCGTCGAGCCAGTCCAGCGCCGGATACGAGGCGGGCAAGCGGGTGGTGTCGACCAGCACCACGGCGCCGAAGGCGCCAGCGCTGAGTTGGTCCCACATCCACCACCAGCGCCGCTGATCGGGCGTGGTGCGCAGCGCGATCGTGACACCGCCCGGCAGCGTGGCGTAGCCAATCTCCCACACGCTGCCCGGCCGGCCCGCCAGCACCGCGTGGCCTCGGCTGGCAGCCCGCAGAAAGCAGGTCTTGCCCACTCCCGGGCCGCCCGCCACCAGGACCCTGAGCACCGAGGCCCGGCCACCTGTCACGCTGCTGTCCCTGTCCACACTCGTCACCGCCCGCACACAGGGTCAGCCGGCCACGCGCGGTCCCGGCTTGACCTGCTCACCGATCCGCGCCGCGAGCGCCGCCAACTCGTAGGCGACCTGGGACGGGTCGCAGTCGGGGCGGGCCAAGGCCGCCAGAGAGGTTCCGTCCGGCACCTGCTGCACCACGAGGATGCCGTCATTCATCATCAGCATCTGGAACTGCACGCCGCCGGTCTCCAACAGGTCCGTGGCACCGCGGGCCAGACTGACCAGACCAGACACGATCGCGGCGAGCTGGTCACCCCGGTCGGCGTCCAGACCGGCGGTGCTGGCCAGCAGCAGCCCGTCACCGGACACCGCGACGACATGCGCCACGGCCGGAATGTGCCGGGCCAAGCCATCCAACACGACCGAGAGCTGGGGATTACGGGGTGTAGCAGTGGTGACGCTCATCAGCGTTCTCCTGTCGAAAGGGGAGGAGTAGAAGACGCGGCCCGCAGGCCGCGCAATGTGCCGGCGACCTGCGCCCGGATCGCCGCAGGATCGATCGGCGCGGAAGGCTCGGAGCCGGTGCGCTGCGTCGGCAGCCCACCCGGCACTGCGTGCGCCTGCGGGCGGCGCCGTGGCAGACCGGACGCGGTACGCCCGTCAGTGGCCGGTTCAGCGGTGGACGCCGCGGCCTGCCAGCCCGCGTCGGCGGCGGTCCGGAATCCACCGTGGCTGTCGTCGCTGGGCGGCCACAGCCACGGCGACCGGGCCGCCATTTCTCGGAACATCGGCGTGTCCGCCGGCCGGGCACTGCCCGCCGGCAACGGCAGCGGCCGTCGCTCTCGGCGCACAAGCGGCAGCTCCATCGTCGCGTCCGCCGCCGCCGGCACGGCAGGGGACGGACGGGTCGGGCCGGTCCAACCGGTGCCGGTCCGGGGCATCGGCGGAACCGCAGGCG
Organism: Micromonospora sp. DT48; assembly: GCF_049844495.1. Taxonomy (NCBI): domain Bacteria; kingdom Bacillati; phylum Actinomycetota; class Actinomycetes; order Micromonosporales; family Micromonosporaceae; genus Micromonospora; species Micromonospora sp. DT48. The sequence continues at coordinate 11,539 of NZ_JBNCLE010000026.1, forward strand.
GCACCAGGGCGGGAGCAGGGTCGGGCGTCGGCGCAGGGGTCGGCCGTACCTGTCGCTGTACCTGGCTGGGCACGACAATCTCCCGCACGTGCACCCGGGTCACGTACTCAGCCGGCACGGTCACCTCGGCCGTGATACCGGTCGGCTGCGTCCTGTTCAGACGCACACGCACCCCGAACTCGGCAGCGAGCCGGGAGATCACGACCAGGCCCATCTGGTCGGTGACCGCGACCTCCACCTCCGAACTCCCCAGCAGGGCGTTGGCGCGTTCTAGCTGCTCGGGGGCCAACCCGAGGCCCGAGTCGACGATGAGGACCTGCACGTCGCGCCCCGCCCACACCGCGAACACCCGCACCTGGTCAGCGGAGAAACGGGTCGCGTTGTCCAGCAACTCCGCCAGGATCGACTTGACCGCATCGACGGCGCGGGCGTCGATCTCGATCTCGACCAGCCGCTCCACACTGATCCGGGCGAAGCCCTCAGTCTCCGACAACGCCGCGTTGATGAGGTCGCCGAGCTCCACCGGCTGCCGCTGCGATTGGCCTGGGCCGCCACCGGCGACGATCAGCAGGTTCGCGCCGTAGCGGCGCAGGCGAGTCGCCTGCTGGTCAGCGGCGAACACCCTGGCCAGCCGCTCCGGATCCTCCTCGTCGCGTTCGAGGTTGTCGATGCTGCCCAGCAGATGCTCCGTCAGCGCCTGCACCCGCCGCCCAATCGACGTGATCATGGCGCTCACCAGGGCCCGGCCTCGCGCCTGATCCGCCGTCGCGTCCACCGCCGAACGCAGAACCCCGTTGAAGGCGTCCGCGACCCGGCCCACCTCATCCCGGCCGACCACCGGCACCGCCACCCCGCCAGCACCCTCGGCCAACCGCTGCGCCTCCGCAGGGTCCGAGGTCGCCCGCAGCCGTCCCACCAGGCCCGGCAGCTCGACGTCCGCGACCCGCCGCGCACCCTGCTCCAACATCGACAGCTGGCCGACCAACGACCGCGCCACTCGCAACGCGGTCAGCACCGCGACCGCCAGCATCACCGTCAGCACACCGGCCTGCACCACCGCTGCGCGAACCTGCTCCATCCACAGATCACCGGCGGCAGCACCGATATCAGCGTTGACCTCCGCCTGCACCTGGGCCAGCAGGTCAGCCCGGGTGGTCATCACCCGGCTCCACTGCTCAGCACCGCCTGCCAGCCGCACCGGCTCGTACACGCCCGTGCCCGACACCGCCCCGTCCAACCGCACAGCGGCCAGCACCTCAGGGCCGGTCAACGTCCGCCCCAACAACGCCTGCCACGACGGTCGCGCAAGACCATCGAACTCGCGCAACGCCTCGTCCTGCGCAGAGCGAGCGGCCACGATCTCGGCATGCAGCGCCGGGGTCAACCGCCGTGCCGCCACCGCCTGCAACACCGCCACCTGCTGCTGACCCACCGACTCCCGAGCCCGCGACAACGCCGCCGACGCCCGTATCTCGTCCGCCAGCTGCGGCTCCACACCGCTCTGTGCCACTGTTGACAGCAGCTCGTCAAGATCGGCGATCGCGATCCGGTAACCGAAGGCGACCGCTGACATCGCCACGGGGCCTTCCCCGCGCGCCCGCTGCCGCTGTGCGGCGATGTCAGCCACGCCGGCATCTGCCCGAGCCAGCACTGCCCGCACGCCACCTGGCAATTCACCCACCCCGGCCCGCAGCGCCCGGAACCGCATGACCACTTGGTCGGTGTCCTGCACAATCCGCTCGAAGTCCGCCAATGTGACCTTCGAGGCTGGGAGTAGCAGGCCCAACGCGGCAATTCGCTCCGCCTGCAGGCGCTGCGTCACCTCAGCGGCCGACATGGCGACGGTGAACTCGTCCCCGGCCCGTTCCGCCGCCCGTGCCGCCGCCACCGACGACCACAAACCGAATCCCGCCGACACCATGGCGACCAGCACCGTGGGGACCACGATCAGTGTGGCCTTCCGCCGCACAGGCATGTCCGCCAATCGTCTGCCCAGCCGCAACCGGGAGGCGCACGCCGCACCGCTGTCCGCCACCGTCACATCGCCACCAGCACACCGGTAGACGGAGTCTGCGGCCGCGCCGTCGAAGGACGGCCGCGCCATGCGTGGCCGGCGCCCAAACGCGGGAACGCTGTCGGGTCCGGCACCGGGTCGCACGCGAACCGGACGGCCTCGAACTGCCGAACGGTAGGCGACGCGCGGACCACAGGCTTCAGAAGCGGTGTGATCGACAGGAGCGTTTGCCTCCTGGCAAGGGGCACGGCAGACCTTCCTCAGTGAGTTGGCGTTGATGGCCGGATGGTGACGGCTCAGCAGCGCCGCTGACGCTGGACAGAGCGACTTAAGGCGAGATCGATCGATGTCGGCCAGGTTTGGCCACCGGTTCTGACAATCCGCCGACAATCTCGCGACGACGACCCGAGGCGGGACATGAATGTCAGCGCAATGTCGGAACTCGATGGATCCTCTTATCGACATGGGCGGCAGCGGCTTCTGATGTCCCTGTCACCGCCTGCGTCACTGCGGGTGGTGAGGGGCCGCAGCCGCAGCGCGGCACGCGGTCTCCCTGTGTCGAGTGCCCCTTGGGAGGGGATGCACCATGACCAGTTCATCGATGCCGCAGGTTGCAGAGGTCGGTCGTCGGGCCGCAGAGATCCTCGACCGGATGCGCACCCACCCGGCCTACGACCGGTTGCACAGTTCGTCGATGAAGTACTCCACCTGCTGGGCCACGTTCACCGGGTATCCGGCGATCAGCCGCTGGTCGCTGGAGCGTGACGCCGGGCCGCTGCTGGAAGAAGCGCTGCGGGTGCTGGCACTCAAGGCGGCGGTGTTCGAGTTGTCCGGCGGCCACGAGCGGGCCGCCGAGCTGCTGGTGCCGGCGCCGGTGGACGAGATGATCCACGCGGTGCTGGCCCAGTTCACGCTGATGACGCGAATGCAGTCCGACCTCGGCGTGGTCTTCCCCCACGCGACGGAACTGGAGGAGTTCACCTACACGCGAGGCTGCATCACCGACGACTACTACGGGGCCGCCGGGTGGGGTGAGCAGCCGCTGCGGTACTGGCTGGACTCGGCCGAGGTGACCCGACGCCTGGACCTGCTCAACACCCGTTACCAGGCGGCCGGTCTCGGACGCGATGGACGCAGCCACGATTTCGACTTCGACCAGCCGGAGCTGGTCGCTGCCGGGGTCAGCGGTTAGCCAGCTCCACGGACAGCACTCGCCGCATGGCCGCCACCACCCGCTTCGGATCGAACCGCTCGCCGGCCAGCCGCTCGGCACGGGCGACCGCGGTGAAGATCTGCTCGGGGGGTGCGTCCCGCAGCACGGCGACGAGCCAGCCTTCCAGATCCACCAGGTCGGCGGGCAGTTGCAGGGCCGCCGGTGTCGGCGCCGGCCGGGGCGCCTGGTCGGGGACCGGTTCCCCGGCCGAGGCGTACCGGCCGGCGGGGAGGCCCACCCGGAACGGGTGGACGCACACGGCCACACCGTCGGGGGTGGCCCGCCAGCCGAGGTCGGGGCGGTAGGCGAACTCGGGTCCGGGCCGGTCGACCACGTCGAACTGGCCCGGTCCGAGCTGCTGAGCGGGACACACGACGCAGGTCTGCTCACCCCAGTGCGGAAGCGGCCCGGACATGACGCCGATCGTACGGCAATCAGGAGGTATCAGGGTATGACGGTCTTATCCCCTCCACGTCCTGCTGTCATCGACCGCGCCCTGCGTGACGCCAGGGCTTGGTGTGCGGGGCACACCATCGATGACCGGCCGGCCCTGGTCCACGCGGTCCGGGTCGCGGTGACCATCGGTGAACACGTGCCCGCGCCACCACGAGAGGTGATCGCGGCGGCGCTGCTGCACGACGCACCGGACCTGGCCCCGGCCACGGTGGACGTGTACGAGGTCCTCACCACCGGCTACGGGCCCGAGGTGGCGCGGATCATCGCCGCGCTCCAGGCCGAACATCGAGCCCTCGACGAACCCGACCCGCCCATCTGTGTCGATGACCAGCCGGTGCTACTCGCCTCCACCGCCGACAAGATCGTCGCCTTGACGTCGCTGCTGCGACGGGCACGGACCACCGGGGACGTGACCGGGTTCTTCGCCCGGCGGCCGGTGCTGCGCGCGCTGCTGCCGCACTTCCGGGCCTTCCAGCAGGCAGCGCATCCGAAGGTGCCGGCCAGCATGTCGGCGCATCTGCACGCGGTCCTCGCCCGGCTCGAACAGGCCACCGCCATCGCCGCAGCGGGGCCACGGTGAACGCGCCCAGGCTCGACGAGCGCCTCGTCGCGCAGCTGCGATGTGACCTGCTCGCCGCCGCGCGGCGGGTGCCGACCGGACGGCAGGGCATCGGGCAGTGGGAGCTGTCCGCCGTGGAACGTTTGTTCTTCGCTGACGGCAGCAGCGTGGTCTGCAAGGTCGCCGCCGCGCCGTTCACCGGCGAGGCGAGCGTGCTGCGGGCGCTCAACGAGCGGGAAGCCGCCGTTCCGGTGCTCCACGGCTACGCGGTCCGCCCGCAGACGCTGGGCATGCTGATGGACGACCTCGGCGCCCCGGTCCGGGCGGCGACCGCGGCGGAGGCCGCCGCCGCGGCCCGCTGGGTCCACGCCGTTGCCGGCATCACCGGCCTGCCGACGTTCGACCAGGCGGGCCTGGCGCGGCTGCCCGGACAGGCACTCGACGCCCTTTACGCGCTGCGCCGGCAGGAACGCTTCCCCGACTCCCGCCCGATCGAGGAGTCGCTGCACCGGCTGGCCGCCGTCGCACAGCGCCGGGTCGACGGCGCTGAACGGCCACCCTTCGGGCTGTGCCACGGCGAGTTCCACCGCAGTTCGCTCCACGTCAGCCGGATCGGATGCCGCCTCGTCGACTGGGCAAAAGCGTTCACCGGACCGGGCCTGCTCGACCTGGCGACCTGGTTCGGCACCCGCACACCACCCGAACCCCGCCTACTCACCCGACTCATCCGCGCCTACGTAGCCGCGGGCGGGCACCCGGACGCGGAAGCCGACCGGGGCGGCCTTCCCGCCGCGCGGTGGGCGCTGGGCTGGCACCGGGTCTGGGCGGCCTGGTGGTTCCTGACCACCGCCGCTGCCGGCCACCACCGGCCCGACACCGACCGCCGTCACGCCCAGGTCGTGCTCCGGCAGCTCCACGGGGCCGCGCAGCTGCTCGGAGCAGCACCACCTGCCAGCGCCGCCCCTCTACCAGCGGAAGCGGGAAGCCCATCGTGAAACGGCTCATCGTCGACACCCACGCCTCGTCCTGCTACTTCCGCACCTCAGTAGGCGGGGACGGCCGCAAAGCGCTCGTGCAGATCACCGAGCGGTGCAACCTGCACTGCGCCCACTGCTTCGTCTCCTCCACAGCCCAAGGGTCAGACCTGACGCTGGAGGGCTTCACCAGCCGAGTCCTGCCCAGGCTGCTGGACGCCCGGGTGCAACGCATCACGCTCACCGGTGGGGAACCGTTCGTGCACCCCGACCTGATCGCCATGTGCCAGGCCGTGGCCGAGCGAGGGCTGCCCGTGGGCATCTGCACGAACGCGACACAGACCACCGACGATCACATCGCCGCCCTGACCGCGTTGGGCAACGTCCACATCAACGTGTCCTTCGACGGATTCCGCCCCGAAAGCCACGGCAAGTTCCGCGGCGACCGGTCGTCGTTCGCCACCACAATCGCCACCACCCGCAAGCTCGCCCAAGCCGGCCTACTCAAAGGGCTCCTGTCGACGCCCAACGCGCTGACCGTGCCGAAGGAGTTCGCTGACCTGTGTGCCTTCGGCGTCCAGGTCGGCGCCGAGTACGTGTTGATGAACCCGCTGTCGTCCTTCGGACGAGGGGTGAAAAGCCGCACACGGCTGGCCGCCACCGCGGCGACGATGAACGCCATCCGCGCGGTGACCGAACGCTTCGCCGACCAACTCGACCTCGTACACATCCGCTTCCCCAACGACGAGCTGCCGCTGGGCGGCTGCGACGCCGGCAAACTGATCTACATCTTCGTCGACGGGCAGGTCGCGATCTGCCCGTACCTCGTCTTCGCCGCCCGCACACCGGCCTCCCCGCACCGCGACACCGAGTTCCTGGCCGGCAACATCCTCGCCGCGGACATCACCGCCGACCTCGACGGCCACGACTTCCACACCCGCTACCAGCCGGGCGGGAATCCGACCTGCGGTTCCTGCGCGCTCGGCGGGCAGTGCGGCAAGGGCTGCCCCGCAGCGGTCGTCGCGGCCGGCGGGCGCCTCGGCGACGTCGACGCCGAGCAGTGCCCGGTCACCGCCCCGCACGGCCGGCGTCTCCTGCCGCTCGCCGTCGCCGAGGAGTGATCAGCCTGTTCATCGCCATCGAAGGCCCCAACGGGGTCGGCAAGAGCACCATCGCGCGCCTCCTGGCCGACCGACTCGCCGACCTCGGCCCCGCCGGCGTGCACCTGACCGGGGAACCTACCCGCACGCCGCTGGGCCAACTCCTGCGCCGGCAGGAAGACTTCCTCCACGGCAAAGCACTCGCCCTCGCCCTCGCCGCCGACCGGGCCGCGCACATCGAGAACGAGATCATCCCCCGCCTCGACGACGGCTTCCACGTCGTCACCGACCGATACGTGGCATCCTCACTGGTCCTGCAACGCGTCGACGGCCTCGACCTTGCCGAAATCTGGTCCTACAACCGGTACGTCCTACCCGCCACCGTCATCTACCTCGAAGACAACCCCGACGTCATCCGCGCCCGACTCGACGCCCGACCGCACCTGACCCGCCTCGAACGCGCCGGCTCACCCGAACAAGAACTCGCCCACTACCGCGACGCGGCCCGACACCTACACCGACAGCAATGGCGCCAACACACCATCGCCTGCAACAGACTCACCCCCGACCACGTCGTGACCACTATCCTCAGCCTCCTACCCGCCGACCTGCCCCTGACCAGCGAGGCCCAGCAACCGTGCTGACCATCCTGACGATCAACATGCAAGCCGCCGCGCCAACCCGCGCGCAGCGCCTGCTCACCTGGCTCCTGACCCGCGACGACGACGTGATCATCCTGACCGAGACCAGCAACGGCCCCGGCACCCGACACCTGCTCACCGAACTCCGCGTTGCCGGCCTCACCGTCACCCACCAACCCGCACCCGACAGCGACCGCGGCTGCGCCATCGCCACCCGCGTCCCGAGCCGACCAGCCCCACACCTCACCGCCCGAATCAGCCTGCCCGGCCGCGCACCCGCCATCACCCTCGACACCGACCCCGCCATCACCGTGCTCGGCCTGTACGTGCCCTCCAGCGACCGCGCACCCACCAAGGTCGCCAAGAAACGCACCTTCCTCACCACCGTCCAAAACACCCTGGCCACGATGCACGCCGCCGACCGCGCTCATCTCGTGGTGGGCGGGGACTACAACGTCATCAGCCGCGACCACCAACCCCGCTACCCCGGCTTCCTCAGCTTCGAATACGAGTTCCTCGACACCCTCAGCGACCTCGGACTCGCCGACATCCACCAGCACCTACACCCCGACGTGCAGGCCCACAGCTGGATCGGCCGCGGCGGCAACAAATACCGCTTCGACTACCTCCACGCCGGACCTGGACTGCAACCCCACCTATCCGCCGCCGCATACCTGCACCAACCCCGCTTGGACGGCCTCACCGACCACGCCGCGCACACCGTCAACATCGATGTCCGGGTTCGCGTCAGATGCGGGGCGGTATCCGCAACGCAATCTCTTTTCTAAGCCCTCGCCGTACCTCCCTAGCCGCGTTGCCGGTGAAGCCTCGTATGGAGTCCGCGAGTGATCTTGTAGCCGGGATCGCCGACAAAACTCTGACATTGCGATTCAAGCGGGTCGCCCAGGCACGCCCTTCCCGATCCAACCAGCATTGACCTGCACTTTTGTCTTAGGCGAACCGGGCTGGCGAGACCGGCAGGTGCAGGCCCGTGGACAGCGGCGCGCCTCTGCCGGGCCGTGTCAGTGTTCACGCGAGTCATCCGTCGGCGACACAATCAATTGCGGCAGGCTGCGGATCCGGGAGGTGGGAAGTGGTCAACCCAGTAGATCCTCACGACATCCGCGAGGCGCGACGCAGACTCGGCCAACAGCTTGCCGCGCTGCGAAAGGCCGCCGGCCACACCCAGCACTCGCTGGCTCCCCTCACCCTCTACGGGCGCAGCACAGTCGCGAACGCAGAGACGGGACACCAACGGCCGGACCGCACCTTCTGGCAAACCTGCGACGAAATCCTCCGCACCGACGGGATCCTCGCCGCCGGCTACGACCGCATCGTGGCTCTGGAACGCGAGTACCGGAGAGCCAAAGGCACCGGCGTACAGACGGTGCCCGCCCCGAAGGCGGACGCCCTCACAAGGCCAGCGCTGCCCGGCTGCGCTGGCGACACACTGGCGCAGATGAGCGTGTCGCCCGTGCACCGACGCCAGGCGCTGGTGGCCGGTATCACGGCGATCGCCGCAGCATCCGGACTGCTAGGAGGGCCGACTGGCGGGTGCCGTATCGGAGCGGCAGACCTGGCCCGAATCCACGCGATCATCACGCTGTACCGGTCTATGGACTACGAGTACGGAGGCGGCGCGGTCCACCAGCAGGTGGCGACGCTCGCCGAGGTGGTCTCCAGGGTGCTCGACGGCACGCATAGCGACGGGCTCAGGCAGGCGGCGTTGACCGCCGCCTCGGAGGCACGCCAGTTGGCAGGCTGGACAGCGTTCGACGCCGGCCGACACTCTGATGCCCAACGGCACTTCCTGTCCGCTGAACGGGCGGCGGTCGCAGCGGGCGATGCCCGGCTGGCCGCCCGGGTGCGCTACTGCCAGGCCCGCCAGTTCCAGCATCTTCACCACAACCGCGACGCGGTGGAGACCCTCCGGCTGGCCCGCGAACACCTGGGCGGTGCGGCCACCCCGGCGATCACGGCCATGCTCGACAGTGCGGAAGCGGCATCGCTGGCGGCCCTCGGCGACCACGCTCAGGCACGAACCCGGCTGGCGTCAGCGACCGACGCCTACTCACGTGTCGAGTCGGATCGCGAGCCGGACTGGATGAGCTTCTTCAGCTACGCGGAGGTCCTCGCCCAGTACGGGCGGGTCTACCGCGACATGGCCCGCCAAGATCCGCGCCACGGTGATCAGGCCGTCCGATGGACCAGCGAAGCGATCACCGCGTTCGGGCCGCAGAACGTACGCAGCAGCGTGCTCAACCAGATCGGCCTGTGCAGCGCCATGTTCCTCGCCGGCGAACCCGACCGCGCCCTCACCATCGGCGCAACGGTCCTCGACCACACGGACCAACTCGCCTCCGCCCGGATTATCGACCGCATCCATAACCTGCGCCGTGATCTCAACCATTACGCCGACCGACCGGCGGTCCAGGAGTTCAGGGACAACCTGGCCAGCGTGACCGCATGACTGACCCAACCTTCGGCCGGTTCACCGCCGAGGCCATGACCGCCGCCCTGCACCACATCGCCGACCATTTGCGTGTGACCTCAGACGACGCCCGGCTGCTGCACCTCGCCAACAACGCCGTCTTCGCTCTGCCCACCGCAGGCATCGTCGTCCGCATCAGCCGCACCCGACGGCTCCTCGACCGCGCGACCAAGGTCGCAGCCCTCGGCGCCTGGTTCGCCGACACCAACGCGCCGACCATTCGTCTCGTCCCCGGCGTCGACCAGCCCCTCATCGTCGACGGGCTCGCCGCTACCGTGTGGACCTACCTACCCCCACAACCACCCCCGCCGACCGTCGACGACCTCGGCCCCGTCCTGCGGAAGTTTCACCACCTGCCCCGCCCACCGATCGACCTGCCGCCGTGGGACCCGATTGGCGACGCCCGGCACCGCATTACCGACGCCGAAGGACTCACCCCCCACCACCGGGACTCCCTGCTGGCCTGGTGCGACAAACTCGCCCCACGCATCGACGCTCTCCGCGACCACGCGAGCCCAGGACTCATCCACGGCGACGCCCACCCCAGCAACCTCCTACGCGACACCACCGGCGACACCGTGCTATGCGACTTCGACGCCACCAGCCTCGGCCCCTGGCAAGTCGACCTCGTCGCCGTACCTGTCGGCGAAGCCCGCTTCCACCGCGCCGGACAACACAAACGCCTCGCCACCGCCTACGGCTACGACGTCACCACCGACCCGCACTGGCCACTGCTCCGCGAAGCACGCGAGCTCAAAATGATCGTCGCAGCCGTACCACTCCTTAACAGCAGCCCCGGCATCGCCGACGAATTCGCCCTACGGCTCCACACAATCACTACCGACGACGACCACACCCGATGGACCCCCTTTGCCGACCTGCCGCGCCACTGATCAACACCGACGCCCATCACCAGCACAAGAGACGTCCTAATACTTGAGCCGGATGCCGGTACGGGGCCTGTCTCCTGGTCCCGAAGAGGCGATCGCCCGTCGACGTCTTCACGGTCGACGTAGTCCGGTTCAGGGGCTGCGGCAGACCACGAAGGGCGGACAAGCGGTCCACCTGTCGGGCATGGGCCTGCATCCGGTCATGGTCGGCGAACAGCGCGCCACCAGTGCCGAGTATATGGCCGCAGCGGACCCAGAAGCCTCGGCCCATGCTTTCCCGATCCAGCTCGATGTTGGCGACGGTGCTGCGCCCATACAAAGTCAACAGTGCCAGACCGTTCTGGGTGTAGCCGGCGGCCCTGCACAGCGCTTCCAGCTTCCGCCCATTCGCGAGGCGGGCTTCACGGACCTCTTGCGGGCTGGACATGGGCTGACTTCCTACAGGCGCAGATACGGGGTGTTGCCACAGTCGCCGAGCCCTATAGCGATCGGCAGCCACCTGCCGGGCGGGTGTGCTTCGGGCGGTGCCGCGGTGCGGATGCACCTGCGGCGGGTTGCTGGCGATTAGGCTGCTGCGACGTGACCGCTATCCCGGAAGCCGTGCAAGAGGTTGAGGTCAAGTATCTGGTGGGCGACGAGGCGGCGCTGGTGGCTGCTCTGGCAGCTCACGGGGTTGTGTTGTCTGACGCGGTGAGTCAGGACGATCAGGCGTACGCGCCGGCGGCGTGGCGGTACGGCATGAGCAAGATCGGGGTGCCGTTCGCGCGGCTGCGCACCCAGGGTGGCCGGCATCTGTTCACCGTTAAGCGGCCGGTGGACAACGAGATGGCCTGTCTGGAGCACGAGATCGTGGTGGCCGATCGGGAGCAGATGCACGCCGCGCTGGTGACGATGGGCTTCACGCCGACGGTGCGGATCGTTAAGAGGCGCCGCACCGGTCGATGGGATGGGGTGTCGCTGTGCCTGGACGCCGTCGAAGGGCTGGGCACGTTCGTGGAGGCAGAGGCGTTCATCGGCGCCGACGAGTCTGGACGGGCCGCGCAGGAGCGTCTGGACGGCTTGGTTCGCTCGCTCGGGGTGCCGGTGACTCGAACAACGGACACGTACGACTCATTGCTGCGCAGCGCGGCGGCAGCTGGTTAGAACAGCGGCGTGGCGCCGAGCCCCAGGCACCTTGTGTTCGAGGTGTTGTGTCCCGTCGGTGTGCGTCTCTACGCTGCCACGGTCCGCTGTGGATGCAAGGCGTTGAGCGGGGGTGGTAAAGTGTCGCTGACCGACAGCATCGGTGTCGACTTGCAGTCGATGACGGCGGGCGTGGCTCGGGCGCAGCAGGAGGCGGCAGCGGCCGACCATGGTGTCGAGCAGATCGCCGCTCGGGCGGTGGCTTCCGGTTTCGTCGGTATCACGGCGGGGCTGGCTCGGGTGCGGCAGTCGATCGGGCAGGCTCGATCCCGGCTGGTAGAGGCCACGGACGTTCTGGGTGAAGCGTCCCGGGCGGTGGGCTCGGTGGGGCGGCAGTCCTCACCGCAGGAGACCATCGCCGCCCTCACACCGGTGGTCGCGGCGTTGACGACAGTCGAGGGCAGCGTGACGGCGGCGGCGTCCGCGGTCGATGATGCGCGGCGGCTGGCCACGATGGCGCTGCAGGGCGGGCAGCCCGGCCCGACGCTGGCGCGCCTGCAGCAGATACTGCAGATCCTGGCCGCCGTCCGCGCCGGAGGGACTACGGCCCGGCAACACGTCGAGGCGGCACTGGCACAGGCCAGACAAATCGGTGACCTGGGAAATTAGGGCTGGGCGGCGGAAGCGACACCAGCCGACCGCCCGCCGCACCCGCAGCGGCCGACGCTGCGGCAGCACGACCCCAGCAAGATCCCGGTGGTGACATGGGTGGACCGAGCGGGCAGCCGAGGGCGGGTGCCCCACGGCCGGTCGGCCCCGAGTGGGTGCCAGCCGATCCGGCGGCCCTGCCCGAACGCGTACGCCACGCCGTCGACCATTTCCAGACTCGCCCCGCCGGCACGACCCGGCCCACCCTCGGCCTGTTCAACGGCGAGGAGATTTACTCAGGAGGCGGCGACCGGTCCCTGGCCGCCGACCTGGACCACGATCCGCTACGCGGACCACCGGTCACCTTCTACGACCACGCAGAGTCCAAAGCCGCCGCGCGAATGCGGCACACCCACGCCCAAGAGGCCGACCTCGCGATCGACAACACCGTCTGCGGCAGCAACGACCGGGACCAGAGCTACCCCTGGACCTGCGACAAGATGCTTCCCGCCATCCTGCCGGCGGGTAGCCGCCTACGCGTGTGGGTCACCCGCGACGGCGGAACCACATGGTGGCACCGTGTCTACACCGGCACCGGAGAAAGGATCACCCCGTGACACTGCGGCTACGGGACTACCACGGTCACGCCTACGACGTGACCAGCCCTGACGACGCCGGACACTGGTTCGATGAGCAGACCCAGACGGTCATGCCCCACGGAGGATGCGGGCAAACCCTTACGATCGGCACCGACGACAAGCCGGTCCTCCGCATCGACATCGACATCGACGCCGACCGCGCTGCAGTGCAGTGGCTACCCGACGGCAGCTACGCCACCGAACACGAACCCGACACACCAATCACCGTCTACGAATCACCCGACACCGGCCTGATAGACATCGCCCCCGAACTCGCCCGAGTCACCCCCGCAACAGCCCGAGCAGCCCTCCTCGAATACGCCACCACACGCCAACGACCCATCACCATCGGCTGGAGCCACCGAGACCAGTCCCCTTCATGACCCGCCGCATGCTGGACGCCAGCCGGCTCCGCGTTCCGGTCACCCACGCCGCCGGAACATCGACGGACGAGGGTCTCGCCCGACTCGCGCGACCAACCGTTCCCGCTGCACAGCCGGGTCGCCCAGCTCCGAATACGCGGTGGCCATAGTCGTACGCCCGGTCTTCGTCCTGATGGAGCTCGGGTCCCCGGAGGCGTGCCATGGCCAAACAAGCCCAACCAGAAGCAGGCCGTCCGGGCTTGCATGGCGAGAACGGTGAGCCCTACAGCGTGGCGGCGCGCACTGTGCAGTCGTCACGCCCGACCGGACAGCAGGCTGCCTAGGCGGGCACCAGCGGCAAACCTCGTGCCGGACAGCCATCTGTTCCCGCCGTGGCGTCCGATGCACCTCCATCGGGATCCGGCGACTCTGGCTCGGAACCTTACAAAGCGGCTGTGCGAAGGAATCGCCTCACCCCGTATCAATGGGCTTGGAGAACGGCTTTGCCTTACTGGGACGTCGCCCCGATCGCTGAAGCCCTCGCGTAGACGGTCATCGGCCCGCAGCGTCGCCAACGGTGCCCATGACGCCCGTGTACCCGCTGCAGGTAAGGCGGTGCACTGACGAGCTGAGGTCACTCGGCCAAGGGCACCGTCGCGACTGTCGTCCATCGATAGGTGCGGTGCTCCCGTCGGAGCGCGATCAGCGGCACCTGCCTGATTGCCACCCGCACCGGAGGCCGGTCACGGAGTTCGGCCAGCCGGGCACGTATGGGTTCGGTTGGTGCTGGTGCGCCGCTGTAGGCGATGGTGACGTGCGGCCGGAATCCCTGCGCGGGCTCGGGGACGATGGGCCACACCGTGCCGATGGCGTCCCTGATGGTGGCACGGAGGTGTTCAACGCGGTCCCAGGGCCGCACGAGCAGGCCGACTCCTTCGGCGTCGGGGTCGACCGGGCCGAGAGACAGCTCCAGCGGCGGCAGACTGGCGATGCGTTGCCGGGTTTCGGCGACGATCGCCTCGATGTCGGCGTCGCTGACCTCGTCGGTGAAACCGAGTCCTTGCATGGTGAGGTGCAGGCCGTCGAGCGGCACCAAGTCCAACCCGGGCAGCGCCAGTTGGCGCTGTAGCTCGGTGACGAGGTGGTCGAGTTGGGGTTGGTTTTCGAAGGTGAGGTGCCAGGTGTAGAACTGGCGGTCGGCTCGCCAGCCGGGGCGCCAGTACCAGTGATTGGTGAGTTCGGGCAGAACCTGGTAGGCGGTCCAGCGCTGGTGCAGGCTGGCCAGTTCCCGGCTACTCATGGCGGTGATGGTAGAGCGGGCGGTGTCGTGGCATCGAGCTGTGTGCGGTCGGCGAGCATGTCGGCGACGTGACGCAGCCGCGGGTGGCGGACGAACGGCTGCGCGCCAGCGAGGAACTGGCGGGCGCGTTGGTGGACCGATTCGAAACGCTGCTTCGCGGTGAGGGTGAGCGCTTCCACCGCCAGCGTGGCTGCCTGTTCGGGGTCGGGGTTGTCGGTGTGCAGGTACGCGGTGGCCAGGTCGAGGCGGCTCAGTGCTCGCGGGCCAGCCAGCGCCGCTGCGTCGAAGGCGGTGATGGCGGTGGTGAGGTGGTCGGTGACGCCCGCGCTGCGGCCGAGGGCCAGGTAGGCGGTTGCCGCGTTGGCCGCGGTCCTGGCCCGGCAGTACGGGCCGAGGCTGAGGCTCGCGCTGACCTGGCCACCAGGTGGGCGGTCGGACAGCATGGTGAACGCGCGGTCGACGGCGCGGTCGACGCCGTAGCGGTCGCCGAGCCGGGCGAGCGCGCGGGCTTCCCCGTTGATGGTGAGACGGAGGCGGTGCGGGCTGGCGCTGGCGCTGGCGCGCCGCAGTCCGTCCTGAGCGTAGGCGAGCGCGTCGTGGTAGTCGCCGGTGTAGAACGCGATGAGGCTCTGCGTGGCGCGGGCCCAGGCCTGCACGTCGGGCTGCTCGGCGGCGTCGGCGAGGTCGAACGCTTCGGCGGCGTAGGCGTGCGCCACCCGGAACGCACGCAAGTCCAGGGCCAGTGCGCCGAGAATCCCGGACAGGTGCGCGGCGGCGGTGTAGAGCCGTGCCCGTTGCGGCGGATGCTGCCGGCCCGCCATGAGCTGGTCGACATAGGCGCGCAATGGTCGCATGCGCACCATGAGAACCGCCGGGGTGAGGCGTTCGTTGTCCGTGATCGCCGTCCGCACCTCGTTTTCCAAGTATGCCAGGCGGGCGTCGTCGTCGGTGGCCGACTTCAGTGCCAGCCGGCGAGCGTCGATACTCTCTTCGAGTTCCCAGAGAACAAAGCCACCATCCACGCCAGGGGCATTGGGGCTGGTGTGGGTGGGCGCCGCCGGCCGGGACCTGGTGGTCCCCTGAATCGCCGACAAGCGGCGCCGCCGGCCCAGGTCGGCGATGTGGTCATACTCGGCGGCAAGCACGCCCCCGGTCTGCAGCACCGTGTCGCAGCGGGACCAGAACGCGCGGTCGGGGTGCTGGTGGCCGGTCTCCGTGTTCGCCACCGAGCTGCGCCCGTACTGCACGAGCCGGGCGAAGCCGTGCTGCGTGTGACCGGCGGCCTTGCGCAACTGGGCGAGCCGACGGCCGAGCGCACGCCGGGCGGTCCTGATCTCGTCGCTGTCGGCCATCGCTGCTAACCCCCAATCACCTGCGGACGTAACCGGTCACGATGCGCGCACACCATAGCTTCAGTCGGTGACATCCCCGACCGGCCGGGACGCTGTCCGGCGATGGCGCGGCCGACGCTCGCGCCCGGGATCGCGCGGCCCTGCGCACTGGCTCATCGGCTGCCATTGTCGGGATCGATGGCAAGCCACAGCCGGATTGCGTTGTCAAAGTTTTGTCGGAGTCGGTGGCGACATCTGCCGACAATGTCGGGGCACGACGCTGCGGGCGTGTCGACCGGAGACGGCATACCGTCCCGGCATGCCCTCCGAACGCTGCGACTTCACGCCCGACTAGCCAAGGGGCACACTGACCCGCGACCTGTGCGGCGTGCTGACCCACCAAGTCCTGTTCCTGTTCAACCAGCTCGCTACTCGGCCCCTGATACCTGGCTGCTGGCCCGGCCGCCGAGCACATCCACCTTCCACCACTCGTCCAACATCCCACCCGGCTATCAACATGCCGAGGCGACCGACAGCAGGGAAAGCGGTGAACACCTCCCAAGCCACACCTGACGCCGTCAACGCAGCGGCATTGCGTGAACAGCTCGTCTCCACTCTCAAGCAGCGCGGCCACATCCTTTCCGCCTCTGTCGAGCAGGCATTCCGGACGGTGCCCCGCGAACAGTTCCTCCCCGGCGTCGACCTGGAAACCGTCTACACCCGCCGCCAGATCGTCACCAAACGCGACCCCCACGGCGCCGCGCTGTCGTCGGCATCAAGCCCCAGCCTCGTCGCGGACATGCTCGAACAACTCGACCCGCAACCCGGAGACCACGTCCTGGAGATCGGCGCCGCCACCGGCATCAACGCCGCCCTCCTCACCGAGCTGACCAACCCCGGCGGCACCATCACAACCATCGAACTCGACCAGGACCTCGCCGACGGTGCCCGCGCCAGCCTCGACCGCGCCGGCTACCACACCGTCGAGGTGATCTGCGGCGACGGAGCCCACGGCCACCCCGAATCCGCCCCGTACGACCGGTCCATCATCACCGCCGGAGCCTGGGACATCCCGGCAGCCTGGTGGGACCAACTCGCCGACCACGGCCGCATCGTCGTACCCCTGCGCCTGCACGAGAGCGGCCTAACCCGTTGCTTCGCCTTCGACCGCACCGGCCCCACGACCCTGGTCAGCGCCATGACACCACTGGTCTGCGGATTCGTGCCCATGCGCGGCACGGCCGAGCACACCGACCAGCACGTCCACTTGGACTCCGACGTGGTCCTCAAACTCGACGCCGCCGACCAACCCGACCGCGCCGCCCTCGCCCGCGCCTCCACCACCCCCGGCATGAACGCTGGACCGGCATCCAGGTCACCGACGATGACCCCATCGGCCACCTCGACCTGTGGCTCCTCGTAAACGCCAGCAAGCCGTTCGGTCGTCTCCGCACAGGCGACACCGCCCGCACCAGCGCACTGGTCACCCCCGCCTACCGCTGGGCCGGAACCGCCATCTACCACGGCGGCACCATCGCCTACCTCGCCTTCCAAGCCACCGGCGACGGCCAGCACGAACTCGGCGCCATCGCCAACGGACCCGAGGCCGACAAGCTCGCCGCGGAACTGACCGACCTGCTCGACCAGTGGGACGAGGCCGGCCGCCCCAACAAGCCCACCGTCACCGCCCACCGCGCCGGAACCCGACCGATCCACACCGGCGACATCAGCCGACCCGACACGGTCCTCACCATCTCCTTCTAACCACACGGCACCGGGCGGAACCCCGCCCCGGCGTCTCGACGCGAGCGGCCGGCGTGCAAAGCACTACCGCAGCCAACCGCACCCCTTGCGCCCCGAGGCACGGCCTTGCGCGCAACAGGACTCCGCCGCCCCGGGTGACCCAGCGACTATGCCGGCGCACCATCCGAGGCCGAGGACTGCCCGTCGTGGCGACTCAGGCCGGGCGCGTTTTGTCACATGCGCCCGATATTGTCGCCGCGCATCCGCATCCCCATCGACGCCCGCTCACGGAGGTCAACCCATGGCTGGTTCAACGCTCGACACCGTCGCCGCCGATGAGGCCCGCGCCCTGCTCGCCAGCCAGCTCCTCGCCGGCCGGTGGATCACGTCGCCGGCGGTGGAGGCGGCATTTCGTCGGGTGCCGCGACATCTATTCGCGACCGACGGCGTCAGCATCGACGCCGCGTACGCCGACGACGCTGTCATCACCAGACGCGGCCCGGACGGACGCGCGACGAGTTCGATCTCCGCGCCGTGGCTGCAGGCCTACATGCTGGAGCAAGCCAGGCTGGCACCGGGCGCCCGGGTCCTTGAAGTGGGTTCCGGCGGCTACAACGCTGCGCTGATCGCCGACGTCGTCGGCCCGGACGGCGCGGTCGTCACCGTCGACATCGACGCCGACGTCACCGACCGCGCCCGCACCGGCTTGGACCGGGCCGGCTACCAGCAGGTGACGGTGGTACACGGCGACGGCGAGTACGCACACCCGCCCGCCGCCCCGTATGACGCCATCATCGTCACCGTGGAGACACCGGACCTTCCACCGGCCTAGCTCAATCAACTCACCCCGACCGGTGTCCTCATCGTGCCGCTGCGGATACGCGGCATGACCCGGTGCCTCACCCTGCGACGCCACGAAGACCATCTCCTCGCCACCGCGGCACTGCAATGCGGGTTCGTGCCGATGCAGGGCGACGGACGCCATCCCACCCGCCGTCTGCTCCTGCGCGGCGATGACATCGTCGTGACCCTGGACGACACCACCACCGAAGTGAACCCGGACGCACTCGCCTCCGCCCTGCACTCACCGCGGCGGGAGGCATGGTCGCCGGTCACCATCACCATGCACGAAGGCTCGTCCTTCGAGTCGCTGCACCTGTGGCTGGCCAGCCAACCCCGACCCTTCGGCACCCTCGCCGTGGACCGCGAACGCGCCGCCGGCCTGGTGGACCCGCAAGACCGGTTCGTCTGCCCGACCCTGCTCACCGCCGACAGCTTCGCCTACCTCGCGATGCGCAAACTCGACGACACCACCTGGCAGTTCGGCGCCCACAGCTTCGGCCCTAATGCCGACACCCTCACCACCGACATGATCGACCTCATCACGGTCTGGGAACACCATCACCGGCACGGCCCCGGCCCGACAATTACCGTGCACCCCAACGGCACACACCCGCCCACACCCGACGGAACCCAGCTACTCGTAACCCGCCGCCACACCAGGATCACCGTCACCTGGCCCAACTCCGGGGAACCGCGATGACCACCGACCCGTCGCGCATCGAACGGACCTCCCCGGGCTCTATTGGGAGAGTCGGATATCAGAACGTGCGCAATGCTGCGGCCGGCGGCTACGAGCCGACGTACGCGGGAATGTACAGACGAATGTAAACAGAGGCGTACAGACGGACGAGACGACCGGGTGCACGTGCGAGCATCGACCTCCGCGAGTCGACCCGCAGACTCAGCTCAGCGAGACTCGCAGGCACGCGAGTCGGCGACAGTGGCCGGCGACTCGGTATCGACCACATGGCGTGGTCGCCACCATTTGGCTCGGCAGTAGCTGCCGTTGTGGCGGCGAGGCGCGCCGCCCGCGACACCTTCGTCGGACAGGAGACCTCTGATGTGAGTTCGACGCCTTGAACCGACAATCCTAAATCAGAAACTAACATATTTAACAAGTTGTTACGCATGACTACGGTTAGTCATGAGCTTCACTGCCTCTACCAGCCAATAGGCGGCGCCGCCTCCACGCAACGCGATCCCAAGACCGCCGGACTGCGGCCCTTCAGACCCAAGGGACAGCGGAACAGCAATCATGCGTGATAGAAATTCGTCTTAGCGGCGGTCTGGAAGAGTTAGAGCGGAGGCCCTTAGAGTAGCCAGACCCCGGGTCCTTCTGTTCCCATCAGGAAATCTTCAGCGCACGCCTGCACTCAAGCCACATGGTCATACTGGAATGGGAGAAACTCGGGCCCGAATTGCCTTCCGGTGGACCTCGAATTCGACCCAAACTCCTCTAGGAAGGACGTCATCTTGCGTCTCGGCAAGCCACAACACTCCAGGGCCATCTTGGCCGCAGTGGCCTCAATTTCGGCAGCATTGCTGTTCACGCCTGCGTCCGCGATCGCATCACCCCAGGTGCGATCGGCGCCCGCGTCATCCTCAGCGGAGGCGACAGCAACCACGTACGACTGGAAGAACGCAACGGTAGCGCCAACTAAAGCACAACTTCAGCAAGGAATCGACGACGTCCTTGCCCGGACTCCGGGTGCCCGACAGCTGAACGCGACGAGCGTCGAAATGGCCCCGGGCCTTGTGATGAATTTCCGGAACCCGGTGCCGGACGGCGCTAGGCAGGCGGATTCCCCGATCACCACACAGGCTACCTGCAACATTACCACTGTCTGCGTGTACACGAATCGGCAGTACGGTGGCGACGAGTTGGTCTTCAGCGTCTGCGGCCGGGAGTGGAACCTCGGGAATGTTGCGTATCCCGGTGGCGGCTATTGGAACGACCGGATTTCTTCCATCACCAACCAGCAGACGGGGTCCGGCGCCACCTCGTATTTCTACGACTACCGCGGGTCAAACGTCTGGAACAGAATCGTGACTGTGGCAATCGGCAACTACCGGTCGAACCTCGCCTTGGACACGAGGGAGGACGGGCTGTCTGGTAGCCCGAACGATAAGATCGACGGTGTCCACGTGTGCGGCGCGGTTCCTTCGCCTTGGCGGCCGAACTGGCCGTAACCCGGTAGCTTCCCCTCGGGGTGATCTGGGAGAAGGAAGTCTTCCTTCTCCCAGATCAACGCGTGTCAGTCGACGGTAGGAGCTACCAACATTCCAACAGATCCACAGGTTCCTGGCGGATTCTTGAACTGCTGGCCGTCGAGAACGTAGATCAGTTGGCCCCACTCGGCCGAGGACGGGGAGGCGCTGGCGCCGGGAGAGGGGCTGGCCTTCTCGGCCTTCACGCACGCGTATAGATGGTTGGGTGCCTCGTCGCCGAAGATTCGGCTCCACGACCTGCGGCACGCGTCGACCGGAGACTCGCCTGGGTTCGACGCGGCGTCGCCCATCCTCTGCAGGTTGGCCGTGGCGCACACGAAGGCGTCACCGTTGGCGGGCAGCGCTTCGGGAGGAGCGGTGGGCGCGTTGTAGGCGCCGATCGCGGCGGTCGCGCCACCAGCGAAAAGCGCGCCCAGCGCCACCGCGCCCGCGACGCGGGCAGCCCTACGTCGTGACCGACCTTGAGGTTGCCGTGGCGTGTCGAGGATCCGAGCGAGCATCGCTTCTCCTTGCTGGCTGGCCGAAAAGCCAGCCCGGCTTTCGGGGCGGACGCCCCGGATCAACTGGCCGATGTCGCTGTCGTGCCGCTTCACTGAAGCCCCCTCATGTATGCCGTCAGACTTGCCGCGGACGGTGACTGCTGAGCCACTGGCTTCTCCTCATGGACCGCCTTGAAGCGGCGGTGGGCTCGATGCAGCCGGACGGCGAAGGTCGCCGTAGAGCAGCCCAGCACTGAAGCGGCGTCGCGGCCGCTGAAGTCGTACCAGTAGCGCAGCAGCAGCACCTCACGGTCCCCCTCGGGCAGGGCTTCCAACGCCGTGAGAACGTCTACCCGCTGTGCGGCGACCTGGCCGAGATGGTCATCGTCACGATCGGCGTACGCGCGCAACCGATCCTGTAGCGCCGCAGCAGTTCCGCGTATTCGCTGGTGTTGCATCATGAGCCGTCGGGCGACCCCGAACAGCCACGGCCGCTCCTGGCCTTCCCTGATGGCCTCAAGTCGCCGCCACGCCACGGTGAACACCTCGGCCACCAGATCCTGGGCGTCTTCCCGGTCCAACCGGGCACTGACGTACGCCAGGACCGCATCGCCATGCCGACGAAACACCTCGGTCAGGCGCTGACGGTCTGCGGCCGCCCTTTGATCGTCCTGCACCGATCCTCCAGATGGTGGTTTCACACCCATACTTGTCGCCAGACGACGAAATCATTACCGTCATCCAGCACCCACTCGCCGTTTTCCTTGTCAACCTTGGCGAGCATCCCCAGCGCGATGCATGTGCTCCATCGGGGCAGGGGCATCCTGACGGATCACGTCGATCATCGAGATGACATGCGCGGGTGTGCTCCTTGTCGGTGACATGTTGTCTCTGTAACTCCATGACACCGACGGACCGCCGGCCGAGCCAGCGACCCGGGGAGGGCGAGCCGGCAGGCGAACGGCTTGGGTCGAGGAGGAGACACGCCGCGTTGCGGCGGCAGGTCCGGGAGCTTGGGGAGGATCAGGACATCTGAGGAAGGCGGTCGGTATGTCGTCGGCGAGGCGCACTGATGAAGCGTCGCCCGGCGAAGAGGTCGTCGCCGACGGTGGCGAGGTCGGCGTGGACCGGGGGTCGGGTAGATCATCGACCCCGAAGGGTGTGGCGGCGCAAGACAATCAGCCCGAACCGCAGGGACTTGCCCGTCTTGGCGGCCACCGTGGAAACCGGCCTCCGCGGATAAATCGGCAGGCAGGGGCGTGCGCCGGCCCGGCAAACCTAACGTTCCGTCATTCCTTGCCGCCAACCGTAACTGGCCGGCCTCATGAACGCGGCCCGGCTGCGTCGCGATGATCGGCATAGATAGGAATTCCTCGATGCGGCGAGAGGCCATCCGATTGCTTCGGACTCTCAGTCCGGCCGCACGTCTGAGCATTTGCTCGTCGTTGACCAGCACCCAGCCTGAGCGCGCTTCGATGAGTGGACCGGAGTTGGTTCGCCCACGATGTGCCGCCCTCGACGGGGCGGGATGTCTACCGTCGGAGGAATGAAGCTGCTGCTGCGCGGCGGGCCCGGCGACGGGCAGGTCGTCACCGGCGGCGGGGAGACCGTCGTCTGGCGAGCCTGCCTGTACGAGATCACCACTGAGTTCGCTCACCGGCAGGGAGACGACCTACGGGTCTACCGGCACCGCCCCGACTGCTGCGAGCAGTACGGCAGGGGCGCCGAGGACCGCTGCGAGTGAACTCCATCCCACCAGCCACCCACAACCTGATCGAACATGCGTACGATTCGGGTCATGGATCAGGTGGTCAGGAGGTGGTGGAACGGCGCATGGGGGCGGCTTGCGCGCCGCGACGTGTGGCTCGTCCGCCACACCCGATGGACGGTCGTCGCCCGCGCCGGGGACAGCGACACCGGCAAGACCCTGCGCTGGGAGTTCGACAGCCAAGCCGACGCCCAGGACATGATCGACCGCCTCCTGCGCGCACCCTCACCCGGCTCCTGGCGCGAGCACGTCAGGCAAGACTGACCCGGCCCCCGACGCCCCCTGTGGCCGTCACACCGTCCGCAGACCGGTACGACGGAGCACATGGTCCAGCCGAGCCCATGCATCGCCCTGTTGGGCACGCCGCCCGCAGCGCTCGATCCCGACGACATCGTCACTCGTCACAGCGCTGGGGCGGTGTGCGTCACTGGTTGTTGACTCAGCGGCTGGTTGCCGCCTATGGACGTCGCCGGCGGGGGCGCCGTGTCCACGGGCCTGGACGACGGTGCTTGGGCCGGTGGCGGGCCGGGCGGACGGGTCGGCTGGGGCGCCAGACGGTGCCCGCCCAGGCGCGCGACAGCCGGGAGTGGAAGTCGGCCGGCACGGCGTCCTCGATGTCACCCAGCTGGGTCAGGAACGGCCATTCCCCGTAGCGCAGCAGCGGAAGCCCGTGCCGCTCGAGCGCGGCCCGCGGCAAAAGGTGGAAAAGCGGCGCGTACTCGTAGTAGCGACTCGCGGTGCGCGGGACGAACACGACGTTGACGTCTCCCCGGTCGGCCACCCGGTAGAGAGGGCCCGGCAGGTCCTCCTCGCCGAAGATGCGCCGACGGAACTGCGCGGCCTCCCACAGCTGATTCCACCGGGACACCGCGACCGACGTCTTGAGGTCGGTTTCGTCGACCGTGCCGCGGAACGGGCGAAGCGGAACGGTGACGTACTCCGGCCGCGTCGGCTCCTCGGCCCGCAGGACCGCGGTGTTCATGAGACCGGCCGAGATGTTCCCGAGGCGCGGGTACATGTCCGGGGCTGCGTGTTCATGCCCCGGCTTGAGGACCATCGAGAACTCGTCCTCGCCGGCCTCACTGTCGTCGGCCATCGCCTCGTCCATGGTGCTGATGCTTGCAGTCATGTCCTTCTCACGACGGCGCGGCGCGTATCCGTTCCTCCACGGCGGAGACATTTCTCGAGCCGGTCAGTCGTGGCGCCGACGCTCGCCCGTTGACCACGCCAGGGTCGGCGAGGTAGCGGTGCGACCACGTCTTGGGGCTTTCCGTCTTCGCGGCGATCGCGCCGAGGCTGGCGCCCTGCGCCTTTGAGCAGCCGGACGTACTCGATCTTGTCGTTCGCGTGTGCGACAGGGCGGCCGACGTGCCGGCCCTCGGCCTCTGCGACCGCGCGGGCGTTCGCGGCACGCTCGGCGGTGAAGGTGCGTTCCATCTCGGCGAACAGGGCGCGATCCGGCCTGCCCTCGTCGGCGGTGATGATCGACAGCGGATCGGCGAGCGGCCGGACACCGACGCCGCGCTCTGCGAGGGCGGGGGTGCCGTGTTGGCGGGCCGACCCGGCATCGGCCCGCCCCGGACCCTGTCGGTCGGCCGCGCATGTTGTGGGCCGCACGTCCGTGCGGGGCCCCGAGTCAGGCACCCGTCCTCACGTCGCTGCCGGCTGAAGCCTCTGCATGAATGCCGACCGCGCTCGCTGCCTGCGGTCGTTGCTTATGACCCACTCCCGGATGCCGATCGACCGCACCCGAACAGAAAGGCACGACTACGCCCCGCGCCTCGCACGAACCCACCAATGAGGAGATAGCCATGCGACCGTCAGGAGATAATCACTCGGTATCACCACAGCAATTCCCCAACTCCACGCCGACCGACTCGCAGAACGTGTGGACAGCCGAGAGCATCCGTGCATTGGGTGTCAGCACCGACTTGGCTACTGCGGCCTCGGTGCTCGGCATGTCGCGCTCCACGGCATACAAGCTGATCCGGCGCAACGCATTTCCCGTGCCGCACTTCCGCGTCGGCGCCCACTACCGGATCCCCACCGCGTCGTTGCTGGCCGCTCTACACCTGCTCGATTCCCCCGCGCCACGAGAGATACCCATCACCACTACGGACACCCCTCCGTAACCGCCTGACCCACAGGGCCTAGCAGCTACTCCGGCTGCGCGCCGCGCCCATAAAGGTGGATCCGCATCGCGCACCCAAGTCGGGGGGGGGGGGCCCCGGGGGGGGGGGGGGCGGCCGGAGGGGGTGGGCCAGGGTCGGGCGGG
>NZ_JBNCLE010000026.1:36624-54639 GCF_049844495.1 Micromonospora sp. DT48
CCCCCCGCGCCCGCCGCCCCCACCCGTGGTCACCCGCCCCCCCCCCCCACCCCCGCCCCCCCCGCCCCGCGGCGGGCCCCCCCCGACTTGATCGTGCCCGCATGTCACGCGTTGATGTGGATCAACCGAAACCGATGCACCACCCCTAGCTGATCAAGGAGCACCACCAGCCATGCCTGCCGGAAGCATCTTCAAACGCTGCGGCTGCCGCCACCCCGACAACGGCAAGCCCTACGGAAACGACTGTCCAAAACTACGCCGAGCGAACGGCGCCTGGAGTTCTGAGCACGGAAGCTGGGCCTACCAACTCGAACTCCCGCCCAACACCGACGGCCGCCGACGACCCCTGCGACGGGCCGGCCTACCCACCCGACGCGCTGCGGCCGAGGAACTCGACCACGCGCGTGCACTCCTCGCCCTCGCCCCCAAGGGCGATACGCGCCGCCGAACCGAGATCGCCGACCTACTCCAGAGCGCCGTACGCGCCAAACGACCCTTGCCCGACGTCGACCGCATCCGCCAACGACTGCGCGGCGACGGGGTCCTCGCGGAGATGCCCACCGTTGCCGACTACCTCACTACCTGGCTAGCCCACATCGACGTCGACGCGAACACCCTGCGCGGCTATGAGTCAATCGTCCGTGTGCACCTCACACCACACCTCGGCGACATCCCGCTCGACAAGCTACGCACCAGCCACATCCGCGCCATGTTCACCGCGATAGAACGCCGAAACGATGACATCATCGCCGCGAAGGCCAGTCCCGACCCCGCCGTCCGCAAGACCGTCGCCGGGGTACGGCCCACCGGCCCCAACACCCGCCAACGCATCCGCGCCTGCCTGCGCAAAGCCATCAACGACGCTCTCGCCGACGAACTCATCGTCGGCGCCAACCCCGCCGCGCTGGTCAAGGTCCCCGGCGAACCCGCCCGGCCGATCATGTGGGAAGACGAACGCGTCCAGCAGTGGAAGGAAACCGGCAAGGTCCCCGGACCGGTGATGGTCTGGACCGACGACCACGTCGTGGAATTCCTCGACTACGCCGCCATTCACGCACCCGACCTGTTCCCCATGTGGCACTACATGGCCTACCGCGGACCCCGCCGAGGCGAAGCCTGCGGCCTACGCGACAGCGAAGTCCGACTGCACCGCCGAGAAACCACCATCAACAACCAGATCGCCACCCACGGCTACACCCCCGTCCACAAAGCCCCCAAAAGCCACGCCGGCAACCGCGACGTCGCCCTCGACGCCGACACCGTAAAAATCCTCACCGCCTACAAAGCCCTCCGCGCCAAGTGGCAACTCGCGGCCGGCGACGCATGGCCCAACACAGGACTGTTCTTTGTCCGTCCCGACGGCCATCCTTGGCATCCCAATGCCGTCACCCAACGCTTCCGGCGCCTCGTCCGCAAAGCCGGACTCCCACCAATCCGACTACACGACCTACGACACAGCGCCGCCACCCTGGCACTCGACGCCGGCATCGACATCAAAATCGTCTCCGAACAACTCGGCCACTCCACCACCACCCTCACCCGCGACACCTACCAAAGCGTCAGCAAGCAACTCCACCGCGACGCCGCCGACGCCGTCGCCAACAAGATCAAGAACAGGCGTGCCAAGGCCGCATAACATGCCATCCGGGCATGGACCACCGGTCGACGGTGCCGCACGCACGAACGTGCAACCGCCCAGAACGCTCTGACGCACGTCGGCTTTCTGTCGTCGACGACCCGGCGTCGTGATCGCCGTGCTCGGCGTCGTACTCTCGCTGGTCGGTAGGACGGAATCCGATCTCGTCGGAGATGGCCTGGTCGACCGCGACGGGGACGCCCGGGTGGCAGTCGACGGGACGACCATAGAAACCGGGGTCGTCGCGGAACGACGACGGCGCAACCGGCAGCGGCCAACCCTCAGCGGCCTGGGCACCCGGGTAGAACAGATCCTCAAACTCGCCGAGGAGCAGGCCGACGACCACCGCTCGGAGGCACGGCTCGAAGCCGAGAGGATCGTGACCGCCGCCCGACGGGAGGCGGAGGCGATCCTCAACCAGGCGCACGAACAGGCGGCCGGGATCACCCGCAAGGATCTGTCTCGGGTACCGCCCACCCCGGCGGCGCCGTCACCGGACGAAGATCCCAGCACTCATGCTTGACGGAGGGGAGCCACGTGTCAAAGCGGTTCTTCGAGCGCCTTCAGCGCGGCCTCCCACTGCTCGCAGCTCAGATCGTGCTGCTGCTCCTCGCGTGCCTTCAGCAGTGCCTCGTACTGCTCGGGGCTGAGAAACACGAGGTTGTCGAACTTACTCGGAACATCATCCTCAGGGGAGGGAGGGCTGTTGGACAAGGAGAGGCTCCTGCTCGAGGGTTTTGCATACGCCGGCACGCTATCGCGATCGCCGGAGTCGACTTCCTTGATCAGCTCACGTACGTCGTACTCGACGTCGGTCGACGCGCGGATCGCGGCCAGAGGCGTGCGAGTGGAATCGGGTTGAGGCGCGTTGCTCGCGCTGCCTAGATTAGGCCGCATGCGCAGCATCGCGAGCGACCGCCTCCTGCTGCGCCCCTGGCGCGATGAGGACGCCGACTTCCTGCTGGATCTCGAGTCCCGCTGGGAGGTCGTGCGATTCTTGGGCGCGCGGCCCAGGATCATGAACAGCCGCGAGGATGCCCTCGCCTCGATCGCACGCCGGCGCGCCATCGATGATCCGATTCACGGGATATGGGCCATCACCACGGCAGCGGACGGCCGGCTGGTGGGAAACCTCCTACTCAAGCCGATTCCCCTGTCGGCCGGGGAACCGGCCTGCGGGCCGACCGATATCGAGGTCGGCTGGCACCTGCATCCGGAGGCCTGGGGACAGGGCTACGCCACCGAAGCAGCGGCGGCGGTCCTGGCCGACGCGTTCAGCCTGGGTCTGACGAGGGTCATCGCGGTCACGGACCCGGACAACCGTGCCTCTCAGGCAGTCTGCCGGCGGCTCGGCATGACGCACCTCGGCCGGACAACGAGGTACTACGACGCGCCGAACGAACTCTTCGAGAAGCTGGCCACCTGAACGACAAAGACCGCCACGCCCCCTCCGCCGCTTGCCGCCGCCACATCCGCACATCGGCAAAGCCGTGAGCGGCTGGTCATGTTCCGGAGGCCATGTAGGCGGCGAGGATGTAGTTGGGGTGCCGGTCGAGGTTCTTGCGGGCTCGGTCGTAACGCATGGTGGTTCGGGGGTCAGCGTGGCGGGCGGCGATCTGCACGTCGCGGAGGCTGACGCCGGCGTCGAGCATGGTGGTGACGAAGGCGTGGCGCAGCATGTGGGGGTGCATCCTCGGCATCCGGATCCCCGCGATGTGGGCCAGGTGCTTGAGCCGACGAGTGGCGGCGTGTCGGTCCATCCGCCCACCATGGATGTTGCGCAAGAGCGGCCCGGCGGTGCGCTCATCGACGGCCCGTTCGATGGCTCGGGCGACTGCGGTTGGCAGTGGGACGAGGACGACCTTGCCGCCCTTGCCGCGCACCCGTAGGACCCGGTGGCCGTGTGCCTCTCCCAGGTCGGCGATGTTCGACCCGCAGGCTTCGAAGATTCGTAAGCCGAGCAGGCCCAAGAGGGCGACCAGAGCGAAGTCATTCGGGTTGGCAGACAGCCGGGCGGCGGTGACAAGGGCCTCGAACTGCAGATGGCCCAGTCCGAGTGTCGGTGAGCCGCCCCCGCTTTCATGGAGCTTCTTGATCATGGTCTGATGGCCGTGGGGAGGAAGTGTTCTGTGGCAGCACCGAAGAAGTACCCCGATGAGCTTCGCCAGCGCGCTGTGCGCTTGTACCGCGAGTCGGACCCGAAGCCGGTGATCCGGCGCCTGGCCGAGCAGTTGGGCGTGCATCACGAGGCGTTGCGGAACTGGATCCGCCAAGCCGAGGCCGACGCGGGCGAGCGTCACGATCGGCCCACCAGCGAGGTGGCCGAGGAGAATCGCCGTCTGCGCAGAGAGGTCGCTGAGCTGCGGCGGGCGAATGAGATCCTGAAGGCCGCGAGTGCGTATTTCGCGGCGGAGCTCGACCCGACCCGGCGACGGTCATGAGGTTCATTGATGAACACCGTGACCAGTTCGCGGTCGCGCTCCTGCTACGGGTCCTGGGCGTCGGCGCCTCGACGTACTACGTGTGGGTCAAGCAGGCCGAGCAGCCCTGCGACCGGGCCCTGGTGAACCTGGGTCTGATTTCCAACATTCACGAGATCTGGACCGCGTCCGGGCACACCTACGGCGCGGACCGGGTCCACCGTCAACTACGCCGTGACGGCATCTACGTGGGTCGCAAACGGGTCGAGCGGCTGATGGCTGCCCAGGGCTGGCAGGGCGCCTTCCTGCGTCGAGGCTGGCGCGGCGGCTCGACCCGACAGGATCCACGGCACACGCCGGCGCCGGACCTGGTCAACAGACAGTTCACCGCGGCCGGGCCGAACCGGCTCTGGGTCGCCGACGCCACCCGCATCCCCTGCGGCGAAGGCGCGTTCTGGCTCGCCGCCGTCCGCGACGCGTTCTCCCGCCGGATCGTGGGCTGGAAGACGTCTGACCGCTGCGACACCGACCTGATCCTTGCCGCCCTCGAGTACGGCATCTGGTCGCGCGATGTGCGCGACGGCCAGTTGATCCACCACTCGGACAGGGGATCGAACTACACGTCGTTCCGCTTCTCCGAACGCTTACAGGACAACGGGATCCTGCCCTCGATGGGCTCCGTCGGCGACTCGTACGACAACGCCCTGATGGAGAACTTCTGGTCAACCCTGAAGATCGAACTCGTCTACCGCACATCCTGGCGGACCCGCGACGAGGCCGAGAACGCGATCTTCGCCTACATCGAGACATCTCACCAACGGTGGCTGTCAAGCTGTGGTGGCCGTGGCCGTGGCCGTGGCCGTGGCCGCGGGTTCGGCGAAGGCCTTGCCGGGGTCGTAGAGGGTGTTGTGGCGTAGGCAGTGGTGCAGCTTGCCGAGCATGAGGTGGAACAGGCGCCGCAGGGCGGCGACGTGTCTGTCGCCAGCGGCACGGCGGGTTCGGTAGCGGGCGTTCCAGTGGGAGTCATGCCTGATGGCGGCCAGCGCCCACACGTATCCGGTGGCAGCGATCCGGTCGTTCTTGGCGCGGCGAGCGTGCACGAAGCTGCTCTTGCCCGACGAACGGGTCACCGGCGCGGCACCGGCGAAAGCGCGTAGCGCCCGGGCGTCGGCGAAGCGGCTGCGGTCGTCGCCGATTTCGGCCAGCAGCCGGGCGCCGAGCTGCACGCCGAGACCGGGGATGCTGGTGACGATCTTCGCGTCGGGGTGGGCGGTGAACACCTCGTCGATGCGCTGCTCCAGCTGCTGCAACGTCTGGCAAACCGCGTCGAGTTGCCGCACCAGGCCTTGAAGGTGCAGGCCCATGGCCTGCTCGACGGTTGCTGGTTGACGCATCTGTTCGCTGCGGAGGATGCCGTGCAGCTTGTCCGCCTCGGCGGCAATGCCGCGCTGACGGCCAGCGGTGCACAGCAACTCCGCGAGCTCGGTGGGCGTCAGCGCAGCTGCGGCCGCAGGCGTCGGTGCTGCGGCGAGGATCACCCGGGCTGCCGGCGAGTCGAGCCGGTGCCGTCCGCCGCGCTCGAACGCTGCCAGGGCGGCGGGAAAGAACATCCGCAGCAGCGTCCGGATCCGGTTGGTGAGCGTGATCTGGTCCCAGGCGGCGTCCTGCTGCGCCCGGGTCAGGACCCGCAGCGACCGCAGCTTCTCACTGTCGGCGGGCAGCGGCCGATGCGCGGTCGCATCAGTGCGCAGGATGTTCGCCAGCACCATCGCGTCGAACGTGTCCGACTTGCCCCGCGAGGCCCGATACCTGTCCCGATACCGCGACACAGCCAAGGGATTGATCGCAAATACCTGGCGGCCCGCGGCTCGGAGACCAGCCACCAGCAGCCCCTGGCTCGTCTCGATCGCCACCGGAAGCCGTCCGCCCGCCGGGTCATGCTCGGCCAGCAGCGCCAGAACCTGGCTGAGGCCGGCGGCGTCGTCGTTGATCCTGACCGACGCCAGCACCACGCCCATCTCGTCGACGACAGCTACATCATGGTGATCCTGCGCCCAATCGATGCCACACGCGACCGCCACCACCGTTGCTCCTCCCTGTCATGGACCACAGCGAGGCGCGACGCCCTAATGGACAGTGCTTGCCGCACGACATCTCACGAGCCGTTCGCCCCGCAACCGGCGGCGCCCGAACTCGCGCAAGGCTCCAGGCCTACGACTGACCAAGGCTCAGCCCGCCGGTGAACCACGAAACGATCATCCTCGTCGATCGTCGCGGCCGCCGCGCGCCCCTCTCGATATCCAGGGTCAACGCCCCGCCGCTTCTACAGGCGTCAGCAGCGGCCACGATCCTCAACGAGGCGCCGCTCTCGATTCCCCGGCTCAACGGCCATCGGCTGGTACGGGCGTCCTCGGTTGCCATTACGGCTGGTACAACACCCGCCGCATCCAGAAAGACCTCGGCTGGCGATCCCCAGACGAGTACGAAACCGCCTGGCACACCCACCAGGCACAGCACGACCTGACGGCTATCGTTCAGCCTGAGCCCACCGGCGCCAGGTAACCAACCCTCCGGCAAACCGGGGGAACCTCACATTCTTCCTCGCCGCGTTCGCTGCCCTGGCCGACCCAGCCAGCCGTGCCTACTACGACCGCAAGAGAGCCCAAGGCAAACGCCACAACGCCGCCCTGATCTGCCTGGCCCGCCGCCGCATCGACGTCCTGTTCGCCATGCTCCGCGACAAGGTCCCTTACCAGCCGAGGCCAATCGTCGCGGTCACAACCGGCTGACCACACCAGGCACAATCCTCCGAATGAGCCGACCCCTGCTGCTGCTCGACGTCGACGGTGTCCTTAACCCCTACGGAACCACTCAGCCGCCGGCCGGCTACACCGAGCACCACCTGTTCCCTGAGGACGAGGAACCCGTTCGTGTCAACCCCACACACGGCGCCTGGATCACCGAAGCGAGCACCGTCCTGGACATCGCATGGGCCACAAGCTGGAACGACGAAGCCAACCAGCTTCTCGCTCCGCTTCTGCACATCACGGCCCTACCCGTGATCACCATGCCAGCCCCACCCTTCCACCCCAGCGACAAGATCCCACTCATTGCCGCCTACGCCCTGCAACGGCCCGCGGCATGGATCGATGACCTCCACACACCCGAAGCTCACAGCTGGGCCGCCACACGCACCAGCCCCACCCTGTTGATCACCACCGACCCGACGATCGGCCTCACCCGCGACGCCATCGACCACGTCATCGCCTGGGCCAAGACCCTCGACGCCCCATTGACAAACCCATAGGGACACCCCCCCGTCACGGTGACATACGGTGCGTGTCTGGTCGCGGATTGACAGCGGCTGTGGGGTGGACGAGACTGGCGCGACAATTGAACAGCCGCGTGTGCGTGCGGGGGAAGTCCGGTCGAAGTCCGGCGCTGGCCCGCAACGGTGGGCCGCCAGGGGTATCCCTGGTGGCGAGCCCGAATACCTGCCGTGCCCGCGAGTCCTGCTCCTCACCCGTCGTGGCCCACGGGTCGGAGGCCGGCCAGTCGCGCCCTCGCCGGGCGGGCCGGGTTCTGATGACCGCCGGGCCGGAAAGGCGCTTCCGATGGTCGTCCGCCTGAGCCGGCACCGCCTGCTCGCCCTGTTCTGCGGCGTACTCGCCGCTCTCACCCTGGCCACCCCGGCGGTCGCCGCGCCCACTCAGGTGGGTGCCGTCCGGCCGGATGCGGCCGCTGGTTGGCTGGCCCGCCAACTCGTTGACGGGGAACGTTTCGAGACCGTCTTCGACGGCGTCGCGTACCCGGACCAGGGGCTGACCCTCGACGCGGTCTTCGCGTTCGCTGCCGCCGGTGCCGCCGACGACTTCGGCGCCCAGGCCCTGGCCTGGGTCACCCGACCGGGCGTTCGCGACGGGTACATCGGCGACGGAGTCACCGAGGCGTACGCGGGTGCGACCGCCAAGCTTGCCCTCGCGGTCGCGGTGCGCGGCGGTGACCCGACTGACGTCGGCGGTGTGGATCTCATCGCCCGGCTGCGCTCGCTCCAGTCGCCCAGTGGCCGTTTCACCGACCTGTCGGCGTGGGGTGATTTCAGCAACGCGTTCAGCCAGTCGTTCGCCATCCTCGCGTTGGACCGGACCACGCAGGGCGTGCCGGCGGCCGCCGCCGGGTGGCTGGCCGGCACGCGGTGCCCCGACGGCGGCTATCCGCTGCTGGCGGCGCAGCCGGTCTGTGTCTCCGATGTGGATGCCACCGCCGTCGTGGTGCAGGCGTTGCGTGCCGCCGGCCGGTCGGCCGACGCCGCTGCGGGGCTGCGCTGGCTGGTTTCCGTGCAGCGCGTCGACGGCGGTTTCGCCAGCGCGGGCGGGGTCGCGAATGCGAACAGCACCGGGTTGGCGGCGCAGGCGCTGCGCGACGGGGGTCGGCCGGTGGCCTGGCTGCGGGCCCGGCTCTTCCTGGCCGGACTACAGGTCGGCTGCGCCGCGCCGGTGGCCGACCGGGGAGCGGTTGATTTCGACGGTGGGGTCTTCGACCCGGCGACCGCCACCCGCGCCACCGCCCAGGCCGTGCTCGGCCTGACCGGCACCGGATATGCCCGGCTCACCACGGCCACCGCGTCTCCCGGTGCCCCCATCCTGCGCTGCCGCTGACGGTCCAGACAGCGCCCGTCCCCTCGAAGGAGTGTCCATGTCCTTTGTCCAGATTCCCGTCCGTAGGTGGCTCGCCGGTGTGCTGGCCACCGCCGTAGTCGCTCTCGGACTGATCGCTGTCGAACCGTCCCCGCGGGCTGCGCAGGCCGCCGCGTGCACCGGGACGTCCGGTGTCACCGTGGTGGTCGACTACGGTCCGCTCGGTGGCGGCGTCCAGGTGGCGTGTGCTCTCGGTGACCCGGCCACCGGGCTTGCCGCGCTGCAGGGCGCCGGCTTCACGGTGACCGGAACGCAGCGGTGGGGCCTGGGGTTCGTCTGTCGGATCAACGGTCAACCGACCGCCGCGACTGAGCCCTGCGTCAACACCCCGCCGGCCAGCGCGTATTGGTCGTACTGGCACGCCTCGGGCAGCGGCGCCGCCTGGACGTACAGCACGCTGGGGGCGACGAGTTACAACCCGGCGCCGGGCACGGTCGAGGGATGGTCCTTCGGTGCCGGTGTGGCACCCAGCATCACCGCCCCCTGACCTGCAGATCGGGCTGATGAGCCGCTGACGCCTGCCGGGTGTCGACGCCGTCTGGCACCGTAGGGTGACCGCACGGTACGGTGTCGACACCCGGTGTGCCGGGCACACAACTGAATGCGTCCCGTTCGGGGGGAAGCCGGTAAGAGCCGGCGCTGACCCGCAACCGTGAGCGAGCCCTGTCTCG
The DNA here is from genome assembly GCF_049844495.1 of Micromonospora sp. DT48. Taxonomy (NCBI): domain Bacteria; kingdom Bacillati; phylum Actinomycetota; class Actinomycetes; order Micromonosporales; family Micromonosporaceae; genus Micromonospora; species Micromonospora sp. DT48. The sequence continues at coordinate 46,049 of NZ_JBNCLE010000026.1, forward strand.
CGAGCCGGAATGCCCCGAATCGGACGAGCGGCTTCCACTGTCGAGGTCTACAGGGTGAAGTCCGGGCAGCCGACTTTCGGCACGTCGTCGCGATGGCGTTGCCGGTGCCTTCCGGAGCTTTCACCGACCGCTCTGCGAAAGGCACCCCTGATGCCCACATCCCCGCTCCGGCGCGTCGGCGCCGGTCTCGGCGTCGCCGTCGTCACGGCGCTCGCCATCGTCGTCGCCACACCCCCTTCTGGGGTGGCCGCCTCCTCTGCGGCCCACAGCGCTGCCGCGCGTGACGCCGCAGCCTGGCTCGCCGGCGAGTACGCCGACGGTGTCCTGCCCGGGCCGTTCGGTGGTGCCGACTGGGGCCTCACCATCGACGGCATGCTCGCCCTGGCCGCCACCGGCGTCGACCCGTCGACCCGGCAGGCGGCGACCGCGCAGATCGCCGCGAACGTGCGCTCCTACAACAGCTACGACGACTGGGGCATCGAGGGCTTCACCGACGGTGGCGCCACCGCGAAGTTGCTCTATGCGGCCTCCGCCGCCGGCGCCGATCCGACCGACTTCGGTGGCTGGGACCTACGGGCGGAAACTCTGGCGCTGGTCTCCGGGGCGCACACCGGTCACCAGCACGGTCGGATCACCAGCCGCACCACCGACGAGTCCGGCCAGGACCCGTCCAACACCTTCGATCAGAGCTTCGCGGTCCTCGGTCTGGCCCGCAGCGGCGGCGCACCGCAGGAGACGGTCGACTTCCTGGTCCGGCAGCAGTGCGCGGCCGGTGGTTTTCGGCTGTACCCGGATGCTGCGGGCGCACCGTCGCCGTCCTGCGACGCCGAGAGCAACGCCACGCTCGATGTCGACTCGACCGCGATGGCCGTCCAGGCGCTGCTGGCCGCGGGTGCCGACGACGCGGCGGGACGCGGCGTGGACTGGCTGGTGGCACAGCAACGCGCCGACGGGTCCTTCGGTGGGTCCGGGCCGACCAGCGGCGCGAACTCCAACAGCACCGGCCTCGCCGGCCAGGCACTCGCCGCGGCCGGCCGCGACACCGAGGCCACCCGGGCCGCCCAGGCCCTGGCAGCGCTGCAGCTCACCGGAGCCAACGGTGGTGCCGCTACGGCTGACGCAGGAGCCATCGCCTACGACACCGGCGCGCTGACCGAGGCGGTCGACGAGGGCATCACCGACAACCTTCGGGACCAGTGGCGTCGCGCTACCGCCCAGGCGCTGCTCGGCCTGGCCCAGGTGCCGCTCGGCCGGATCGGTCTCGATCCGCCGCCCACCGGCGGCCCTACCCCGTCGACCAGCGCGTCGCCCACGCCCACCGGCTCGCCCGCACCGTCCGCGTCACCGACGCCGACCGACGCGCCGACCGCCAGCCCGACGCCGAGCGCGTCGCCGAGTGACACGCCCACCGCCGGCCCGACGCCGAGTGACACGCCGTCCACGCCTGTCGCCACGCCGACCGTGAGCACCAGCCCGGTCGCGGGCGGACCGGGACGCCTGCCGACCACCGGCGTGGCCATCGGCGGGTACGTGCTCACCGCGCTGCTGCTCGTCGGCGGGGGAGCGGTGCTGCTGGTGCTGGGCCGCCGGCGGGCCACATGAGCAGGCGGGCGGTCCGTGCGGCAGTGGTGCTCGCGGTGACCGCCGCGAGCACGGCCGTCGGGGCGGCTCCGGCCCAGGCCGCCGGCCGCGCCGGTCATTGTCCGGACGCCGACGGGGTGACCGTGGTGGTCGACTTCAAGGAGCTCGGCGGTGGGGTGGTGGTCCGCTGCGCCCCGGGCGACCAGGCCACCGGCCTTGCCGCGCTGAAGAGCGCCGGCTTCCAGATCACCGGCACCCTGCGCTGGGGCGAGGGCTTTATCTGCCGGATCGAGGGTAAACCCTCGGCCGCGACGGAGAAGTGCGTGGACACCCCGCCGGCCAGCGCCTACTGGTCGTACTGGCACGCGCCGGACGGCGGTGTCTGGACGTACAGCGACAAGGGGGTCCTCAACCGCAAGCCCCCGGCGGGCAGCTTCGAAGGCTGGTCGTTCTCGCTGAACCGCAGCGCCGACAATGCGCCGCGACCCGCGGTGGCACCGAACCGGCCGGCCCTGCCGCGCACCACACCACCGGCACCGCCGCCGCCCCGCACCTCGGCACCGGCCCCGCCACCACCCGCACCTACCCCACCAGCACCGGGCAACCCGCCACCCGCCCTCCCGCCACCGACCGCGGACGCACCCGTGGCACCCGGCGTCGGCACCCCGACCGGTGCAGGTGGTACGCCCGCCGCCTCGGTCCCGGTCGCGCCGACCGGCGACCCGTCGGGCCCTGCGCCGCAGGTGCCGCCGACGGCGAGCGTCGTTCCGCCCCTGGGCGCCGCCCCCGTGCCGTCGACCGACCCGACGGGCTCGCTCCCGCCGGTCGAGGTGACCGGGGCCCGGGACGGCGACGGTCTGCCGCTGGGCACCCTGGCCGGGCTGTTCCTGCTGGTGGCACTGGTCGGCGGCGGTGGCCTCGCGGCCCGTCGTCGGCGTACCCCGGATGACTGACCGGGCCGTCGTCGACAGCGGACCGCCCGCCCGGGTGTCGGCGTGGTCCGGGGCCCGGTCCGTCCGGGCCGGCCGGCTACCGCGCAGCCTGCACCCGGGCGCGTGGTGGTGCTGGGCGCTGGGGCTGGCCACCGCCGCCAGCCACACCACGAACCCGCTGCCGCTGGCGATGATCGTCGCCGCGGCCGCGCTGGTGGTGGTCCGTCGTCGCGGCGACGCCCCCTGGGCGCTGGCGTTCCGGATGTACCTGGTGCTCGGTGCGGTGATCGTGGCGATGCGGGTGCTGTTCCGCCTCGTCTTCGGCGGTGGTCAGGGCGACCACGTCCTGCTCCACCTGCCGGAGATCCCGCTGCCCGCCTGGGCGGCCGGTATCCGGCTGTTCGGTCCCGTCGCCGCCGAACAACTTCTCGGCGGCTTCTACGACGGGCTGCGGCTGGCCACGATGCTGATCTGCCTCGGTGCCGCCAACGCCCTGGCCAACCCGAAGCGGCTACTCAAGGCCGTACCCGGCGCCCTGTACGCGGTCAGCACGGCGGTGGTGGTCGCCCTGTCGGTCGCCCCGCAACTGGTCGAGAGCGTGCTGCGGGTACGCCGCGCCCGCCGACTGCGCGGTGCTGCCGGGCACGGCCTGCGCGCCCTGCGGGGCATCGCCGTGCCGGTGCTGGCCGACGCCCTGGACCGGTCCCTCGCCCTGGCGGCGGCGATGGACTCGCGGGGTTACGGACGCACCGCCGCCGTACCGGCCGGTCAGCGTGCACTCACCGGTGCCCTGGTGCTCGCCGGGCTGGTCGGTGTCTGCGTCGGCACGTACGGCCTGCTCGACGCGACCGTGCCGGGCTACCTCGGTCTGCCGATGCTGGTCGCCGGGCTGGCCACGGCAGTGGCCGGAATGCTGCTGGCCGGGCGTCAGGTGCGGCGTAGCCGCTACCGCCCCGACCGGTGGCGGCTGGCCGAGCTGGCCGTCGCCGGGTGCGGCCTGGCCACTGCTGCGGTGATGACGATGGCCGGCACGGTGGATCCGGAGCGGCTCTACCCGCCGGTCAGCCCGCTCACCTGGCCGGAGTTGACGCCCCTGGTGGTGCTCGCGGTGCTGGTGGCGGTGGCACCGGCCTGGCTGGCCCCACCGGCGCCGACGGCGAACCCCGCTCCGCGACCGCTGCCCGTGCCACCGGCGGCGAGCGGCCGTACCGACCACACGTCGCCTCGCGACACCGCCCAGCCGGAGGCGCACCGATGATTGACTTCGACCGGGTCACCGTCCGGTACGCCGAGAGCCGCGAGCCGATGCTGCGCGACGTGCGCCTGCACATCCCGGAGGGCGAGCTGTGCCTGGTCGCCGGGCGCACCGGAGCCGGCAAGTCGACGCTGCTGCGGGCCATCAACGGCCTGGTGCCGCACTTCACCGGCGGCACCCTGTACGGCACCGTCACCGTGCACGGCCGCGACACCCGGGCACATCCGCCGCGTGACCTGGCCGACGTCGTCGGCGTGGTCGGTCAGGACCCGCTCGCCGGCTTCGTCACCGACACCGTCGAGGAGGAACTCGCCTACGGCATGGAACAACTCGCGCTGCCCGCGCCGGTCATGCGCAAGCGCGTCGAGGAGACCCTCGACCTGCTCGGCATCGCCGAGCTGCGGGACCGTCCGCTGCGGACGCTCTCCGGCGGGCAGCAGCAGCGGGTCGCCATCGGCGCGGTCCTCACCAGCCATCCGCAGGTGCTGGTGCTCGACGAACCGACCTCGGCGCTGGACCCGACCGCCGCCGAGGACGTGCTGGCCGCCGTCACCCGCCTGGTCCACGACCTCGGTGTCACCGTGGTGGTGGCCGAGCACCGACTCGAACGCGTCGTGCAGTACGCCGACCGGCTGCTCTACCTGCCCGGCGACGGCACTGTCGTCGACGGGCCACCGGACGCCGTGCTCGCCGGCATCGAGCTGGCCCCGCCGTTGATCGAGTTGGGCCGCGTCGCCGGCTGGACACCCCTGCCGCTCTCCGTCCGCGACGCCCGGCGTCGTGCGGGCGACCTCCGGCAGCGGCTCGCCGACGCGTCGCCCCCACCGGCCGCGCCGGTGCCGGACGGCGTACCGGCGCTGACCGCGCGGGGCGTCGTGGTGCGGTACCCGGGCACGGTGGCGGTGCGCGGCGTCGACCTCGACCTACACCCGGGCCAGGTCGTCGCGCTGATGGGCCGCAACGGCTCCGGGAAGTCGAGCCTGCTCTGGGCAGTGCAGGGCAGCGGCCCACGCCAGAGCGGCACGGTGACCGTGCCCGGCCCGGACGGCGACACCGATCCGAAGGCGCTGCCCGCCGCGCAGGCCCGACGCCGGGTCGGACTGGTCCCGCAGACCCCCGGCGACCTGCTCTATCTGGAGACGGTGGCGGCCGAGTGCGCCCAGGCCGACCGGGAGTCCGAGGTGCCCGACGGGACCTGCCGGGAGTTGCTGGACCACCTCACCCCCGGGCTGCCGGCCGACCGGCACCCACGGGACCTGTCGGAGGGGCAGCGGCTGGCCCTCGCGCTCGCGGTCCAGCTCACCGCCGCCCCGCCGGTGGTCCTGCTCGACGAGCCGACTCGGGGGCTGGACTACCGGGCCAAGCGGCAGTTCGCCACCGTGGTCCGCCGGTTGGCCGCGCAGGGTCGGGCGGTCGTGGTCGCCACCCATGACGTCGAACTCGTCGCCATCCTCGCCGACCGGGTCGTGGTGATGGCTCAGGGCGAGATCGTCGCCGACGGTACTGCCGCCGAGGTCATGCTCGCCTCACCGGCGTTCGCGCCCCAGGTCGCCAAGGTCCTGGCCCCGCAGTCCTGGCTGACGGTGGACCAGGTCACCACGGCGCTGACCCGAACCGAGGTGCCGCGATGAGCGTGCTGCGGGTCGCCCCGCGCACCGCCGTCATCCTGACCCTGGCCTCCGTCGCCGCGCTCGCCACCTTCACCTGGCCGTTCTTCGTCCCCGCCCAACCTGAGAGCATGGCCCGCACCACCGAGGCGCCGCTGGTCTTCATCATCGTCCTACCGATCCTGCTCGCGCTCGTTCTGGCCGAACTCAGCTCCGGCGGCATCGACAGCAAAGCCCTGGCGATGCTCGGCGTACTCGCCGCCGTCAACGCCGCCCTACGCCCGCTCGGCGCCGGCACCGCCGGCATCGAAACGGTGTTCTTCCTGCTCGTGCTCGCCGGCCGGGTCTTCGGACCCGGGTTCGGTTTCCTGCTGGGCGCCATCTCGCTGTTCGCCTCCGCGCTGCTCACCGCCGGGGTCGGACCCTGGCTGCCGTTCCAGATGCTGGCCGCGGCCTGGCTGGGGCTCGGCGCGGGGTTGCTGCCGTCCCGGCTGCGGGGGCGGGCCGAGATCGCCGTGCTGGCCGGGTACGGCGCGGTCGCCGCCTACGCGTACGGGCTGCTGATGAACCTCTGGTTCTGGCCGTTCAGCGTCGGCGCGGACACTCAACTCTCCTACGTCGCCGGTGCACCGGTGCTGGAGAACCTGCACCGCTTCGCGGTCTTCACCGCCGTCACCTCCACCTTCGGCTGGGACACCGGCCGGGCGGTCACCACCGCCGTCGCCATCGTCCTGGTCGGACCGGCTGTCCTGGCCGCGCTGCGCCGAGCCGCCCGCCGGGCCGCGTTCGACGCCCCGGTCACCTTCGCCACACCATCGGCACCTGGGCCTGTGCCGATCACGCCCGCGAAGGATGGTGGTTGCGGTGTGCTCCCGCAGGGCAGCGGACAGCAGGTTCCGGCGGTCGACCCTCACCTTCCGCCACAGACGCCCTTCCCATAGCGACGCACTCGCGAACGGGTAACCGGACAGGGTGCCATGTTCACCGCTCACCTGACGCGAGCTCGAGTAACACTGCGCTGCGACACGCTCGACACACCAATTGGTGTTACACCCTTTCTGCAGTCCCCTCACGTGGGGCCAGTCGTAGCTGGTTCGCCTACCAATCCATCGTGGTCGAGGCAAGAGGGCACCCAGCGGAAGTTCGGGACCACACCGCAGCGGTGAGTGGGAACGGCCGCCGTCATCACGCACCGGACCCGCCAGGTCTGGCAAGCGACGGCCAGTAGGTACGAGCACGGTGCCTGGTACACCTCGGGCATCCGATATCGGTACCCCGGCCCTGATCAGTCGTGGCCTCGGCGTCGTGAGCCGGACCAGATCGCCGACTGGTCCACGCTGTGCTCAGCAGCACCACACCGACCGAGGGCTCCAAGGCGAAGTACCAGATCGGCCCGGCCTTGGCTGACCGGGTGAGCGAGCAGGCCACCGACCTGCTCGCGGCATTCCCGCTCTATCGCGGCGTCGACCTCGCCTGAGCGGATTGGTCCGGGTGGCGTCACCTCGCGTGCGTGCCACCCGGACCGTCAACCTTCTTCCGACAGCCGGCCCACGTCGGTTCAGATCAGATTGGCGACGGTGGCGACCGTGTCGGCGAGGCCGAGGCATGGACCCAACATCCCGGCCGTCGGGGTGGTCTGTGGAGGCCACCCCTTCCCGGCAATCACGACGGTGGGCCGACAACCCGAGACGTGGGCGAGTGTCCCGAGGATCTGCGGCCCGCGGCCATGCCGGCTGTGACTCCACACCGCGACGACGGTGGGTCGGCTACGACCGACCGCGTCGACGAGCGTGGCGGGCTGCAGCCCGGCACCGAGGTGTAGCGAGGCGATCCCGTCTTCGGCGAGTGCGGCGGCCAGGGCGTCCAGCGCCACGCGGTCGCGGCGCTCGTCGATGGCTACCAGGAGGACGCGCACCGGTGATCCGGAGCATGGTCACGGCACCGTGGCGAAGACCTCACTCAGACAGCGGGCAAGCACACGGCGGGTGAGCGCTCGACGTGCCTCGCTGTATCGGGCTCGGCTGATCAGGATAAAGGCGGGCTCGACCAGGGTGTGCCAGGTGTGTACCACGCCGTGTGCGGTGACCGCCGCTGTCAGCGTTTCCCGGAGGGTGCGCACGTCCATGCGGCGAGCGGCGCGGGCGATCCCGCGGGCCGCGGACTGGGGTGTGGTGGTCGCCGCCAGGATGGTCGACGGGCGGCATTGTCGCCTGTCGACGAGCTGCAGGGCGGCTTCTGCTGCGGACAGGCCACGCGCGGTCAGTTGGGCCATCATCGTGAGTACGGCCACGTCCTGTGGCGTGTAACGGGCGCCGAAGCCGGCACTGCTGGTCGTGCCGGCCAACACCGACTACCGGTGCATCGGTGTCGACACGATCAGTCTCAACATCGCTGAGACGGTGCACTGGTCACGGAAGCCATCCTAGAGATTTACCACCAACAGTGGTGCGAACGAACGCTCGCTTCTGCCGCACTGCGTGTGGAATCCGGCCGAAGCGCTTGCGGTGCTCACGTGCCTCTTTCTTTGTCTGTTCTGCGATTCCAAGGAATAATGCCTTGGTTAAACCGCCACCCACTTGGAGAACGGCCGATCTCGTCGTCGCCGGTATCGCGTAGGTCCGGAAGCCCTTCTGTGAGCGCCTGCTCTGTCTCGTCGCTTCGATCGATGTACTTTCCGGTTCGCGGATGCTGGAAGCTAGTGGGTCTGTCCGAGCGCTTGCGGTTGCTGCAGGTCATCACTCCGGGCGAGCCAGTTGGCCGTCGCGATCATTTGATCTATTCCGCGGCGGTGAGACGAGAAGCGTGTCGGGGTGCTGCCACTGCTGCTTGTCGTCCTATCGCGGCGTCTTGGAAGTAATGCATCGGCTGTGCCGCCGTGGTACGTCTGGCCGGCCACGTCGGCGGAGGAATGGAATCGGGTGTCGCCGATCGTGCGCCTTCGACATCGATGTCTGGCCCCGCTTGGGGCCGCTGCTGGTGGGCGAAGACGGTTAGAGGCTCGGAGGCGGGTTGAGTTGGTCGGGCGGCAGGCGTCGCCGTGTCGCCTATACCCGTGGCTTGGCTTTTTCGTAGAGTCTCGTCCGCAGGGCGGGGTCAGGGCTATTGCGTTGTCGGGTAGCTGCTGGTCACGGCGGTGATTAGGTCGTGTGATCGGCGGTTGGCTTGGCGGGTGGCTCGGGCGATGTTGGTCGCGCCGGTGGTGTGGTGCCAGCCGAT
>NZ_JBNCLE010000027.1:0-54417 GCF_049844495.1 Micromonospora sp. DT48
CGCGAAACCCAACCCCAAACCGAGAAGATCAACTGCCCAGATCACGGCCTTGATCAACAGCTAGCGAAAGACCGAGGGTAGTAGCCGTCTTCGGGACAATTGACGCTATCGATTGGACGGGCCCCGTCCTGTCAGCGACACGACGCACCAAGCGGGAGTGTGCCCGACTGGTGCCGCGATGGGCCAGGAAGTGGTCCAGCCGAACAACAGCCAGCCGTCGGGACGGGTCTGTGCGGCCACTGCTGCGAGGGCAGCTTGCGGAACGTGAATTGGGCGGTGGAGGACCACCAGCGACGGTGGTGCGCATTGCCATGTTCGCGTCGGGCCACGGTGCCTATACGGGTGGCTGTGCCACGCTTCAGGAGTGGGACCGGGAGAGCGGGTTCAACGGCTGGTCATGGCCGCCGAGCTGTACGCCATCGAGGTGAGTACGGCCTACGACGAGGTCGTCGAGCAGGTCATTGCCCGGGTAGCCGATGCCGGGAGTCTGGGCAAGCTCGACCTGGGGGCTCTGAGCGCCTGGAAGCGACTACGCGCGGACACCCCTTGGATGGCGCGTTTGATGAGCCGCCCCGAGCAGGAGATCCGGCAGCACACCGAGCGGGCCGTCACTGCCGCCCAGGACGAGTCACGAACGGTTACGGAGGCAGCAGTGGCCGCCCGCTCCGCTCTCAGACCATTGCCGGGGTTTAACCACGGAGATGCCCTAGCGTCGGTCGTGTGCTTTGCAGCGGCGCCGACGCGGCTCGCCGTATACGACAGGCGAGCACATGCAGGCTTGCAGCAGTTGGGCCTCATGCTCGACAGCCGGCCCGGTGGTTACGGTCGCTACCTCGCGCTCGTGGAGCAATGCCGCGCCGAGTTGGCCAGCCAAGGTTACGAATGGTCCGCGCGTGAGGTAGACCTCGCGCTCTACCAGCTCGGTGGCCGGAAGCAACGGTAGGTTTCGCCGCACCCGGGTGTGGGATCGATCAGCCGTCGACGTAACCCCCGTGCCCATCCTGGCCGGCACAAGGGTCAGTTCTTGCCCAGATGTACCTCGCCGTCAACAGAAAGAGAGCCGTCTTCTCGCTCGGTGTCGGCGAGCGCAGGGAGCCGCAGGTTAGCTCGCGCCACAGTGGGTGACGGTAAGTTGATCTCGGCGGCGGTGAGGACACGGTGCCCGTAGGTGGGACGGCCAGCTGGGATCGCCGCCGGAATCCGAGCGCCGGTTGTGGCGCCCGGATCCCCGGTGGATGGCGGTTGACCTGCTCTGTTACAGCTGGGCGATCAGCGGCTGTGCGTGCGGGTCGAAGTTGTATCCGTCGTCCCAGGGGAATCGGCCCTGCTGGTCGGGCCACACCAGCTGTTGGAGGCGGATCTGGTCGCGGCCGTAGCGGTTGATCGCCATCGCGGGTAGCAGTTCGTCAGTGGGTGGTCCGTCGATGATGGTGGCGTCGTAGCCGGCGATGAGGTCGGTGATGCGCTGGCCGTGGGTGAACCGTTCGGCCTTGTCGTAGACCCGGCGGGCCAGGTCGTTGAGCAGGCTGTGGGCGACCTCGGGTGGCAGCCCGGCGGCGATTAGTTCGGGATAGTCGTGGGCGGTGAGTCCGACTGTGTAGGCGAACGGGGCGGTGGTGTCAGGGTCGTCGTCGGTGGGCAGGACGTGCGTAACGGCCCAGCCGGCGGTGTCGATGATCTGCGTTTGGCGCCGGAAAAAGTCGTCGATGTCACGCACAGTGGTGTCTCCTGGGCATTCGGAGGTACGGGCGGAGTTCGGGTCGGGTGGCTCGACGTCGACGAAGCCCCAGAGTCGTTCCATGACCTGGAGTTGCCAGGTGCGGTAGCGGTCGGCGAAACCACGGCAGAGCGCGGGCGGGACCGGGCCGGCGTAGGGCAGCGTCGAATGGCAGATGATGTAGCCGGCGTCGCCGCGCGCCTCGGCGACCATCTGCTTGAGTCGGCCGGGGTCGAGGTGCATCGGGTTGCCGGGCTTGAAGATGCAGGTGTCGCATTCGCGGGCGAGCCGTCGGGTCTTGCGTAGTTCCGGGTCGCCGACGCCGAGTCGGGGTGACCGGTCGGCCTCCGGTTCGTCGGCGGGTTCGAACATGCTGTCCATAGTCAACTCCTTGTCGTTGCGGCGCGGGGCCCGCATCCGTGAATGCGGGCCCCGCGAATCCGGGTGAACGGAGTTCCTCGGTGCCGGTAGGGCCTGGTCAGAGCTGACCCAGCCAGGTCAGCACCGTGTCGACGTCGGCACGGCGCAGCCCGTGGTACGGGTCGACTGGGTGGAGCAGGGTGGGTGCGCCGTCGGTGGTGCGATGGTCTGCGGTGGTGGGGTCCTTGCCGCCGAACTCATCGTCGAGGACGGCGAGTGGCCGCCGCAGGGCCCAGGCGCACAGGGGGCTGAGTTTGTTCTGGTGGCCGCAGCGGACCCCGCCGGCGTGGACGGGGACGTGCGGCCAGGTGGTCGGTAGGCCGAGCCGTGGCGCGATCCATGCGGCGGCGAGGTGGTTCCAGCTGGTGCACCACACCGGTTGGGCGCGCTCGGCCAGATCCCGCAGCCACGGCCCGTGCCCGGGGTTCAGCCAGACGGTGCCGGTGACGTGCCGACCGTCCGGGCCAGGCCCGTCGTAGCGGGGTGGCCGGTAGCCGAGTGTCTCGGCGTGGGCCGGGTTCGCGGGGTTGAGGACACCGTCGACGTCCATGGCCACGATCGGTGAGGAGTCGTGGTGTGCCAGCGGTCGGGTGCTGGTCACGGCTGGGCCTGCTCGATGGTGATCGCGTGCAGGGGCACAGTGAGCCGGTCGGCGGTGCGGCCGGGTCCGTCGGCGGGTTGCCACGTGTCGGCGGCGGCGTGGTTGGGGAACGGGCCGACGGCGGCGAGCCAGCCTTCGGTGCGGTCGAGCAGCACGAGAACGGCGGTGCGGGCGTCGTCGAGAGCCGGCCGCAGGATCGCGGCGAGGTCGAGCGGTAGGTCGACCCAACTGGTGGCGGGTAGATCCATTACGGCGGGGTCATGCAGCGGTACGGGCCTTGTCACGGCGAGCGTGGTGCTGTCGAGCGCGAGCGTGGCAGCGTGGGAGTGGGCTGCTTCGGCGCCGCTGGTGGGGCCGTGTGCGCCGAGGTCGCCGCTGGTGTGGACCGCGAGCAGCGCGTGCGGGTCGCGGATCTCCAGGGAGTCAAGGACGGCGAGGGTGACCATGTCTCCGGTACGCATGTCGCGCAGGGTGAGCAGGACCGGCCGGCCGTCCGGCTCCCGGTTCCAGGTAATGGCGTCGAAGTGTTCGCTGGTGACGTCATTGAGGCGTCGCCAGGCGCGGTTGTCGGTGTCGAAGGGGTGTTCGTCGTCGGTGCCGTAACGCATGAGGAACTCCTTGATGGGCAGCGTCGTACCGCGTCCGGACCCGAGGTCGGTCAGGACGCGATGCATGCACGCTTCGATGGCGTGGGATGGTCAAGTCGCGAGGGCGGCAGCGAGCCCGTTCGGCATCGGCCATCCGCGAGATGCGAGTGGGCCGCCTGTGGCGGCCCCGCATTCCAGGCCCTGGTATGTCGTGGATCCCGGCGTGCGGCGCTGCGCGGGCCGCAGCAGGTGCAGCGCTGCGGCGCCGCGGCGCGGAGTGGGAGTGGTTGGCTGCCGGCTCCGGCCCGCTCGGCCGGGATTCAGGCCTGGGTGAGTGCGGTGACGGCGGCGTCGGCGATCACCGCGATGGCCTCGGCCGGGTCGGTGACGGTCAGGGTGGTGGCGTGGGTGAAGGTGTGCCCCCAGACCTGGTCCGGGTCGGTCGGTTCGCCGGGGGTGGGTGGGTCGGCGGGGTGGAGCCACAGCACGGCGCAGCCGGCGCGGTGCAGGGTGGTGACGAGTTGTTGGCCGGCGGGGATGTCGTCGAGGTAGCCGTCGGATACGACGGCGAGCATCCGCAGGGTGCGGCCGTGGCGCAGGTCGAGCAGTTGGTCGGCGACCTTGACCGCTTCCGGGAAGGTGGCGGTGGCCAGCCCGGTGCGCATGTGCAGCACCTGCCTGGGGTAGGTGCGTGGGGGCACCAGGACGGTGGTGCGGTCGCCGAACCCGATGGTGGTGGTCGTGGCGTCGGCGCGGCGTGCCGCGTTGGCGAAGATCCACGCGGCGGAGGACATCGCCTCGGTGTAGCGGCTCATCGACCCGGACAGGTCGACCAGGATCGCCAGGTGTAAGCGGGGTTTCTCCGGCGGCAGTTGGGCGCGTTGCTGCCACGGGGCGGCGGTCGGCATTTGCCCGGCGGCGGTCTGCGCTTCGGCGGTGATGGCCTGCCGGGTCCGCAGCCGACCGGGTGGGATCGCCGACGGTCGCCGGCCGGGCTCGGGGTGGCGGGTGCGGGCCTGCCGCAGCCGGTTGGCGAGGTCGCGGGCCGCGCGGTGTTCCTGCTCGGTCGGGTCGGTACGGTTCCACTCTGCTGGTGGGCTGTGCCGGTGGGACAGCAGCGCCGCGGCGTACTCGGTCGGGGTGAGGCCGTAGGCGGCGGCGAGGTAGTCGACGAGGGCCGCAGCGAGGCGGCCGGGGAACAGGCCGGCGTCGGGTACGGGCGTGTGGTACTGCTGGTCGGGGTCGACGCCGAGGACCTGACACCATCGCCAGGCCAGGGCGATCATGGTGTCGGCATCGGCGTCGTCGCAGCCGTGGGCTTGCCGCCAGATGTCCCGCAGTTGTCGCAGGCGTTTGCGGCCGAGGACGCCGGTGACGGCGGCGCGGACGGGGCGGACGTCCTTGCTGGTGACGATGCGGGCGTCGACGCGGGCCAGGAGCAGGGCGGCGAGCTGTCCGGCGTGCCACGCGTCGTCGACGGCCGCCGCGTCGGGGTCGAGGAGGGTCTTCACGACGTGGCGCAGCCAGCGACGGTCGCCCCGGCGGCGGGCACGGTGGCGGCCTTCGGCCCGGGATTCCTCCAGCAGGTCGGCGACGGTGGCGAGGATCGGCGGGGTGCCGGGCGGGGTGGCCCAGCGGCTGTGCGCGGCGTGCGCGGCGCCGTGCACGAGCAGCCCGTAGCCGGTGGGCACGAGCCGCTTGTGCCGGGCCTTGGCCGGGTCGGCGATGTCGGGGCGGTCGGCGATGTAGGTGGCGTCGACCTCGATGCGGCGCAGGTCGGGGTAGAAGCACTCGGGGGCGTCACCGGCGGCGCCGGGGGCGACGAGGACGGTGAGGTCGGTACGGCCGGTCAGCAGCGGGACGTGCCGGGTCCACGCCACGGACCAGTCATGCCAGTCGCTGGCGCCGGCCGGCATCGGCGATGCTCCCTGCTGTAGGTGGGTGCTGGGGTGTGACACGGATTGGCTCCTTCCGGGAATCTGAGGTGGATGGGGTCAGCGCTTGCCGAGGGCGAGCGCGCTGATGGGAGTGCCGGTGTGTCGGGTCAGCGCCGCGGTGACGTCGTCGCGGGCGTCCTCGGGGGCGATGCCGGCCAGGTTCGCTAGGGCGGCGGTCATGCCCAGGTGGTCGCGGACCTTCACGAAGCCGAGCAGCTCGCGAAGCTGCGGCGCCCACACCGTCTTGCCGGCGGCGAGGTCGGCGTTGAGGTCGATCGCCGCGGCCACGACGGGTTTGGGGACGCCGAGCTGGCGGGCGAGGTCCCAGTCGGTGGTGACGTGCAGGTGGACGGTGAACCGGGAGGCCAGGGCCTCGGTGAGCACCGCGCCGTGTACGCCCGGGTTGTGGCCGGCGACGATGTAGAACCCGTCGACGGCTTCCACGGTCTCGTTGCCGTGGGCGGGGATGGTGATGACACCTCGGCCGTCCATGGCCGGGTACAGCACGGCCAGGACGCGGGGCGGGATGAGGGTGGCGTCGTCGACCAGCAGCACCCGCCCGTCGCGCATCGCGGTGACCAGGGGTCCGTGGACGAACTCGTAGCCGCCGCCGGGGATCGGGGTGTAGGAGCCGAGGAAGTCGTCGACGACGGTGTCGCCGGTGCCGGCGACGGTGAGCAGGTCGGGGAACGCCGCCTCGACCATGGCGGTCTTGCCGGTGCCGGGCGGCCCGTACAGCAGCACGGGTACCTGCTGGGTGCGTAGCCGTCGCAGTTCCTCGACGTCCCAGCCCCGGCCGAGCCGCCGCGGGTGGTACAGCGTCCCGTTCGGTCGCCGTACCGGGACGGGCCGGGACCGACGGCCACCACCACTGCTGGCGGGGGTGCGGGGTGCGGCGGGTGGGAGGGTGCCGGCGGCGTCGATGCCGGCCTGGGTGATCTGGAAGCGGTGGTGCGGGTCGCGGTGGTGGGTGGCGTGCCCGGCGGCGGCCATTTTCCTCAGCGCCTCGAACACCGCGCCGGAGGATGGTGCGCCGATGGCCCGGGTGATCTCGCCGACCTTGAGGATGGTGTCGGGGTGGTCGGCCAGGTGCAGGGCGACCTTGCGGTAGAGGTAGCCGGACCGGCCGGAGCCCGTCTCGGTGGCGGAAGTGCCGGCGCCGCCGGCCGGGGCCGGGTCGTTTTGCGGTGGACCGGCCGGCGGGGGTGGTGTGGTCATGAAGTTGCCTTTCAGGGGTCGGGCCCGCGCACCCGTCTCCGGGTGCGCGGGCGGTGGGTACCGCACAGCGGAGACGGGTGGGGCCAACCCCGTGCCGGGCCGCGTCGGGCCGGGCAGGTGGGCGACCACACCCCGGTGGTGCTGAAGGGTTACGGCGACGCGCAGGGTCGCCGCTGGTGCGTGCTGGTCGGTGTCGAGGCCGCGCGGGCGGTGTCGGCGCCGACGATGGAACCCCCGCCGGTTCAATCGATCAAGTCGCATTGGTTGGCGGGTGTGGGATGCGGGATCGCCGGCTGACTACGTGTGCACGGTTAGGGCCGGGAGCGATGTTGGTGGCGCGGTCGTGGTCAGTCGGCGCAGCCCCGTTCGCAGCCCTGCGGGTCGCACTGCTGTCCCTCGGCCATCCGGGCCAGGGCCAGCCTGTCGTCGCCGTCGAGGTCGTCGAGCAACGGCCAGCCGAACCCGTCGGCGAACGCCTTGACCTTGGGCGCCCCATACATCGGGTAGCCGGCGTGGTCCATCGCCGCCACGATGTCGTCGCGGCCGAGGAGCCAGGCGAGTTCGCTGAGCTTGTCCACCGACCGGCTCGCCGAGTTGCCCCGGTGGCCGAGGATCTTCCCGATAGCGAAATCGAGGTAGTCCCGGGCGTAGGTCTCGTGGTCGACCCGCTGGGTCCACGCCTCGGGATGTCGGGGGGTGATGACCTGGCGGGCGTGGTCGAGGTCGAGTGCCTCCACGAGCACCTCCTCGCGGAAACCGAAGATGTCCCCGCAGTCGGCCCGCAGAGCCCGGATCCGGGTGACGATCTCCTCTTGGGTACGGATGGTCACTGGTTTCCTTCCAGGCGGTCGTACCTGTCGTGGGTGTGTCGGATGCCGCCGCCGAATTCGGCTCCGCCTCGGCAGACGCGGCATGGTTGGGGTGTCGGCCTATGCCTGGTCGGTGTCGGGCAGGTCGCCGACGATCCGGTCGCAGGCGTACGGGTCGACGGCCTCCCAGCACCAGCTACGGCCCATCACCACGTACCGGCCGTCACCGTCCGGGGTGATGCGGTCGATGGCGTCCGGGTCGTCGGACAGGGCGCGCTGGTCGGCGACGATGACGTCGCCGTCGAAGGACAGGTCGGCCAGTTCCGCGTCGACCCGCCGGTCCAGGTCGTCAACTGGTACTCCCTGCTCGCGCAGGCGGTGGCGGTACTGGTCGCGGTGACGCTGCTGGTCGGCGACGATCGCCTCGGCCACGCCGCGGGTGCAGGCAAACACCGCCCACCCGTTCCAGTGGTCGATCAGGGTGCCGACGAACCCGACCTCGATCCGGTCGTCGCCGTCGGGGCCGGTGGTGCGCGCCCAGTCGCCCGCGAACACGCCGACGCCGCCGATACGGACCCGGTCGGGGCGAAGATGGGATACGTCGCGGCCGGTGGGGCTGGCCGCGAGGTGACACAGTTGCGTGACACGGTCGGTGGCGGCGGTGTCGTAGGCGTCGCGGTAGACGGCCATCGCCTCGTCGCGCTGCGGGATGCGCAGCCCGAACCAGCTGGTGGTGTCGCCGGTGGCGTCGGCGAACAGCTCCCACCCGGCGATGTCGACCGACTCTCCCGCCGAGGTGAAGCGGGGCAGCGAGTCGAGGGCGGCGGGATCGCCGTCGGCGACGCCGGCCAGGATCCGGCGCGCGGCCAGGCGGGTGTCGCCGCCGGCGCGGGCGCCGATGGTGTCCTGCGCCCACCATTCGGCGGCGGTGCGTCCGGCTTCGGCACCGGCGGAGCGCATCCGCTGCAGCGCGGCGGCCCATCCGGTGGCCTCGGCGACCGGATCGCCGGTGGGCGACGGGGTGGTGGCCGGTGCGATGCGGTCACCGGCGTCGAGGCACATCGACAGGGTCGAGCCGCTGTCCCAGGTGACCTCGACGATGTTGTGCCGCTGGTCGTGGCGGCGGACGGTGCCGGTGTCTCCGGGGCGCAGCAGGGTGTGCGGGTCGCTGGTGTGGACCAGGGCGACACGCTGGCCGGCCTCGTAGCTGGTCATAGTGGTCTCCGATCGGTCGTCGGGGTCGGTGGAAGGACCGCCGTCATCGGCGGCCGGCGCGGGCATGTGGTCGGTGTTCACCGGGCGCTGCCCGTCGCGTCACCGGTGGCGGGCTGCTGCGGCGGCCAGGGCCTGCGGACGAGGTGGTCGCCGAACATCGGGTCGGTGACGACCGAGGAGCCGCAGCGGGTGCAGGTGGTGGCGGTGTCGTAGCCGTAGCCGGCCATGGACGGCACCTCGACGTGGTCGATCTCGTCGACCGCGCCGCAGACGGTGCACACCGTCATCTCCGGGCCGCCCTCGTTGAGGGCGGGTGTGGTGACGAACAGCTCCTCGACCGGGTCGAGGTGGTGTGCGCTGTGCCGCAGCCAGCGGCCGTGGACCGTCGCCTCGTACACCACCAGCCGCCGCTGGTCGAGGTGCAGCAGATACAGCCACTCGAGAAACCCGTCAACGTTTTCCCGCAGCGAGCCCCGCCGGTTCGTGTCGTCCTCGGTGACGACCGGGTAGCCCAGCCCGGGCACGGGCGGCTGCCGGTCCCACGGGCGGGGCTTGGGGTTGATGGCGAGGGACCACCAGTTGCGGGCCAGCAGCGCGGCGGCCATGGCGTCGGTGTCACGGCCGAACGTGTCGGTCCAGATCCGGCGCAGCAGCGGCACCAGAACCTGCGGATCCTCGCCGAACTGGATCAAGCGGGCGGTGTAGCCGCCGCGGAACGCGGCAACGCCGATCAGCGTGGGTGTGCTCACGTGCCTCTCCTCCTCAAGGGGTGTGTGGGTGGGGGTTGCGGCGGTCGTCCCGGGCGGGACGGCAGCCGAGCTGGGGTGACCGTGGATCCGCCGGCATCGCCTCTAGGGCCTTGTGCCGAGCGGGGCGTTCTGAGCCGCCATGAAGGGCACCGGGTCGATCGCGCCGTTCGGGCTGGCATCGCCGTTCTGGTGCACCTCGAAGTGCAGGTGCGGACCGGAGCTGCGGCCGGTGGAGCCGACGACGCCGATGGGCTGGCCAGCGGCGACCGGCTGCCCAACCGTCACCATCGGCGGCTGGTCCATGTGGCAGTAGCGGGTGAGCAGCCCACCGGCATGGTCGATGTCGACGTACCAGCCGCAGCCGCGCGTGAGAACGGGGTCGCCGTCGCGGTCGCAGCCCCATTCGGCACCGGTGTCGGCGTGGACGGCGTCGCAGCGGACGGTGCGGACGGTCCCGGCGGACGCCCCGCGGATGACGGTGCCGCGCGGGGCGCTGAGGTCGACGCCGTCGTGGCCCGGCCGGTCACCGGTACGGAACCCGGATCCGACAGGGGCGAGGACTGGCTGCGTCCACGGGCCGACGGCCCCGCACCCGGCCAGGCCGCCGGTGGGTAGACCGGCGGTGTCGGCGATCGCGGTGACCAGCTGGGTGGCCGGTCCCTCCCATCTCGCGTAGGCATCGGGAAAGGCGCTGACCTGCACCGCCTGGGCGGCCTCCATCAGCGGCATCGCCTGCCAGCCGTCGACGGCCTGCAGCCTCTGGTAGAACGTCGTCGCCGCGTACTGCGGGTCGTGCAACTGTCCCGGTGTGCCCCAGCCTTGGGAGGGTCGCTGTTGGAACAGGCCGACCGAGTCGCGGTCCCCACCCGGAATGTTGATCAGGGAGGATTCCTGCATCGCGGTGGCCACGGCGATGACCCAGCCCCGCGGCGGGACGCCGAGGCGCACGCCGACGGCGGTGATGGTGGCGGCGTTGCCCACCTGCTCGGCGTTCCACTCACCGATCGGAGCGATCCCGTCCTGAGCGGGGCCGTGCGCTGCCGACGAGGCGGTGGCCGTGACGCTGGCGGGCATACCGCAGGCACCGGCGCCGCCGCTGAAGAGCAGGGTGGTGGCCAGCCCGGAGCACAGCAGCAGGACGCCAGCGACCCCGATGGCGATCCAGGACAGCACGCGGATGGTCATGACGGGTCACTCCTTCACAGCAGGGCGGGGGGCGGCGGGCGGGTGGGGCGCGGGGACGGCGAAGGCCGCGCGGGCTTGGAGAGGCGTCGCGCGGCCTTCGGGCGGGTGCGGGAATCAGCGGGCGAGGACGGCGACTTTCTCGCCGTGCAGCAGGGGCGCCCCGTCGGGGCCCGTTCTCCGCACCACGAAGGTCATCGATTTCGATGGGCTATGCCCTGCGGTTGATTGCCGGGCCGCCGCTGCGTCGTCACCGTGGCGCTGCGGGAATGCGGTCGTTCGGTCGGCGCGAGGGCGACAGAATGGCCGCGACCATGGTGATCAGGGACGGAGGCGTCGGTGGGCGTGTCGCTGGGGACGACGTTGCGGCGGTGGCTGCGCGATATGAGTGTCGGCTCGAGCGAGTTGCCTGAACGTGACTATCTGCCTGAGCTGCCGCCCGTCGAGTGGCTGCGTGCTGGGGCTGGCGGGTTCGATCGAGGTGTTAGTCCGGCGGAGTTCTCTGCCGGGTTGCTGACGGTGGCCCGCGATGGTGAGCCGGGTATGCGGGCCGCGGCCGTGGATGCGCTTGGTTCCGCCGAGGCGCGGTGGTGGTTGGCGGTGGATGGAGCGCTGCGGGAGCAGTGGTGGTCGGCGCCGCGCTGGTCGCGGAGCCTCGCGGCGGACTTGGCTGACGGTGAGGTGGATCTACTGCACTTGGTCATAGCTGGCTGCCACCGTGACGGGCGGATCCGTGAGGCGGCGGTCGCTCACCTGGCGGATCACGCGCACCCGGCGGCGCTGGCGGTGCTGACGCTTCGGACGGTCGACTGGGTCGCTGAGGTGCGTCAGCGGGCAAGGAGTGCGGTGCAGGGTTGGCTGTCGTCATCGCAGGGGTCGTTGGCCCAGCTGGCGGAGATGGCGTTCGCCCTGCGCGGTCGGGGTGAGGGCGCCTGGTTGGCCGAGCGCGTGGAGGGTGTTCTGCGGGACCTGCCGTTGGATGGCTTGGAGCCGTTGCTGATAGCGCGGGATCGCCGGACCCGGCGGGCGGCGTACCGCGCTGCGACAAGCGGGGGGCTGTTGAGTTTGCGCCGGTTGACAACGGCCGCGATGAAGGACGACGACCTGCCGATTCGGGCCCTGTGCGCCCGGGTTGCCGTGGAGTCCGCGACGAGTCCGGCTCAGCTGCGTGGGCTGCTGGTCAGCCGTACTGCGCTGGTGCGGGCTGAGGCGCTGCAGGCCGTGACCGCAGTCGGTGATCTGAGGGCGGCTCAAGCGGCGCTGCCTGATCGGCATCCCCTGGTGCGGGCCATCGCTCAGGCCGCGCTCCGCCGCAGCGGCGCCAATCCGGCAGAGTCTTATCGCCTGCTCGCCGGGTGGGAGCCACCGGCGCCGGGGGTGATTGCCGGGCTGGGCGAGACCGGTGACGCCGAGGACGCCGGCCTGGTTCGGCGATGGCTGGCGCATCCACGTTCGCGTGGTCGGGTCGAAGCAGTCCGAGCGTTGCGTCGCCTCGGCGTGGCCCCGTCGGCTGAACTGGTACCACTGCTGCGCGACGAGTCTGGAGCGGTGACCCGCCAGGTGGTGGTCGCCCTGCGACACGACCTCGGCATCCTTGACCCGGGAATGCTGCAGGCCCTGCTCGGTCCGGGCAACCCGCCTCATGTCCGGTTCGCGGGCTACCGGCTTCTGACGGCAGGGAACGCCTGGCAACGGCTGATCACCAACCTGCGGCTGATCGATGATCCCGACGACCGGTTGCGTGGCAGTGCGCGGGCGGACCTCACCGCGTGGCTCGATCGGCAGGCGGCTACGACCTATCACGGGCCGTCCCGCGAGCGTGCGGCCGAACTCGACAAGCTGATCGAGCATGCTCGCCCGATCCTGGGCGAGCACAAGGTCCGGTTGCTACGGTTCCACGCCGGCTTGCCCCAGCAGGCGGCGCTATGACCAGCGGCGACATGCCTCGTCCGCTCAGTGACATCGAACGAGGCGTCATCGCGCGTCTGCTGGCGGTGCCGTTTCCGGGGCGCGACGAGCTTCGCGCCCAGTTGCCGTTCGCGACCGTCGACGGTCAGTGCAGCTGCGGCTGTGCGACCGTCAACCTTGTTGTGGACCACGCCGCAGCGCCGGCCCCGGTGCTGTCCGGTGCGCCGGTATCGGCTGACATCAGTGACGGCGAGTTCTACGCCGGCGTCGTGCTACTCGTCGATGGTGAGGGCTATCTGTCCTGCTTGGAGACCTACTCCATCGGCGAGGAACCCGTTCGGCGGTTCCCGCCCGTCGAGCAGATCAACGCTCGTCCGCAGCGGTGACCGCCGGCCTTCCGCCGGGAGGGAGAGATATCAGCCGAGTGCGGTGGATCCAGATTCTCCGAGCCCGGTCTGCTGACGAAACCGTTCCACTTGTTGTTTCCTTCCGCTGCCTGGGCGCTCGCCGAGCTTGGCGTTCGGAATTCGGTGCCGGTGCTGCGGTCCGCCTGTCGGAGGCAGCGCGTCAGTGACGACGGGCCTGACTGGATGGAGGCGGTTTGCCATCCGCCACCCGCTGATGGTGCTGAGGCGCGGCTGGAGTTCCGGCTGCCGTTGACGGCTTCCGTTATAGCCGAGAACAAGCAAGACCAGGACTTAGCTCAAGATGACGACAACTTCGTTTGCGCCCTGGCCGCGATCACCGATTTCCCCTTGACCATGGGGCGGCCCACGGCCGCCCCATCCATGGCTACACTGGCCGCCGGGACCGCTACCAGCGTGAAGGGAGCCGCGTGAGCCGCCGCAGCCCCGGCAGTGTCGTGCGCACCCCGACCGGGACAGCCGTGCGCAGCGCCGGCAGCGCTGTCGGGTGGCTGGCCGTCGTCGTACTGCCCGCGATCACACTGGGTGCGGTGGCGGTGCGGTTGGCACCGCACGACGCGACGGTCACCGCAGCGTTGTGCACCACAACGGTGACTGCCCTGCTCGGCGGCCTGGCCGCCGGACGCCCCCTCCGCCTGCGGCAGCGGCCATACGCCCACCCCACGCCTGGCACCATCACCAACGGCGGCGCCGGCGGTGAACGCGCCCCAGCAGGGCGTTGATCGCCAGCCCACCTGACCCGGCGGCGACTGCCGCGCCAGCGATCTTCATCGCTTCTTGCGGTGTCGCGTTCGGGATCAGCCACAGCGCGACCACGACGGCGCACAGGTACAACAGCATTACACCGGCGAAGGTCCCCAGCCGCATGGCTACCTTGTGCCAGCCCAGCTTGATGTAGCGCCTCAGCGTGGCGTCGTCGTTCGTCGCCCGGGTCTCGTGCCGGTCGTCGTAATCCAGCCGATCCGCCGGTGGGGTGTTTTCCCGCACGGCAGGCGGATGCACCCGATCGGCTAAGTTCGTGGGTGCCGTCGCGTTCGGACGCGAGGGGGTCACGTCGGCCTCTGGCCGCGCAGCGGGTGCCGGGCAGTCGCTGGATGCTGGTCCGGGCCCAGTGATTTCGTTGCCGGCCGAAGTGGGTGCCGATCGCACCACGTGCCCCTGGTTGTCGCGCTCGGCCTGGCCGCACCGCCGCAGAGCGAGATCCGACTGGCTATTCCCAGGGCGGCACTGTGGGTCATGGGACTGAACCTGGCGGGGCGGGTTGGTCGTCACCGCGGCCTCCCAAGCACGTGCCGCTTTAGCTCGAGCCCGCCAGGCACGACAGGTTGCCATTCGTCGAAGTGGGTGCGGACTGCCGGCGTGTCAAGGTGGGCCTCGCATAGGTGCCTGACCGTCGCGGCGATCCGGACCCCATGAAGGTGGCCGGCGGCGAGGACCAGGACCGACGGGCCGAGGCTGCTGCTGGCCCTGAGCGGCACTGGATGTACTCCAGTGCGGGCCCGCCTGGGCAGGTAGCCATGAAAGGCGAACAGCGCGAGCGCGTTGGCGTGGAGCGCCTGGTCATCGGAGTCGGACTGCGGCTGCTCGGGCCAGATCGCAAGCGGTCCATCTGCTGCGGTGAACGCCGCCAGTGCTGCTTCGCCAGCGGGCTCCTGCTCCGGCTCAACTCGTTGGATTAGGCTGTGCATCCGGACGGTGCCGCTGGCCGGATCCATTGTGACCGTGGACAACCGGTATGGGAGGGCCAAGGCGTCATGGGCGTCGGCAGCCAACACTCGCGCTCCGTCACGCAATCTGGCGAGATAGTCCAGGACAGCCGTGGTGGAGAACAGCGTGGTGCGGATACCTGCGCAGCTTGAAGCAACTATGACCCAGAAGGCGGGGTCCTTGATCCCCACGGCCTCTCCTCTCGACTCGTGTGGTCGAGAGGGGCTCATGGAAGCTCAGCTCGACCAGTAAATGCAGACTGGTACGGAGCTGAGTTCCTGCCGACTAACGGAAGCTCAGGGTCGAACGCGTGCTACGGGCGGTGCGTGGTGCTTTTACGGTCGAACACTTGACTACGGGCGGTGCGTGGTGCTTTTACGGTCGAACACTTGACTACGGGCGGTGCGTGGTGCTTTTACGGTCGAACATCTAGGTCGACTGAACGTCTTCCAGGTCCGAATCGCCTGCGGGCGCTAACCCTGCCGGGGATCGCCAGTCGGCAGGCAAGAATCCCCACGGCCCCAGGAGCCCAAGGCCGAAGTGGAGGTACCTCCATGAGGCTCGCTCCACTGGAGCGAGAGTATACGTCCTGTCACCAGCGGTGTCCACTCCGCTCGCGCAGCGTCAGCAGGACGCTATCGCCGAGCCCTGTCCGTGGGTCGGCGGTCATGCGGTCACGCGGCCATCCAGTCAGTTCGACGGCGTAGTCCCATCGACGAACAGTTGTGTCAGGGTAGGCCGCGAGCAAGGGCTTCAGCTCTATCTTGGAATGTTGGGTTACATGCCTGCAGCTGAGCGGCGATCGGGTCGATGTCGAACAGACGAGCGTTTTACCACGTCCGGCCACGATGTCGGCGGGGAGCACCTCGCCGGTCAGGTCGGGCCGCCGCGGCAGCGGCGATGACGTACGGCTCGCCGAATCGCCACGGGTTGGTGGTGATGGCGCGGGCCGCGTGGAGGACCTTCGCCATGCCCGCTGGGCTGGGGCTGGAATGGTCGGTGAGGCGGCTGCCGAAGAACGCCTGCAGGTACTGCGCCGCGAGCGGGCTGCGGTGGTAGTCGACCATGCGGGCGCGCAGGTCGACGGCGGTGCGGGCGTAGCCGGCGAGTGTGTCGTTCGGTAGGAAATTCATTGTTTGCCTCCAGGTCCGTGCTCAGGCGGCCAGTGCCGCTGCGGTTGGACGCCGGTGGAGCCGGGATTCCGGCGGCACCGCGTCCGGTGCGGGCGCGGGCCGGATCAGGGGTGCCGGCGGGTGGGCAGGGGTGAACCAGCCGGTGAAGCGGCGCGACGCGGCGGGAACGGGGGCGCGTCCGCGTGCGGCTCCAACGGGGCGCGGCGAAGGCGGTGGGGCGAGGGTGGTGGTGGCGCGGCGGGTGTGTTGCTCGGCGCGCTGGGCGGTGCGCAGCGCCCAGCAGGTGCCGTGCTGCCCGCGGCACTGCAGGTTCGTGCAGGCGCCGTCGGGGCCGGGTTGGTGGGCAGCAGCGACGTCCATCGCGAGGGCCCACAGAAGCCTGTCGGTGACGTCGTCCGGCACTGCGGTGCGGTCGCTGGGACGCCGGCTGCGGTCCTCGGGGTGTGCAGGGTGTGCCATGGCGGGTGGCCCTTCGGTCGGCGGATCGCGGGCATGCGCGGTCGCCGCCCGACTCGCATCGGGGCCCGTGGGAATGCTGATGTCCGGACCACGGATGACGACCAGTATTGATCGACGCTCGCCTCTCGATAAAGGTCAAGTCGTGTCGGGCGGGCAGTGGGTTGTCCGCCCGGACGGCAGCGCGGGTCGCTGCTCAGGGGGTCTGCTCGAGGTCGAGGCGTCACGCGTGGGGTCGACGGTGGTGAGCAGGTGGCGAAAGACGCCGCGCCAGTGGCGGCCGTTGTTGCCGCCGAGCGGGACGAGGGAGACGCGGCCGTTGCCGGTGTCGCGCAGCACCACGTACAACTCGCCGGGGGGCTGCTTCCAGCCCATGTCGGCAACGGTGACGAGGGTGCCCGGATGCAGCGGCATCTCGTGGATCATGGTCCACTCGCCGCCGGTGCTAGCGCTGGTGGTGGTGTCCCCTGCGGGGGCGGGCCACAGGTAGGTGGGTTGATCTTCACGGGTCGGCCGCCGTCGACGGGTTCGACGACGACGTTGACCGGCAGCAGCCGTGTGACTCGGTAGGTTACGCCCCGGGTGCTGGCGTGGGCCACCGCCGGGTCGATGGTCACCCGGTCGCCGATCGAGTACGTGTAAGGGCTGCTCATGGCGGATGCGTTCCTTAACGGGGGTGTCGGCGACCGTCGCCGAGAACGGGGAAAGCCGGGCTGGCGGATGGAAGCGGGGCACGGTGAGGACCTCGCGCAGGTCGAGGGCGCGAGGTCCTCTTGGTGTGTCCGCGAGCGGTCAGCGGCGGCGCAGGTCCCGCAGGCGGATGCCTGGCAGCGCCCCGGTGTGGCCGGTGGTGGCGGTGGCGCCGTGGACCCCGGCTCCGGTTTGTTTGGCCTGGTACATGGCGATGTCGGCCTGGTGCAGCAGGGTGCGCGGACCGACGCCGAGGGCGGCGGTGGTGTACCCGACGCTGGCCCCCAGGGCCACCGTGTGCTCGCCGAGGTCGACGGGGTGGCGTCCGACCGCCCGCCACGCGGCGCGGGCGGCGGCGACCACGTCGTCGGGGCCGCCGGAGACCAGCAGGGCGAACTCGTCGCCGGACAGCCGCGCGGCGAGCCGCACCGGCCCCGGCAAGGCGGCTAGCCGTCGGCCGACCTCGGTGAGCAGGTCGTTGCCGGCCTCGTGGCCGAAGGTGTCGTTGATGGCCTTGAAGCGGTCGAGGTCGAGTAGGACGAGCCCGAACGGTGCGCCGCGCCGCGCGGCGCGCTCGGCGGCGGCGAGCAGGGCCCTCCGGTTGGGCAGGCCGGTGGTGTCGTCGTGGTCGGCGGCGTGGCGGGCGCGGGTCAGCGCCTGTTGTTGGCGCCACAGCAGCGCTCCGGCGAGGGCGAGACCGGCGAGGATTCCACCGGCGGCGGTGACGACTGAGGTCAGGATGGGAGACACTTCGGATAGCTCCTGTGCGATTCGCGGTCGCACGAATCCAAGTGGACGCACCAGGGGGGATCAGGAGGTTCGTCTGATGGTGTAGTTCCGGGCTTGTGTCCGATGGCCCGTCTCCGCTCCGACGTGCGTCGCTGGTAACGGCGGGGTGCGAAGCTCGGGGTAGAAGCCCAAGGGCTCCCGTGCCGTCCGGGGGCCACAGGCGAGGGGAAGGCCGGACGGGTGAACGCAAGTGAACCTTCGACGATGCCCCGTGATCCAAACCCTGGGGTGACGGATCGTGTGACCTGGGGACAAGGGCTGGCCGTTGAGAAGGCGGCAGGCGGCGGCTGGTGAAGGAGCGCCAGCCGCGGGGACACCGCCGCCCTCGGGGTAAAGGAGGCACCCTCCCCGGCCGTGTCTTGGTCGTGTGGAACGAGGTAATCCCGTTGAGGTCCGGGCCGGTGCCATGCCCGGTAAGCCGACCGTGAGGAAGGCTGAATTCCTCAGCGGGCTGAGGATGGCCCAAGAAGCGAATGCCGGCAGCCGAAAGGCAGCAGGAAATCGGGAAGTAGTGGCTGGCTCCTCCGCCAGTCTTTTCCGGATAACTGGCCGGATACGGGCGATGCCCGGACCCGAAAGGGTGCTGACGTGGGCCAGGTGAGCCTGTGAAGGATCGATGACGACGACAACCGCACCGAAGGGCAAGTTGGACGCCGTTGTGCCTGTAGGCGCGGCGGTGAACGGACCGGAGGGCGAGCGCTTCGACTGGGAGACCGTTGACTGGTCTTCGGTGGAGGCGTCCGTACGGCGTCTGCGGCAGCGGATCTTCACGGCATCGCGGGCAGGGGACCTCAAGAAGGTCCGCAACTTGCAGAAGTTGATGCTGCGGTCGTGGGCCAACACGCTGCTGAGCGTGCGGCGCACGACGCAGGTCAACGCTGGCCGCAAGACCGCCGGGATCGACGGGCGCGTCGCGTTGCACCCGGAAGACCGGGCCGACTTGGCCCGGTGGGTGCACCACGAGGCGAACCTGTGGACGGCCCGGCCGGTCAAGCGGGTGTTCATCCCGAAAGCCGGTGGCAAGCAGCGCCCACTCGGCATCCCGGTCATCGTTGACCGGGTCCTGCAAGCGCAGGTCGTCAACGCGCTGGAGCCGGAGTGGGAAGCCAAGTTCGAGCCGAAGTCGTACGGCTTCCGGCCCGGACGCGGCTGCCACGACGCGATCGGCGCCATCTACCAGTCCGTGCGAGGACCCCGAGCCAAGCGGCTCTGGGCGCTGGACGCGGACCTCAAGGCGGCATTCGATCGCATCGACCACCAATTCCTGCTCACGTCTCTCGGTAATTTTCCCGCGAGGGAAGCAATTGCTGGGTGGCTGAAAGCCGGAGTGGTGGACAAGGGCCGATGGTCCCCTACTGAGGAAGGCACTCCCCAGGGTGGGGTTGTCAGCCCATTGCTGCTGAATATCGCGCTGCACGGGTTAGAGCAAGCCGCAGGTGTCCGATATCGTCAAGTCCGCTCAAACGCGGAAGTGCTGATGGGGCACCCACTGGTGGTCAGATACGCCGATGACTTCGTCGTCTTATGCCACTCGCGTGACGAGGCTGAAGAAGTCAAGGCGCGGCTCGCCGAATGGCTGACGCCGAGAGGGCTGGCTTTCAACGAGGACAAAACGGCTATCGCCCGCCTCGAAGACGGCTTCGATTTTCTCGGATTCAACGTCCGCCGCTATCGCGACAAGCTGCTGATCAAACCCAGCGACGCGGCCGTGAGACGCATCCGGCACAGGCTGCGCACCGAGACGAGGGCTCTGCGAGGAGCCAACGTCGCGGCCATCGTCGGCGCGATTAACCCGATCGTGCGCGGCTGGGCGGCCTACTACCGGACGGCGGTGTCCAGCCAGGTCTTCAGCCGGCTGGACCACTACCTGTGGCAGTTGACCTACAGGTGGGCGTTACGCCGCCACCCGAACAAGCCGAAACGCTGGATCGTGTCCCGGTACTTCGGCCAGTTCAACCCGTCCCGCAGAACGCGGTGGGTGTTCGGCGACCGCGACAGCGGCGCATACCTACTCAAGTTCCGCTGGACGAAGATCGTCCGGCATCAGATGGTCATCGGCTCGGCGTCCGTTGACGACCCGGCCCTGACCGACTACTGGAACGCCCGGCGTCGCCGCAGCCGATCGTCGCTCCCAGTCAACCGCCTCACCCTGGGCCTACTTCAAGCCCAGCACGGGCGGTGCGGCTACTGCGACGACCTGCTGCTACACGCCGACACGCAGCCACAGAGTCCGCAACAGTGGGAACAGTGGCTGCGCGGAACCCGCAAAGCGATGAGCCGCAAGGCCATCGTCTCAGGGGACGGCGGCCCGGATGATCAACCGCGTCTCGTTCACGCTCACTGCCGGCGGCGCACGTCCGCCAGCAGGAGACCAGCACCGCAAGAGACCCGCGAGCCTGTGGGGCTTGCTTGAGCCGGGTGCGGTGAAAGTCGCACGCCCGGTTCTGAGGGGGCCCCGTCACGGCGACGCGACGGGGCTACCCGACTGTCGGTGAAGGAGCACCGGGGCGGGCGTGGTTCCGGCAAAGTTCGACGCCCGCCTCCGGGCTACCGGCTGGCGGGGTCGTTCAGGCGGTGGAGTCGGCGAGGGTGAACGTGGCGGGTTTCTCGGCGGCCAGGATCGCCCGGCCGGTCGCGACGAGTTTCACGGCGGCGTTGTGGACGGCGCCCGCGCTGGCCTTCTTCGCTTCTGTTTCCTCGTTGGCCCGGTCGATCAGCTTGCACAGTTCGCTGACCTTGTACTGCTGGCCGGGGTTGGCCTCGAGGATGTCGAGGATCGCGCCGCGTAGGGTGCCCGACGCCCGCCGGGTAGAGGGCTGTGCCGCCTCGCCCGCCGCCTCCGTGGCCGGCGGGGTGGGTGCTTCCACAGCGGGTTCGCCCGTAGTGCTGTCGGTGGCCGTGCCGGCAGGGACACTGTCCGGTGTGGCTGGTCGGGTGTCCGCTTCGTCTGCTGCGGGCGGCGTTCCGGTGGCCGGGTCGGTGTCGCCGGTTGTGACCGGCACCTCGGGTTCGGCAGTCGACCGGTCGCTGTCGTCGCCGTGCTCGGTTTCGGTGTCCTCGGCTTCAGCGGCCTCGTCGAGTGCTGCCTCGACATGACCAGGAGCCGGCGATACCGACGCCTCGGGGGCGTCCGGCTGCCCGTGGGCGGGAACCTCGGCGGGTGGGGGCTGGTCGTGGTCCTGTCCGGCAGCTTCTCCGGTGTCCTGCATGTCGTCGCCACGCGGCCCGTGTCCTGCGGCGGTGCCGGATGTGTCGGTGTCGCGGGTGGCGGGCTTGGGTGCGGGCTGGCCGTGATCGCCCTGTTCGGCGTGCTGGCGGCCGGTGTCGGTCAGCCGCCACAGGCTGCGTCCGGTGTCGTTTCGGGTGGGCTCGGCCAGTCCCGCGGTTTCCAGGGTGCGCAGTTTCGGGGTGGTGGTCGAGTAGCCGAGGCCGGCTTCGGTGGCGATGGTGGCGGCGGTGGCCTCGCCGAGGCGGTGCAGCGCGGCGAGGACCTTCGCGACGCTGGGTGCCAGTGGCGCTGGTGCGGCCGTATCGGTGGTCGTGTTGGTGGGGGTGCTGGTCATGGGCGCGGGTCCCCTTTCTCCTGCCGTTGGCAGGGGTTGTTGAGTGAGGCGTGTGCACTGATGCACGCTTCGGTTCGGGTTTTGATCAAGTCGTCTGCCCGGAGTGCGGGACTGTGGCGACGCACGGGCGTGCGGCCCGGTGATCACTCGCCGGGCGGCCTGTTAGTGACCGGGGTCAGTGCGCGGCGTGGTAGGCGTCGCGCACGGCGGCGGGGATGACGCCCCCGGTTCGTGGCCGGGGCAGGTTCAGCTCCTGCCAGTTCGTGGTCCACCACCAGGTGCGGATCTCCTGGCTCTGGGTGCGGCCGGTCGCGGTGCCGTGCTGGCGCCGTGGTGCCCGGGGCTGTTTCGGCAGGCGGCGTCCGGCGGTGATGAACGGGCCGAACGCCGCGGCCATCCGGTCGAAGTTGCTGGCGGACAGGTCGATCTCGTAGGTGACGCCGTTGAAGGCGAACTGGTAGGTGGCGACGTCGTCGGTGGAGCCGTCGAGGTCGTCGACGAGGATCGCGGTGGTCTTGGTGGCCATAAGGCCACCTCCTTCCTTTGGAGGGTGCGGTTTACGGGGTGGGTTGGTGGGTGCCGAGGCCGAGCCGGTGGCCGATGACGGGCCCGCGGTGCAGGGCGGCGACGGCGGCGGGCAGGTGTCGGCGTTGCCAGCCGTGCAGGGCGGCGGGCAGGTCGGCGGCGTACTTGCGGTGCTGGGTGAGGGCGGCGGCGAGGCCGGCGGCTTGTTCGATGCCGTTGTTGGCGCCTCGGGCGGTGTGCGGGCGGACCGGGGCGAGGGCGTCGCCGAGCAGGACGGCATGCCCGGCGCCGACCGGCCACACCATGCGGTTTGGTGGGGTGATGTCGAGGACCGGTACCGCCATTCGGGTGCTGGTGGCCCGCACGAGCGCGGCGTGTTCGGCCGGGAGGAGCAGGTCGGCGTGGGTGTCGACGTGGGCGCGGGCGGCGGGGCTGACGTGCCGGGGCAGGGCGAAGACCCGGCGGGTGGGCTCGGCGCCGAACCGCCGCGCGTACTCGCCGCTGGTGCAGTCGAGGTAGAAGGTCCAGTCGCAGCCGCCGGGTACCGGGGCGAGGTTGAACTGCACGCCGGGGCAGGGCTGCAGCCGCAGGAAGTCCCGCAGCCCAGCAGGTGGGGTGATGTCGGCGATGCCGCGGTGGGCGACGTAGCCGGCGTACCGCAGGGTCCGCTCGGAATCGAGGAGCCGGCGGCCGGTGGAGGAGCGGCCGTCGGCGAACACGACCAGGTCGGCGGCTGCGGTGTGGCCGTCACGGAACCGCAGCACCGGCCGGCCGGCCCGCTCGGTCAGGGCGGTGACCTTCATGCCGGTCTGGAGGACGCCAGCGGGTAGGCGACGGGTCAGCGCCTGGTGCAGCCGCGTCCAGGTGGTGTTGCGGCCCGGGTAGGTGCGTCGGATGGTCTCGGCGGGGCGGCGGTCGCGGATGCTCATCTCGACGATGGCCTCGGAGTCGTGGGCGACGAACTCGCGCTGGTCGATGCCGAGGCGGTCGAGCACGTCGAGGGCGGGATGTTCCAGGCCGATGAGGCCGCCGCCCAGGGGCGCGGACGCCGGCGCGGCCTCGAAGACGGTGACGTCGTCGAATCCGGCCTGAAGCAACAGCAACGCGGTGACCGGGCCAGTGAGGCTGCCGCCGACGACGGCGATGGCGGGCTGCAGGTCGCAGGCCGGCCTGACAGGTGCTGTCATGAGGGGTTCCCTTCGGTAGGGCGGGCGGGAACCCGGGCACGGCCGTGCCCGGGTGTGCGCGAGTGCGCGGGTGGCCGGGCATCGGCCTGGTCGTGCGGTGCCGAACCGTGTCAGCGGCGATGGGCCGCCGGTTGCGGTTCGACGAAGAGGGTGCGGAGGTGCGATGGAGGCCATTAGGTGACGTCGGCAGCGCGACGGCGTCGTGCGGGCAGCGGATCGGGCGCGGAGGACCGCCAACCCGGTCTGTTACCGACCA
Source organism: Micromonospora sp. DT48 (assembly GCF_049844495.1). Taxonomy (NCBI): domain Bacteria; kingdom Bacillati; phylum Actinomycetota; class Actinomycetes; order Micromonosporales; family Micromonosporaceae; genus Micromonospora; species Micromonospora sp. DT48. The sequence continues at coordinate 23,075 of NZ_JBNCLE010000027.1, forward strand.
GGCATGGTGGACAGCGGCCCCGCGGGAAGGGTCCGCCCCACACGCCGCAGCGCTCCAGCGGAGAACGGGGTCAGGGGCGGTCACGTCCAGCAAGGTCGGCGTGGTGTGGTGCGCGCCGTCGCCCGATTGGCGGCGATGACCGTTCAGGTGTTAGCGGGTGAGGCCTCGGCGACCACCGTGGTCCGTGGCGTGGCTGTCGGCGGCGACCCGGATCCGCAGGATCTACCTGCCGCTAGGGGTTACCTGGTCAGCTCGTGGCTGTCGTGGCCGCCCTGGCGGTGCACCTCGTCGACTCACTCTTCTCGCGGGCTGGTGGCGGATGCGGTCGCGACTGGCGCAGGGCACCTATTCGGGCGTGCGCAATTCCCGGAGTGGGGACGCGCTGCTGTGGTCCACCAGTTCGGCTGGACTGCGGCTGGAGTACTAGACACCTACGGCGGCATTAGCAAGGAAGACCACGGGGATTGAAAGTCGCTCAACCTCGTTGGCTTGATTCTCGAGGAGTCCGAGGACCGGCGGGTCCGCTCAGCACGCTGACAGTGCTCACGACGCTCATGTACAGCCATGGCTAGACGTGGAACACTCAACCGTCATGGCCATGTCCGAAACCCTCGCTGCAACCGGCGCCCAGACGATCCCCGTCTTCGCGCTAGCCGGAGTGATTGAACTCCGCGCGATGTTTCGAAAATTTCCGCTTACTCAGCCGTGGACTAGAGAGACCGCGAAGCATGCCTGGTTCTTGGAGTTGGCCACGCTTATTGTTGGATATTCAGCTTGGGGCGGCGTGATGATCTGGCTCGTCGTCGCTGAGTACCACTGCTTGCGGCGGCTGCGCGGGCTCTCCGTGCCGGACGGTGCAGGCGGGACCGTCCAGAACTCAATTGATGTATCACTCGTACTACTTGTCGCCCTGCCAATCGTGGCTTCACTCATGATGAATTTGATTGCGTTACTGACTCCGAAACCAGCGCCAGCGAATGACGGTCAGGAAGAGTCAGCATCGGAAATCAGCTAAAGACTGTCGGATTCGGTGATCCACTCATTTTCGGCTAGCTCATTTTGTGGTGAGGTTCCAGGGCCACTGGTAGGCGCCGACGGCGTAGCAGCCGTTGCCGTCCGGCGCGACCCGGTCATGCTCGATCCAGCGGCTGCCCAGGCCGTGGTCGTCTTCCCACTCGACGGTGACCTCGTCGCCGTCGAACCGCAGACGGGGATGCTCACCAGGCATGTCACCGGGGTGCAGGGCGTCGAGGTGGGCGGCCATGCGCCGCACCGCGTACCGAGGGAAGCGGCACAGCACGCCGGTGCGGCCCAGGGTGGTGTAGCCGACGGCGACCATGGCGCGGAAGGTGCCGCCGCCGACGACGTCGCAGGTCACCGTCGCCGGGGTCCACGTGGCCAGCGGCGGGGTGATGTCGCCGCGGCTGCGGAAGATGCCGTAGCGGTCGTTGGTGCTGTCGCGGGCCGGGTCCGGGTGCAGTCCGAACCAGGGAAGCCCCTGCTGGCGGGCGTAGCGGAGCAGGTCGAGCAGGTCACGGCGGCCGTCGCGGTGCGCGGTGCGCAGGGGCAGGAAGCCGTGGCCGTCGTCGGCGGGAACCGGGTTACCGGTGGCGCCGGTGGCGGTGTGGGTCCAGGTCTCGGCGAGGACGCGGTGGTGGGCGCCGTCGGCGTCGTACCAGCGGGGGACACCGTTGGAGGACAGCCAGTCGCCGTCGGTGTCGTGGGACCAGATGAGTGCGGCCTGCTCCGGCAGGCCGGCCCGGTACTGCTGGCGGGTCGGGCGGTGCGCGCGGGTGGCGGCGGCGTGCTCGGCGAGGGGCAGGACGTCGTCGATGCGGAACCACAGTCGGTGGGACATGGCGAGACACCTCCACTGGATGGCGGGAAGAGGGAAAGGTCGGCCGTCGTGCTGGCCGGGCTTGTGCGTCGCCCCAACCCGGGGCACCAGGCCGCGCCGACAGGCGGCATGCGGTCACCACGGCCGCTCAAGTCCTGGTTCACGGCCTCTGGGGCGGAGATGGGTACGACGGCCGTGCTGACGGGCGGCGAACCTGCGGTGGCGGTCCGGCCGCGCTAGCCGGGCAGGGTGTACGTCACGGCACCGTGGGCCGGGGCCTGCGTCCGTTGCTCAGGGTCGGTGCGACGCCCGGCGGCGGCGCGGGCGATGTGGTCGGGCCGGTCGGGTCCGCCGTCCGATTCCCTCAGGAAGAGGAGATGGGTGGCGATGTCCGACCGGCTCCGGTCCAGGTGGTGCTACAGGGCGACGGCGATCAGCCGCTGGTCGGCCTCGACGGTGTCGAGGTACCGGTTGGCCTGCTCGAGGTAGGTCACCCGGTGAGTGAGGGCGTCGCTCGCTGGCGCCAGCTTGTGCCCGTCCGGGGTGAGCAGGGCGTCGCCGCACACTGCCGTGCTGGCGCTGTAGTGCTGGTAGGCCATCGGGCCCGCCTGGAACATCTCCAGCTCTCCCACGCTGAGGTAGCCGCCGCCGTGGCTGGCCGCGTTGTGCATCCGCATCGCGTTGACGCGGGGTTGGTGGTGGAAGTCCGCCACGGCCCGCTCACGCGGGTACCGGGCGGGATCCGCCAGGTGGCGGGCCAGCAGCGTCGGCCACGGAGTGGCCGGGCGGGTGCCGTGCACGACCCGCTGCCACAGTTGGTGGCGGATGCCCGCGCCGACACCGGCGGCGTGACGCATGGCAGCGAGGTCGAGCAGCTTGACCGGTCCGCCGGCGCAGTACACCGGGCGTCCCTTGCGGGGCGCGACCAGGTGGCCGCGCTGCCACAGCCACATGCTCGGGCTGGCCCAGAACCGCGGCTGCAGGGCACCGGACACACCGAAGTGCCGGTCGAGCTGGGTGGCGGTAAGCGCCTGCGACGGCAGACCGTCGGGCAGGCAGACGACCATGGTGCTGATCGTCGCGGTCGGCGTGACCACCGGCCTGGCGGCCGTGGTACCAGTGGTGGCGGTGGGCGTCGGAGCGCTCGTGCGTCCCTTGCGGGGCGACACCGTCGGCACGCGGGTGCCGTAGCGGCTCAGGGGAGTCGCGGCACCGTTGGGTGCGGTCATCGTCGGAATCCTCCTTCAGGTGGGGCGTGCTGTGGGCACGCGGAAGCGGCCGGCCCACCGGGTACATGGGCGGCTCACAGGGCGCACAGGAATGCGTGCGGCGGGGATCGGGTGCTGGTGGTGCGGTGCGACCTGGGAGTCGCCGCGCGGCGCGGGCGCCGACCGGCCTAAAAGGCGGGTGGGCGGAGCGCACCGTCGGGTGCGGCGGTGGTTCCCGAGGCGGGACCGGACCGGTGCAGCGATATGTGGGTGAAGGTGGTGCCGATGACGGTAGCGGCCGGATCTGTCAGCGCCGCCCGCGCCGACGATCGTCAGTAGTGCGGTTGACCTGCGCTGTGAGACATTCCGGCCCGTTGTGAGCCGTCGTCGACGCGATCCTCGTCAGGCTCCCCCGACACTCACAAGTGACCTTGGATGCTGACAGGCGCGGCAGGGTGACCGCGCCAGGTGGATGGCGCAGACCGGGGGTCCTTGGGGCGGAGTCGTGAGGTCTTCCTGGAGGTGAAAGCCGTTCGCGCGACCGTTGGCGTTCTCCGTCCGGCGGATGCGGTCGCGGACCTCGACGTCTAACTGGTCAACCTCGCGTCCCGCTCCGGCTGGATGGCCTGGACGACATCGGAGCACCCCTCTCTCACTCGAAAGCGCGGCCCCGGGAGGCTATGACTACCCGACGGCGCGAGTGACGACCATCACTGAGTTCGCACGAGATCCCGTTTCACAGGCTGACGTTCCCCTTGTAGCTGGACTTTTGGCGGCATCCGAGGGGTCCCTCATCGCCATCATGTAAATATTCTTATCAATTGTCACTTGTTGACAATATCGGGACCAATGCATCTGTTGATTTCTTGGTAGCCTCCACACTCCCGTAACCCAAAGAGACGGAGGGGTAGCCTTGAGTGATGCTCGTCGGATGAAGTGGGTCAGTCGCCTCCTCATCTTGGTGGTGGGCGGCGGAATCGCCGCCGGAGGCGCACCAGCGCAAGCAGCCGAATCTGTCGGCGCGGACCAGAGTCCACGGGCCGACAGCCGGCACCAGGCAATCGCCACCATCACCCCCGCTGACCTTCCCCGTACGGAAGTCGGGCGCGGTCAGCAAGAAGTCCGAACTGGTCAGTCATGTACGGCCATCGCGCCAGCCGCTCGCGCCGCTGTCGGTGGCGCGGTCAAATCCTGCGTCGACACCACACCGCAGGCCGTGAGCCGTACCGGCTCGGCGGGCACCGCCGCCGCCAACGAGGCCTGCGACATCACCCTGCCCGGCTACTGGACGTGGACGCGGACCAGCGGCCTGTGCCTGAATGGCATGACGGTCACCTACACCCTGTACAGCGACAGGGGTGCGGTGCTGGGCACCGGCGTTATGAACGTCGCCACCAGCATGACCCTTAGCCAGAGCAGCGCCGCGTGGAACGAGTCGGTCACTGTCAAGGTGACCGGTGTGAGCGGGGAGGTGAAAAGCCTGGACATCGCCTTCGATGTTGCTTGCACCTCGACCTGCTCCGCGACGACCAACCGGCCCTGGCCTGGATCACGGAATGTCGGTCCTGGCGCTTCGGCGTCCGGCACGGTCACGTACCGAAGCGCCGTGGCCTCCGGGGCGCGGGACACCAACATCCAGACCAAGTACCACATGTATGTTACGACTGCGGGCAGCATCCCTACCACGCCGAACGTCTACTGGGATAGCCCCGTCCAAGCGCCGATCCGTTGCGACGCGGAACTCAGCACGCCCGGCTGCGTCATCCCGGAACGGCGGGCGATCCTTGAGTACTCCGTCTCGGATCCGAACCACGGCGAAGCCGCCGCGCTCTACCAGTTCGCCCAGGCGTACCTTCGTGGCTGGGCGCCGCTGAGCCGGACTGACAGCGAGGCCATCCGGGACGCCAACCGGGAGCGCACCTGCGGTGCCGGCAGCAGCGACCCGTTCGTGTTCATGCCGGAGTACGTCCCGAACGACTCGTGCGACGAGTTCCCCTTCGCCGGCACGTATGAGGGAGGAACGGACGGCCGGCTGTGCGCGGACATCCTCCCGCTGTACGAGGACGGTCAGTGGGTGCTCTACGAGGCTCGGGCGGACAAGCCGGTGACCTTCAACGAGCCGTGCGTGCGCGGCCATGTTGACGTAGACGCGAACTCCTCCGCCGGAGGCAAGTACGGTGCCTTCGTGAGGAACCAGCGTGTCCTCGACACCGAGAAGTTCGACGTCCACGCCGTGAGCTGACGAAGACGTGGCCGGGCGGGGCCCGAAGAAGCCTCCGGCCCCGCCCGGCCCCCGTGGGACAGCGCAGGAGACGTACATGAGTGAAACGACGGCCGGACAGTGGGCGTGGGCCGAGGATCCACGCCTGGTCATGTGGTGTGTGACATTCACCCAGGCCATCACGGCCCCAGATGTGCTCGCGCGATACGGCGCGGACCCGCGAGTCGCCCGCCTGCTCAACCGCGACGAGGCCAACTCCTTGTACGCCGAGACCGCGCAGGAAGGGTCGATGTTGCGCGCCGGTTCCTTGGGCATGTGGTCGTTCTGTTTCGAGGAGCACGGCATCACCGGCGCCATGTCCGGCACATGTACCACCCTGTCCGAAGGCACCGAGACCCTCAGCGTCCTGCGCGGCGCCGACGGCATGAACAGCTTCGCCCACTGGCGTGACGGTCGACGCGTCGAGCGTTTCGAGCCCGGCATGACCGTCACGAAGCCTCAACCACCACACCCCTGGTGGGACGCTGTCGAGGTTCACCTCGCCACACGTCCTTCGCCGCATTCGCGGCTGATGTCGGTCCTGGAGGTGGTTGCGGCACACATCGGTGCCGCGCTCGACTCCCGCACCGTCGACGGGCCGCTACTCACCGCAGCTCTTGTGACCAGCGGGGAATCTTCCTCGCGAAGCCGCCCGCGTACCACCAGCCGCCGTCCGCCCGGGCGCCTGCTCCCCAGCCCCGCGTCCGTCCCACCTCGGGCGCAGATGGAAGGGCGGACCGAGGAACGCGAATAGGAGCACCCGCTGTCCGGGTCATCACGCGATCGCCCGACGGGGTCGACCTGCTGGGGGTCTAGAGGTCGTCGAAGCGCTGTGGGTTGGTGACCGTGTCGGGTCCGTGGTCGCACGGCAGCTCATGCAGGTAGCGCCGGTAGCCGGGTTCGGAGACGAGGGTCCACACTCGGCCGGCGGGATCCGCGTGATGGCCGCTGAGGAAGGCTCGGGAGGTGATCGGGAATCCTCTGCCGGGTGGGCGGCCATCTGCGGGCAACTGCTTGCCTTGCCGCTGCCCTGTCTGGTTCCTATTACCTGCAGACGTTAGGCTCGCGACAGGGGAGGGATAGCGTGCAATTTCGCTGGAGGCTGGCTGGGCTGGTATCCGGTGTGGCCCTATTCGCGACTGGTTGCGGAAGTGATGACAGACCGCCGATCGCCGGTACCTGGGTCATGGCGGAGAACAGCTCGCGGACGATGACAGTACGGGACGATGGTTCGCTGTCGGCCAGCGTGGGCATCTCATGCACCGGCGCCACGAAGAGTCAGGGCGATCGGGCGTACCGGTTCGAGTTCGACTGCGGCATGACTAAGTACTCGTTGGACGGAACGCTGAGCGCCGACGGCACGAACCTCACCATGAAGGACCCGAGCACCGATCAGAATGCGGTCTGGAACAGGAAGTAGGGCGAACGGAGGGCTGTGCCGCAGCCAGCCAAAGTGCCGGCCAGGATAGGTATCCCGTCTCAGCTTCCGTGAGAAGCCTCCCGTTCACCGACCGGCGCCACCGACCGCATCTGCCGTCGGATCGTACGTCCAGCGAGCGATTGTGGTCATGCGGCGCGTGGTGCGCGTCCAGACCCGAGGGGCCGCGTTCGGCGTGTACGGCGACTCATGGCCTACAAAGAAGAAGTCCCTGACGTGTCTCCGCGATCAGCCAAGGTGGTGACATCCTGGGAACCATGAGGTCTATGTGTTCCCTCTACGTGGATGCCGGCTACATGCTTAGTTCCGCAGCTGTCCGAGTGACCGGGACGTCGCTGCGCAGCGGGGTTCACGTCGGCTACGCGCCGCTGATCGACGCGCTTGTCAGGCAGGCCGAGAGGATTTCGGAGCTGTCTGTGCTGAGGGTGCACTGGTACGACTCAGCCAAGGACGGCGTGCCCGATCTCCAGCAGCAGCGCATCGGCGAGTTGCCCAAGGCCAAGTTGCGGCTTGGCCGGTTCGGCATGGACGGCCAGCAGAGCAGGCATCTCATTCGGGCAGCCGACGGAATTGAGATCCTGTCTCCGGAGACTGTTGACCAGACGGTGGCGAAGGTCGAAATGCCGCCGCCATCGGTTTCGCAGCTGGTGGCGGTTGTGCCGCCAGCCGGGAAACCGCAGGTCAGGCCGACGCCCAGGGACCTCGCCGAACTGGGAAGTTCACCTGCGGTCCGGCCGTCGCCTGTGATCGTCTACAGCGCGACCACCGGCCGCGAGCCACAGGTCACGCCGGGGTATGAGGACCCTGTCGAACTTGCCGAACAGATCGACTCCGTGGTCATGAATGTCCTGACAGCATTCCGCAAGTCTGCCACTGCGGAGGCCCTGGCTGAACTTGAAGATGGGAAGCCATCGATTCCGCGACTTCGACAAGGCGTTGCTGACCGATTTATCTGATCGCCGTGGTGAATTCGACCTGAGTGAAAACGTGCGGCACAAGCTTCGGGCACAGTTCTGAAAGAAGTATGACGAGGTGCCGTAAGCGGGTTCACTCGCTACCGGAAACGGGGTCATCGAAGCGCTGTGGATTGGTGACGGTGTCAGGTCCGTGGTCGCAGGGCAGTTCGTGGAGGTGCCTGCGATGGGTGGGGTCGGAGACGAGGGTCCACACTCGGCCGGCGGGGTCGGGGCCGTGGACGGCGGTGGCGATCGGGCTGGCGGTTCGCAGTCCGGCGAGCACGCCGAGGAGGCTGGCCTCGCGGCGTGGGCTGGGTACCCAGAACAGCACGGGGTAGCGGGGGCCGAAGGTGGTGAGGCGTTCGTAGCCGCGCAGTTTGGCCACGACCCGGGCCAGGTTTTCGGTGTCGTTGTCGTGCTCGAGGAAGAAGCCGGTGGAGGTGTCGCCGACGGTCCACACGCCGTGGCCGTCGGGGCGTATGCCGGCTTGGGCGTAGACGGTGGTGGCGTGCTGTTCGGACCACCAGCGCGACAACTGGGCACCGCCGGTGCGGCGGGCGGTGGCGATCAGGTCGGTGAAGAACTGGTTGACGCCGAGCAGGTGGTTGACCTGTCCGCTGGCGGCGATCCGCTTGGCGCGTTCCAGGGAGCTGCGCGGCGGCTTACCGCCGCTGCCGGTCGGGTCGTGGTAGGCGGTGGGGTGGAGTTGCAGCCCGACGGGGCCGAGGGTGTAGAGCAGCGGGCCGTAGCGGCCGGTGTGGCTGCTGCGGCCGAAGCGGTGCAGCACGTCGAGGCGGTGCAGGATCGTGAGCCGGCGTTGGGCGGTGCGTCGGTTGTCGAAGAAGGCGTTGGTGATCTGGTCGGTGGACAGCAGGTAGTGCTCGGCCAGCAGGGCCAGCAGGGCGTGGTCGCGGGGGACGATGCGACCGAAGACCGCGAGCGGGTCCGGTTTGCTGGAGGCGGAGGGAACACGGGAGTACACGACGGTTGCTCCTAGGCAGGGTGGGGTTCCCCTCCCGATCGGGAGGGGTGTCTGGCGAGGGAGAGGCCGGTGGCAGGGTCTGTCAGGGGGTGTGTGCGGCACTGACAGCCCAGGTCAGCACCGTGGTGGAGGTGCTCGCCTGTGATGGGCGACGAGCCCGGTGGCGAGCCGGTGCGCGACCCTGATGACGCCACCATGCTGGCGGAGACAGTCAGGGGCGGCCGGACTTCGGGCGGGCACGCCGCTGGTCGGGTGTGCGGCTGAGTCGCTCGACGAGTTCGTCGACGGCGCTGGTGTCCTGGGCGGGCACCGCAGCGGCGGCGGCCTGCCGGATCGCGGTCGCCTCACCGACGACCGGCCTCGGCGGCCGGGTTCGCATGGTGAACGCCGGGGTTTGGCGGCCGTCGACGAGCAGGCGCGCGGCGGCGGTGTACGCGTCGAGGTGGGCGAGGTCGTGCTCGCCGAGTTCGGGCAGGGTGTGCCGGGCGAGCTGCCGGGCGTCCTCTGGCGCGACCGTGAAGTACACCTTGTTGCGGGCGTTCGCCGACGCGGCGGCGAGCAGGTCTCGGGGAAACTGGGCGAGGTCCTGGTGGGCGAGTACGAGGGACAGCCGGTACTTGCGGGCTTCGGCGAGCATCGTGTCCAGCGAGTTGGCCAGGGTGAGGAAGTTCTGCGCCTCGTCGATGATGAGGCTGGCGTCGCGGCGCCGCTCGGGTGCGACGCCGGCGCGGGCGGTGGCGGCCTGCCACACCTGGGCGAGGACGAGGGAGCCGAGCAGCCGGCTGGTGTCCTCCCCGAGCACCCCCTTGGGGATGCGGACGAGCAGCACCCCGCCGTCGAGCACTCGCCCCATGTCGAAGCTCGACTTCGGGTAGCGCATGGTGCGTTTGACGAAGTCCCGCAGCAGGAAGGCCCGCAGGCGGGCGAGGACGGGGCCGATGACCTGGGAGCGGAGGCTGTCGTTGAGGCTGTCGTACCACTGCCAGAAGCCGCTGAGCCCGGCCGGGTCGTCGAGGTCCACGGTCATCGCGGACCGGAACTGCGGGCTGTTGAGCAGTGGGGGGATGTGCTGCAGGGTCACGTTGTGGTGGCGCAGCAGGGTCAGGCAGGCCACCCGCATGACGTCGTCCATCCTCGGCCCCCACGCTTTGGCGAAGATGTTCCCGAAGATCGATACGAGGTTGTCGACGACCAGGTCCGGGTCGTCGCCCTCGAGCGGGTTGAGCGTTGGCGGGTTGTCCTGGTCGGGGTCGAACAGGACGACGCGGTCGGCGACGGTGGCGGGGAGCCGGTCGAGGATGTCCAGGACGAGGTCGCCGTGCGGGTCGATGACGACGGTGCCCCGGCCGGCTTTGATGTCGTCGAGGGCCATGTTGACCAGCAGGGTGGTCTTGCCCGATCCGGTGGAGCCGATCACATGCAGGTGATACCTCGCGTCCGGCACCGACAGCCCGACGCTGTGGCCGCCGATCTCGGCGTCGCCGAGCATCTTCACCCCACGCCCGCCGCCGGGGACGGCGACCGGGGCCGGCATGGAGGCGGCCCGCGCCCGGTCCAGGCCGGGCACGGCCAGGTCACGCGGCAGTGCCGCGAGGGCCGCGAGTTCCGGGGTGCTGGTGAGAAACCCCGGCCCGAGCCGCCGGCCGGCGAGGACGGTCACCGGCGTTCGGATGCGGGTGCGGTGGGTGAGTCGGTTGCGGCCGGTGTGGATGGCGAAGGCCGAGGCGAGGGTGTCGGCGATGCCCCGCAGCCGGCCGCGCGGGTCGGCGCCGTGCCGCCGGCTGGTGGTGGCGGCGACCGCGTACCGGATCCCGGTGGCCCACAGCGGGTGTGCGGTCTTGTCGAGGATCGCCCGCACGTCCCGGTCGATGGTGGGATCCCGCCGGGCGGCGGGCGTGGTGGGGCGGCTGGTGCCGCCGCTGCCGGGCAGGAACGTCTCCAGCAGCCACAGCAGCGGCGCGGCGGGGTTGACCGCCGTGGCTGCGGTCTTGCCGGCCCGCAGCCGCCCGGCCGCCCGGCGGGCGCGTGCCGCTCGCCGTGGGGTGGCCGGGCGGGCGAGGACCTGCACGCAGGCGTACTCGCCGGGTTTCAGCTGGGCCCCGGCGGACATCAGCGGGCGCAGCGGGTCGGTGTCGTGGTCGGTGGCCAGGGGCAGCCACTCGGGGTGTACGGGCAGCAGGTGTCCGCCGGCGGCGGGCCGCGCGTTGAGTGGGATCGGCGGTGGGGGGTTGGGGTCGGTGGTGGTGGCCGAGCCGGGCCACGCGGCCCGCACCGCCGCCTCGACCGCGCCGGGTGGGACAGTGCCGGGCACCCAGATCGAGATGAGCAGCTGCCGGCCGGACCAGGTGTACTGCCACACCACGTGCGGGGCGCCGCAGAGCAGGCGCCGCCGCCGTGACGGGGTCAGCACGCCGGCCAGGTTCGCCCACAGGGCGGCGGCGCTGTGAGGATCCACCTCGGGCGGCGGCGCGATCGTCACGAGGCGGGCGCCGTGGGCGTGCTGGTGGTGCCGCCAGGTCTCGACCAGGTTGCGGGCTGCGATCCCGACGGCGAGCAGACCCGCGGCGACAGCCGCCAGCCACGGCCGCTGTGCGGCCCACACGGCGACGTCGACCAGGGCGTCGCCTGCTCCGGTAGGTGGCGTAATGACGTCGGTGCCCGGCCCGGCCGTGGGGCTGGGCACCGACAGGCGCGTGCGGATCAGCGCGCCGATCGGCGGGTTCACAGCTGTTCCTCCTCGTCGTGGTCGGCCAGCTCGGCCGGGGTCGTGGTGCACACGGCGTGTTCCTGCTCGGAGCTGATCGACTCGAAACCGGTGCGGGCGACGCCGCAGATGAGCAGCCCCTGTCCAGGGCGGGCGGCGAGCAGGAGCCGCCGTTCCCCGCCGGTCAGGCCGAACGCGTCACCGACCGCGTCGATCGCTTGTGGGGCCTGCTTGAGTAGGACCTGCGTGGCGGCGTTGGACACCACCGCCTGGCCCAGGTCGGTGCCCAGCACGTCCGCCACGTCCTGCGTGACGACGGTGAGGCCGGCGAACCGTTTACGGCCGGCCTTCGACATGCGGAACAGGAACCTCGCGCCCTCGCCGTCGCGCATGAGCAGCCACGCCTCGTCCACGACGACGAGGCGGCGCACCGGCGGTGTCGCCGCCCGGGGCTTGCGGGGTAGGTCGACCTGACGCCAGATGTGGTCCAGGGCGAGCAGGGTGCCGATGGTGCGGAGTTCGTCGGGCAGGTGCCGCAGGCTCCACACGACGAGGTGTCCGATCGGGGTGTGGGTGGTGGGGCCGTTGAACAGGTCGGCGAAGCTGCCGTGCACCCACGGGGCCAGTCGGGCAGCCAGCTGCGTGGCGCCCGGCTCCGGGTCGGCTTCCAGGCAACCCACCAGGTCTCTCAATAGCGGTGCCGGGCGGGTGTGGGTGTGCGGGTCGGCGGTGATGCCGGCCCGTCGGTAGACGGCCAGAATGGCCCGGTCCAGTGCGGCCCGCTCCGCCGGCGGCGGCGGGTGCCCGACCAGCACGGAGATGACGGTGTGCAGGAACAGGCCGCGGCGGGTGAGCACATCCGGGCGGTGGTCCCCGACCGGCAGATCCAGAGGGTTGATCTTCACGCCGGGCATGCCGAGCCGGACCACGGTGCCGCCGACCGTGTCGGCGAGCCGCGAGTATTCGTCTTCGGGGTCCACGATGGCGACCTGGACGCCCTGGTACAGGTTGCGCAGGACCTCCAACTTCACGAAGTAGCTCTTGCCGGCCCCCGACCGCGCGAGGACGACGCTGTTGTAGTTCTCCTGGCTCCACCGGTCCCACCAGACGATCCCGTTGGAGGCGGGGTTGACGCCGTAGAGCACCCCGCCGCAGACCGGCGGATCACCCGGCAGCGGCGCCGGCAGATCAGGGCTGGCAAGGGGGAACGCCGCGGCGAGGGCCTGGGTGTCCATGGTGCGCGGCATCCGCAGCGAATCAGTCGCGAGGGGCAGGGTGGTGGTCCAGCCGGCCAGGTGCCGCCACGTCGCCGGCTGCACCTCCAGCAGCGTGGAGGCGGCGGCGGCTTTCACCTGCGCGCACGCTTCCAACAGCTCAGCCTCGGTGCGGGCGTGCACCGTCAGGTACAGGCCGACGCGGAACAGCTTCGCCGCGCCCCGGGCCAACCTTTCGGCCAGGTCGGCGGCGTCCTCGGCGGCGGCCTCGACGTACGGGTCGGACAGCTTGCCCTTCTCGCTGCCGGCCCGGCGGGACGATTCGAGGCGGGCGCGCTGGGTGCGCAGCCGGGACGCGGCGACCGTTGCGGGCAGCGGGTCAATGTGCAGAGCGAGGTCGAGCCGGCCCGGCCAGGCCAGCAAAGGCTCCAGCCAGCCCGGCCCGACCTCGGCCGGATACCCGGTGACCACCAGGGTGGCCGCGTACCCGTCGCCAACCCGTAGGAAACGGGGAGTCACCTCCACCGACGCCGGCGCCACCACCCCCGCCACACCTCCGGTGGGGGGCAGCGCCGCAGCGACCGTACGGCCTCGGGCCGTCGGGCCGGGCAGTCTCCAGTTCATGATGATTCCCTTCGGGGTTTCTGCCTGCTCGCCGCAGGCGCGGTGATGACGGTGTCGGGGGCGGCGAGGCCGCCGGTGCGGGGCGGCCGGTACGGGTCGGCGCAGGCCGCGATCGCGGCGGTCGCGGCGTCGCCGTCCAGGGCTCGGGTGGTCACCCCGAGCCCGGACAGCGACCGGGCCGTGTCGTCGGCGCGGCGGCGGGCGGCGTGCCCGCCCCGCCCGCCGGTGTGGGCGCGGGTGACGATGAGGACCTGCCGGCGCAGCGGATCACGTCGGTGCGCGAGGTCATCGAGAAAGCGGGCGTGGTCGGCGCAGGCGGCCTCCAGCGCTGGGTGCGGCAGCCGGTGGGCGGTCGCCTCCAGGCCGGTGGCGTGGCTGGCCAGGTCGACCGGCTGCGCGGAGACCACCACCTGTGTCGGCGTGGACAGGCTGTTGAGCCAGCGGCCGAACGTGTCCACCAGGGCCTGCTGCTCGCCGGGGGTGCGCAGGGCGAGGTTGACGGTGGTGGCCGCGACGATCGCCGCCGGCCCTGCGGGCAGGGCGATCTCGCCGTCGTCGGCGATCGCGGTCGCCGGCAGCCGCAGCGGGGCGGGCAGCGGCATCCGCCCGGCCGTGGCGTCCACCCAGTCGGGGAGGCGGCTGGTCGTGTCGGTGGTCGACAACGCCTTCGGCGCCCGCTGGTGGCGGATCGAGGCGAGCAGCCACTGGTCCATCGGGAGCCCATCGCGGCGCCCGACGGCCAGGCCGAACACCAGACCGCCGAGCACCACGCCGGCACCGATCAGCAGCGCGGCGGGCAGCAGGGTGTGCAGCGACCGCCAGCCGCCGTAGAAGACCACGGCGGCGACGGCGAGGATCGCCAGCTGCCGGAAGGTCAGGCCATACAAAACTTTGTCCGGTGCGTCGACGTCGGCGGGAACCCTTGCCCTATACGGCTCGTCAGTCAAGGCACTCTTCGGACTCATTGATAATCACTCACCCTTTCCATCCATTGAAAGCTCAGCGCTTGGCCGTGCTGTTCTCGCAGCGCAAGCGCACTGGGCTGTTCGTCGTGTGCGAGGTTGAGGGAGGCGGCGGGTCACCGTGGCTCAGGAGTGGACCGACCGCGGCGTGCCGGCCTCGACCGACCGCCTCGCGGTCGGTGGCTTGACCGCGAGGCGGTCGCTGGTCGATGCGATCGCCCCTGCCGGGGCGCCGTCGGTGGAGTCGGCCGACTCGTGGGATGACGGGGTGACCGTCGGGGAGCGGGAGTAGATGTCTGGGCGGGATCGTCGCCAGGCGGTGATGGCGGTAGCGAACATGGTCGAGTCGTTGCTGCGCGGCAGCGGGCCAGCCGCCGGTGAACCCGACGGCGAAGATCAGCAGCTGAAGCTGTCGCGGCTGGCGATCGTGTACGTGCGGCAGTCGACGGTGGCGCAGATGCGGTTCAACACCGAGTCGGCCCAGCGGCAGTACGGCCTGGTCGGCACCGCCGCCGAGTTCGGGTGGCTGGCCGAGCAGATCGTCGTGGTCGACGCCGACCTGGGAATGTCCGGTAGGGCCGCGCACCGTCGCCGTCCGAGACGGCGAGGTCAGCGTCAAACAGGCCGCCGCCGGTTATCCCAGCCGATGCCGTCTACAACTGGCTGCGCCTCGGGCAGGCCCCCGCTCGGCGTGGTCCCAGCGGACGCTGCTGCTTTCTGGGACGACGCTACGCAGGAGATCTACCGGCAAAAGGTCGCGGGTTCGTTCCGGCTGAAGCCGATCGCACCTGCTCACCAACTGCTGTAGGGCAGACTTGCCTGCCGCTTGACCTTGGTGAAGCCCCACCGTGGTTGTGTGCCGGCTTTATCTGAAGAGGAACAGACTCGGGCAGCCCAGCGCTGACAGCCCCGAGGGCACCAGCAGGGACTCCCCGTACCTGCTCATCCTCGCGGTGCGGCGGGCAGCCTGACTCCGACCGCCGCAACGGTCCCACTAGTAGTCAGGAATTTCGACGATGCTGAAGTTCGCCATCAGGTGCGCGGTCATCGCCTCTCGGGGGCAGCGGGTGCCGCTCGGGCTCAGGTCCGCGGTCAGGCCGTCGCACGCCGGCCGTTCGCTCAGCCGGCACGGGCCGTCGAAATGCTCGCACCGGCGGCGACCGAACGACCACTCCATGAGCAGTGATCGCATGTGGGAGACCATCTGCGCCTGGAACGCCTGGCGCACGGGGCCTGTCGCCTCCTCCTCGTGGATCTGCGCCGGTCCCCAGCTTCGCATCGGCACCCGGTTGAAGATCTCTCGTAGCGCCTCGCGCGGCGCGCGGGCGATCTCGAAGAAGGGGCTGCCTCCGCCGATGTCCTCGCGCGTGCTGAGATTCTGCATGAAGAGCGTCCGCCAGTTGGTAAGCATGCCCGGTGGGACGGGTGACCAGGTCCGCAGTTCGTCGAACAGCCGGTCGACTCCGGCGGCGGCGATGCCGGGCAGTTCGGCAAGATTCGTCATCGGCGCGCCGACCGCGCGCAGAAGCGTCTCCTGAAAGGTGCGGGTCTCTTCGGCCGATCCGTCGCGGATCCCGATGGCGGAACCTGCGTCGGCCCGCGCTTCCAGTAACTTCAGGTAGTTGTCGAAGGCGAACCGGCCGCCGGTCTCGGGGATTTCCCCGGTCCGCACCAGCACTTCGAGCCAGTCGTCCATGTTCAGGGCGGCGTCGATGATGGCCATGATCTCCACCAGCGCGGTGGCTCGCGCCTGGTCGCCGAGGCGATGCTGGGCAATGGCGGCGTACATCCCGGCCGCGATCCCGTACGGCTCGAACGGCAGAAATCGCAGGGTGTGGAATTCCTGACGCTCGGCCAGGGAGAGTTCTGGCCGCTCGACAACGTTCCGGAACCCCTCGACGGCGGCACTCAGCCCCTCGAACAGGTGCTTCGTCCCGAGCAGAACATGACTGGCGGCCGAACCCGACGCGCGGCGTACCTGGCCGAGGTCGAAGAAGCGCAGGCGTCCCGCCGCACCGATCCGGTCGTCCGGGTAGACGGACATGCCGTGGTCGTCGCGCGGCGGCCCGCCGAAGAAGCTTTCCAACTCCTCCGGCCGGTATTGATGGCCGCCGTCGGCGCACCAGCTCACCGCGGTCAGGGCGTTGACGATGTCGGAGTAGCGGCGAAATCCCGAGGAGTGTTCGTACACCATTGGGTCGACCAGAATCCGCGGTCCGACGATCCCTGCCGCGGCCTTGCTTGCCTCGCTGGTCATCGCGGCCATCATCCGCATCTGTAGATGCGCGTCCCAGAACCACCGGATGCCTGTCATGGTGGTAGTCACCTGCCAGACGTGGGCCACCTCGTGGGCCATGGCGGGCACCGGAAGAACCGCCCCGACACCTTCCTGGGTGCTGACTTCCCTGTTCCGCTCGCTGAGCAGGCCGGCACCGAAGTGCATGTTCATCGAGGCCGGATCGACGAAGGCGATGTCGTCAAGGTTCTCCGTACGCAACACGGAGAGCCAGGGTGTCATCGACCCTTCTCCGGCCCGGACGAGAGGTCCGCGATGATCGTCTCGACCGTCGTGTCCCGAGCGCGGCCGTCAGACATACCCGACGCCATCAGAAAGGACACTCGCGCCTTCTCCAGCGCTTGCAAATCGTCACGGACGGCGTCAGCGCGCCGGCTCTGGGCGCGGTAGAGCCGATAGAAGAGCCCGGTCACGAGCGCCGAGGGCACGGAGAACCCGGCGGCGGTCCAGGCCCCGTCCGCGAAGTTGAGGGCGGCGAGCACCGACGCGGTCAGCGTCACCAGGAACGTCACCGTGCCCAGAACCACCACGAAGCCGAAAGCCTGACGAGCGCCGGCTCTCGCCTCGGCCCGAGCCTCGGCGAGGTCGGCCGATCCGGCCGCCAAGAACTCGGCCAGTGCCCGCATGGCGCGCGGCGATGTCCGGCGGTTGCCGCTGGGCCGGTGCAGAATGCCACCGCTCTGCCCATTGTCGGCGGCTGGCTCCTCGGCGCGGGCCATGGCGAGCGCCTCGCCTGCCCAGTGGCGGCCGTCATCGCTGCGGAGCCGGTGAAGAAGGGTTTCGAGGGATTCGGCGGAAGGGCTCATCGGGTGACGTCTTTCGCAAGATCCGGAGAGTGGTGTGCCGCCCCTTCATGGTCGCATCAGGACAGTCCGACCTCCAAGGGTTGCCCAACGAAAGTGGGCTACCGCCGAGAGTGACACGGGGGAACAACCTCCGGGCTTCGCGGTCGGCATAGAGCAAAATCGGCGGGTGTTGCCCGGGGAAGAGTTCGACACGTCCTGCTGCCGGGCCTGCCGGGGTCGCGTCACCTGGCCGCCCTCAACCTCGTCGAGTCACTTCGCTAGGACGAGTGGGGTCTGATCCCATTTACTACGACCAACTACAACCTGCCGACATCGCACTGTTCGACAACATCGCCGCTGTCAGCGCTGCGGATGGCCCGCCGCAGTAGGCTGCCGACGCCTACCGCAGCGCCCCTCGCCTGCCCGCCCCGGCCCCGCTTGCCGACGGCGGCCGACCCGGGCAGTGGCCTCCAGGCGTGGCAACTCTCGCCGAGAACCACTGAAGGCGGAACCGTCCGCAATCCAAACAACACTCGCAGAGAAGGCAGTATGAAGCGCCCGTCGGCATGCGGGCGCGGACCACGTCGTCGTCGCGGGTGTCATCGGGCCATCGCGCGCGCTCGGCCGAGGCCGGGAACGGCCCTGGACAGTTGCTGGACGACCACGACGCGCACGACCGCGCCGAGGAAGCTGGTGTTGCGCCCGGACTGGGACACGTACCGGCCGACCAGGCCGGGGATCTTGACCGTGTACCAGAGCAGCACCATGACCACGAACAGGTTCAGCACCGGTCCCGGTTCGGCGGGCAGACCCAGCGCGGGCAGCATGTGCCGCGGGTCGAGCAGCATCCACTGCCCGGCCTGCAGCATCAGCGCCTGCAGCACCGGCGTGGCGAGGCAGCCGGTGTAGCCGCGCCACCACAACCGGGCCAGGCCGTCGGTCTGCGGCAGCGCGTGGCAGGCCAGAGCGAGCGGCGCCGCCGCCGTGAGGACCAGCAGGGTGGTCAGCCGCACGATCAGGCTGAACGCGGTCATAGCGAGCAGCACCGTGATGAGCAGCGCGATGACCACGAACAGCAGCGCCGGCAACCCCGAGCCTTCCTCGGCTGCGGCGTGGACGTGCGTGTTGACGGCGGTGAACGCCCCGTCGGGGCTGTGGCCGGGTTCGGACAACGCCTCGGTCAGGCCGTTCGCCACGTCGATGGCCATGCCGCACAGCAGCTGGGAGAAGTGGGCGCTGACGAACCCCACGACCAGGCGTGGCGCAAGGTCCTTGATCGTGTAGCGGGACCGCTCGTCGCCGCCGGAAACCATGACCAGGATCCCGGCGGTGACGAACGCGAGGACGAAGACCGTGTCCACGATCCAGGTGGCACGGCCCGTGAGGGCCTGCACCTGCGGCAGGCCCGTCACGTCAGGTGTGATCAACAGGAATCTCGCGATCGCGCCGAGGACCGCGTCGAAGCACGCGAGGATCGCCGCGGCGACCCACCGCATGACCGTGTCGAGGATGTTGGCGACCGGGAACAGCAAGCCCATGCCTCAGCCCCCGACGATGCCTCTGACGATTTGCAGCAGCACCGGCGCGAGCACCGCCAGGCCGTAGCCCACCAGCGCGTTCTTCAAGGCGGCCTTGGCCTTGTCGACCTGGGCGGGGTCACCGCCCGCGGTGGCGTAGTAGACCCCGGCCAGGACCAGGAACAGCGTGGCCACCGCGCCCAGGATCCCCATGATCCATGCCTGGATGTTCGCGATGACCTGCGGCAACGAGTTGGCCGCGAGATAGACCGGGGTGCCCGGGTCCGCGAACGCGGCGGAGGGCACGGCGACCAGGATCGCGACGGTGGCCATATGTACGGCGACGGCGACGGCGCCGGCCCGGCGCGGAGTGCGGCGCCGGGTAACGGCGCGGCCGGACAGGAACGTGCGGGCGCGCGGAAGTCGCGTGCGAGACATTGGGACTCTCACCTCCCGCCCCGCGCCGCACCTGCAAACGGTGCGCGCTGGGGCGACTAGCGGAAGACGGGTAGGAACCGCCGCCGGGCGTGGCGGGAGGTGAACGGGCGTACCGCGTGGAGAATCCCCGGGAGGAGCACGTCCTCCCTCATGGGTTTGGCGGCTTCGATGTGGTGTCAGCGCATCAAAAGGGGCGCGGCACCCGGGGCACACGACACGCGCGTGCCTCCCACTAGCCCGACGGCGGGCAGCATCCCCCGGGGCCCGGGCCATCGATGGCGCCGGCGGGAAACATCTGCACCCACCAACCGGGCTTTGTCAGACATGGCGAACACCCAGAGACCTGACAGGGCACCCGCGATTCTCACAGGGCAGGCGCACCGGCATATCGAGGGCGATGGGTGTCTACCCGGCGCGGGCGAGAACCGGCGCTGCGCTTGTGCCTGTCGAATGCTTTGTCACTCTCGTCGGCTCCCGCGTTCGGCGGCCCGCTCAGGCAGTCGGCCGCGTCCGCGGCGCCTGTTGCCCGACACAGCGGCTTCGTGGTGACAGCGGCGCCGGGTGGTGGGCATGGTTCGGGCCCGGCGCGATGGTCACGCCGGGCCCGAGCAGGGGGAATGCGTCGTCAGGCCGCCGCGGCGGCAGAGCCCACTCGGTGGCGCGCGGCTGCCCTACCGGCCCGGATCTTGGCGCGGATGTCGTGGCGCCGGGTCAACTCGTCGCGCAGCCGCGGGGACAGCGGCCCGGTGAGCAGGCCGACGTCGAGCGCCCACGCCAGCCGGGCGTCGGCCCGGTTGAGGCGCATCCGCAGCACATCCACTTCGACATCCAGGGTCTCGGCGACCAAGGCGGGAGTGCGCCGGGCGAGGCGGATCGCGATGTACGGCTCGACGTCCTCGCCGTCGATGACCCCGAGAGCCTCGGCCCGGTACACCAGCAGGTCGACGTGCCCGTACGGGTGACGCGGCAGGCGGGACTCGGCGGCGTGCTCGATGTCGTCGACGAGAGGGTACTCGCGCTGGGCCAGGCGCAGGTCCCGCCCGGCGCGCCACGCGGCGAAGCACAGGCTGGCGTGCGGGGCGTCGCGGCCGGGGTCCACGCCGCCGCGCAGGCCCTCCAGGAATCCGGTGAGGATCTCCGCGTCGATGTCGGCCGGGTCGCCGTGGTATCCGGCGGCGAGGCTGCCGGCCATGGCCACGAGTGCCGGCATGGCCATCCCGACGGCGGCGATCACCCACTCCGGTCTGCCCTGCCGGGCGCGGCGGATCAGCTCCCGCCACACAGCGTCACGGGCGGCGTACGCGCTCGGATGCGCCATCAGCCAGTCCCGCAGTACCGGCAACGGAACCTCGCCGAACGGCAAATCAAGATCGATGCCGGCAGGTGCCGACGCGCCGAGATCACCGGCGGTGGTGCCGGCGCATCCGGCAGCGGCTGTGACGCCGCCTGCGGACACGGACGTGCCGCACTCGGCAGTGCCGGAATCGGCGGTGCCGCGAGTGCCGGACACGGTAGTGCCGGCGCCTGCCGAGCCGGTGGTGCCGGGCGTGCCGGCACGGGTGAGCGCGGCACAGTCGAGGGTCAGTGGCGCCGGGTCGACGGTCAGCGCCGCGAACGCCTTGTCGGCGGCCCGCAGCGCGGACGCCGGCCAGTCGTCACGAAGGTCGGACTCGCTCATGGGATGGGGCTCCAAACCAAAGGCAGCAGGGATGTGCCGCAAGAACGGCGAACAGCACCCAGTGCGCCACAGCCCCCTCACAACGGCCTGACGAAGCAGGTCAACGGGGGAAATAGCTGTCCGCGCGAAACGCTCACCCAATCTGACAAGGCTTGGACTGTCAGGAATGAAAATATGACAAGGAATCGATTGTCAGGAATCCTTGCAGAGTGCAGTGAGGGTCGTGAGCTGCCTTGTCGGGCTCGCCGTAGCCTGATCGTCCTCCACCGCCGATCCTGGACAGGGCCGACCCGTGCGATGGGCGTGGGAAAGCTGACAACGCTGCGGGAAGCTCACCGTGATCCGAAACCGCGATCTGACAAGGCTCTGACAAACCCTCTTCCCGATAGAACAACGGTCCTGCCATCCGAGGTTCCGTCGCGGGCGTAGTTGCTCCGGTCGTAGTAGCGGTGGACGGCGGACACGCGCCGAGCTGCTCGCCCGGCGCCTTCGCGCGGCGGCGTTCACGTGCTGCTCGGGCGACCGGAGCGATGGACATAGCCCGGCCTCCAGCGCCGCGACCGACGCCAGCGGCGCGTCGCCGCTGGGCGGCCGGGCGCACCGCCGGGGGATGTGAGCCGAACTGCCGAACTGCGACACGGCACTGCCGGACGGCCGGGACTGCCGCGGTGCTGTCGAGTCGCCGGAAAGTGCCCACAGACTGCCAGGTGTCGAACTGCCGGAGGTGCCGCGGCAATACCGAACTGCCGCGCCCGCCACCCGGCGCCCGCCCATCGGCAGGTGCCAGCGTCGCCGCGACATCCGGCGGCCACACGGTGTCCGAGCCTGCCGACGCCTTCCGCCGCTCCGTCACCGCGATACAGAGCGTGACGACCGGTCCGGCGCCGCGAGAGAGACTCCGGCGGATCTGACAGTGCGGGTCGCTGAGGTCCTTGCCGTCGCCCGCCGGTGCGCTCGGCACGTCAGCCAGGTATCAGGACCCAAACCGAGCTGTCATGGCCTTGCGGGCGCCTTGTCAGACACCGAGGACGCTTGTCAGAGTCCGGGGTGTTCGCCAGGTCTGACAGACCCCGGTTGGTGGGTGTCAGCGCATCACGGCGCGGCGCGGAGCCGACATCGCATGAGTCGATCCACACCGCACACCCCGCAGCCCCACGGCGACCCGGCCCAGACCGACGGCGCCGACCCGACTCTCCTGGTCGATCTGGTTGCCGGCGACCCGCCGGTGCCGATCACCGTGTGGCGTACCGCCCGCGACGGCGACGACCCCACCACCGGCGTTCCCGCCCGCCTGGCCTACCGACTGATCTGCGCGTACAGCCGGCCCGGCGAGGCGGTCGTCGACCTCACCGACGGCCACGCCTTGACCGCCGCCTGCCAGCGCGGACAACGCCGGCACCACACGGCGTGGTTCACCGATACGGCCTCGCTGATCATCGGCCCGGCCACGCCGCTGCCCGACGTCGAGATCGACACCGGCCTCGATGAGGCGATCGGGGCCGGCCTGGACGGGCCGGAACCGCTCGACCTGGCCGTCTGGTTCGGTGACGACCTCACCGACCCGACCATCCCGCCGGTCCCCGCCCTGCCCCCGGACGCGGACGCCAGCGTCGCCGGCGTCACTAGCCTGGTGGTCGCCTGCTGGCCCCTGGACCGTTCCGGCGAAGTGTCCAACCGTGTCCGCCTGGCCTGGCTGCTCGCCGCGTGCGCGCGGCTGCTGCGCCCGGGCGGCTGCCTGGTCCTGGTGGTCGGCACTCCGGTCGGCACGCCTACCACTCCGGAGGACTTCCGTCCCCTGGTCGCGGCGGCTTCCGCCGCCGGGCTCGGCTACCTGCAGCACATCGTCGCCGTCGACGCCGAGGCCGACGGCGACCAGTTCACCTACTTCGCCAGCGACGAGGAACTGCTCGCCCTCGCCGCTGGCGAGGACGGCCAGCGGTGGGCGGTCGCGCATCTGCGGGTGCACGCCGACTGTTTCGTGTTCAGCCAGACCCAGCCGCCCACGCCGCGGCGCCGACGGGGTGGTGACGCCCGTGCCTAGGCCCATCGCCCCGATCGCCGCACCCGACCCGGACGACAACGACTCCACCAACCGGCCCACGATTGCCTCCGCCACGAGTGCCAGCCACCACGGGCACCGCCGGGCCGCTCCCGGTCCGCAGGGCCTGTCGGTGTGGGCGACCGCCCAGTCGACGGGGCCGGTGCAGCGCCGCGGCCGGTACGTGCCGGACTCGGTCCGGCACCCGGCGCGGATGCTGCCGGCGATCGCCGCGCACGCCATCGACTCCTACACCTCACCCGGCGACCTCGTGCTCGACCCGATGTGCGGCATCGGCACCACCCTGGTCGAGGCCGCGCATCTCGGCCGGGACGCCATTGGTGTCGAGTACGAGAGCACGTGGAGCGACATCGCCGATGCCAACATCGCCCACGCCCACACCCAGGGGGCGACCGGGCGGGCGTCGGTGGTACGCGGTGACGCTACCCGCATCACCAGCCTGTTGCCGGCCGCGCTGGCCGGGCGGGTGTCGCTGGTGGTGACCTCGCCGCCGTACGGGCCGACGGTGCACGGCCTGGTCCGCCCGCAGGCCGGTGCCGGGGTCCAGAAGTCCGACAACACCTACAACGACGGCACCGACAAGGGCAACCTCGCCTACCGGGACCTGCCCGGCCTCGCCGAGGGATTCGCCGAGATCCTCGCCGGTTGCGCCGCCCTGCTCACCCCCGGCGGGATCGTCGTGGTCACCGCCCGGCCGTGGCGCAAACGCGGCGAACTGGTCGACCTGCCGTCCGCGGTCATCGGCGCCGGGACCGCGGCCGGCCTCGTCCCGATCGAGCGGTGCGTGGCGCTGCTCGCCGCCGTCCGCGGCGGCCGGCTGATCGCCCGGCCGAGCTTCTTCCAACTCTCCGCCGTACGCAAGGCGAGGGCCGCTGGGGTACCGATGCACCTGATCGCCCACGAAGACGTCATCGTCCTGGCCAAGCCGCTCCCCCAGCCCTCGGGGGAGGGTGAGGCCCGATGACCGCACCGACGACTCGACTGCTGTCGCTCGGCGCCGGGGTGCAGAGCTCGACGCTTCTGCTGTTGGCGGCCCAGGGCGACATTCCTGGGTTCGACGCGGCGATCTTCGCCGACACCTCGTGGGAGCCGGTTGTGGTCTACCGGCATCTGGACCGGCTGATGGAGGTCGCCGACGAGGTCGGCATCGAGATCGTGCGCGTCCGTTCCGGTGACATCCGGGCTGACGCTCTCGACCCGAAGCACCGATTCGCCAGCATGCCCCTGTACACGCTCGGACCGAACGGCGAGCGGGGCATGGCCCGGCGACAGTGCACAGGCGAATACAAGATCAAACCCATCAAGGTCGAGGTTCGGCGGCGGCTCGGCTACCCACACCCGGCCCGGGTACCGGCCGGCGTACGGGCGGACATCGCGATCGGGATCAGCCTGGACGAGATCGGCCGCGCCCGCGACGCCGACGTCGCCTACATGCGCAACGTCTTCCCCCTGCTCGATCTCGGTTGGCGACGCGAGGACTGCCTGCGTTACCTGCACCAGCAGGGTCTCGGGGACACCCCGCGCTCGTCGTGTGTGGGTTGCCCGTTCCACGCCGACGGTTTCTGGCTCGCGCTTCGCGAGAACAGTCCGACCGAGTGGGCCGACGCCGTCGCGTTCGACCATGCGATCCGTAACGGCTCCGCGCGAGCCAACGCGGCCGGGCATCCGCTACGCGGGCAGTTCTTCCTGCACCGGCAGCGGGTGCCTCTCGACGAGGTGGTGCTGCGCCCACGTCCGCAGCCGGCGGACACGCCGGGGTGCGGGCCGTGGACGTGCCCCCACGACGCCCCGAACTCGGCTCCGACCGGCACGGGCCGCGGGGAGGTGGCGTGAGCGGTGCGCATACCACCGGACCGCGGATCGGATCGGTCTGCTCGGGCTACGGAGGCCTCGACCTGGCCGTCGAGCTGGTGCTCGGCGGCCATCTCGCCTGGTACGCCGAGACCGACCGACACGCCGCCATCGTCCTGCGCCACCACTGGCCCGACGTCGCGAACCTCGGCGACATCCGCACCGTCGACTGGACCAGAGTCGCACCGGTCGACATCCTCACCGCAGGATTCCCCTGCCAGGACATCAGCAACGCCGGCAAGAGGGCCGGTATCACCGGGGAGCACTCCAGCCTCTGGACACACGTCGCCGCAGCCGTTCGCGGTCTTCGACCTCGCCTGCTGTTCGTGGAGAACGTCGCCGCCCTCCTGCGGCGCGGCTTCGACGTCGTCCACCGTGACCTGGCCGAGATCGGGTACGACACGAGCTGGCTATGCCTACGCGCATCCGACATCGGCGCCGCCCACCGACGCGACCGGCTGTTCCTGCTGGCCACCCCCACCGAACGAGAGGGTGCGGACGTTGCCGACTCCCTGCGCCCGTGACGGCAAAGGCCCCGGCCACCAGCACGGCTTACCCGACGTCGTCGAACCGGGCGGCACCCGCCACCACCTGCTCCCCACACCCACCGCACAGCCCTACGGGTCGAACCGGTCCCCGTCGGCGGGCGCGGCACGCCGGCCAAGCCTGGCCGGCGTCACCGGGCGACTCCTGCCCACCCCGACCGCCGGAGGCGGCACCGGCTACATGAGCGGCACCCACCGCGACACCTGGAAACCAACCCTCGAATCAGCCGTCCACGGCTACCGGCCCCACCACGGCGGGAAACCCCCGAAATCCCAGGCCCCACCGCCGTCGGCGGCGGCCAGCGGTCACTCCGCTATGGGCATTCCCGGCCCCCTGCTGCCGACCCCGCGCGCCAGCGACACCGGCACCGCGGGGCGACGGGCCGGCGCCGGGTTCCGCCCGCCACTGTCGCAGGTGCTGCTGCCCACCCCGAAAGCCACCGACGGCACGAAAGGCTGCCCAGGACAACGCGGCTCACACGGGGATTTGACCCTGCCATCGGCGGCGGTGCGGGTACCCGGGCGTACCCTGCCAACCCCACGCGCGTCCGACGCGCGCGGTCCCGGACGACACGGCGACGGCGGCACCGACCTACGCACCACCGTCGCCGACCTCACCGGCGACCTGGGACACCCCGACGAGCGGCGGTGGGGCGTCTACGCCGCCGCCGTCGCCCGCTGGGAACTGCTCATCGGCCGGCCCGCACCCACGCCCACACAGGTCGGCACACACGGCAAGCCTGTCCTCGCCCCACCGTTCGTCGAGTGGCATCTCAATCACGGAGTCAAGGGCGGCGCCGTCGGCTCGACGTTGGTTCCGGTCGTCCGACGATCCGCCGGGCTTCCGCGAGGATCTCGTCGTTGATGTCCTGCTCGGTCATGTCGGTGTACTCGAGGGTGTCGTAAACGTCGTCGAGTTCGACGAGGCGTTCGGCGAGTGCCAACCTGTAATGGCCGATGGTGGAGTGCGCCCACACCGCGAGGTCCAGGGGAGGCAGAAGCCCGGCTAGGACTCGCGACGCCATGATCGTGATCGCGGCTTCCTGCCCGGCGTGGCTGCCGCGCGGGTGGTAGCTGAGCCCCACGTCCTTCAGCGCGGCTTCGAGTAGTTCGGGGACTTCCTCGTCGGCATGCCGAGTGTGAACGCCAGCGAGCGTGGCCAGGTTGAGTCCGTCGAAGCCGGCGACCAGCAGGTCGCAGGCGGCGTCGACCAACTCGGCTGCGGTGACCTGGCCGACGCTCCACAACGCGGCGGCTTCGTGCATCCGGGCGATAGCTTTGTCGCGCTCCACGCGTCCATCCTGGATCGCTAGGTGGTGAAACGCCCATGGTTTACCCGACAGACGTTAGGCAGCACGCGCTGGCGCGACCGGCTGGAAGCACCTGCTGTCGCGTAGCAGCGCCCACAACACGTCGACCCGTCTGCGGGCCAGGGCTATCAACGCCTGACGCGGCTTGCGGCCTTCGGCGCGCTTGCGGTCGAAGTACTCGCGGTTCGGACCGTCGAATTTGAGGCTGGTCAGGGCCGACAGATAGAAGACCCGGCGCAGGGTTCGGCTGTAGTGCTTGGGACGGCGCATGATCCCGACTCTGCGGCCGGACTCGCGTGGCACCGGCGCCAGGCCGGCGAAGGCCGCGAGGTGATCGGCGTCGCGGAAGTTGCGGGTGTCGCCGATGACGGCCAGAAACTCCGCACCGAGCACGGGCCCCATCCCGGGCATGCTCAAAATGATCTGCGCCTGCGGGTGTTGACTGAACATCTCGGCGATTTCCGCGTCGAGTTCCCGGATCCGGCGGTGCAGGTCTAGCAGGTAGTCGGCCATCTGCTGGATCAGCCGGGCCGTAGCCCTCTGCCCGGGCAGCTGGACGGTCTGGGCCGTGGCTGCGGCCCAGGCCTTCTCCGCCAGGGCCGTGGCCTTGCGGGCGCGGCGGCCCTTGAGCCGATCAGTGATCTCCTCGCGTCCTGCCTGCCGGATCGCCTCCGGCGTCTGGTACAGGCTAAGCAGGGTCAGCGGACCCCGCTTGGCGAAGTTGAACGCCTTCTCCAGCGCCGGGAAAGTGCCGGTCAGGTAGTCACGCAGGCGAGTGATGGTGCGCGTCCAGTCGGTTGTCAGATCGGCCCGGTGCGCGGTGAGGACCGCCAGCTCGGCGACCAGCTCCGGCTTGACCGTCAACGCGGACAGGTCCCGGCGCATGCGAGCCATCTCGGCGATGATCCGGGCGTCCTTCGCGTCGGTCTTGCCCTCGCCGCGGAAGGCGCCCGACATGCGGTGCACTGTCCTACCGGGCACGTACACCAGGCGCTGCCCGGCCGACAGCAGCAGCGCGATGGCAAGCGCGGCCGGGCTGCCTGCCAGATCGATCGCCCAGGTCAGCTCCTGGGCGGTGTCTCGTCCCTTGGCGATCAAGTTCTCGATCGCTGCCTGGTCGTTGACCACCCGCTGCGACCAGATCACCCGTCCGCGATCGTCGACGGCTGTCGCATGATGCGCAGCCTTGCCGGCGTCGATCCCGATCCAGGCCCGTTCCAACCTTTCCTCCCCACAACGACATCGGCGGTCCCCAACGGAGCACCCCGCCAGCACAGCCTTAGACAGCGACGACTCGCGGCTCTCAATCAGCGGCCAGGGCGTCCAGAAGGAGCCGGGCGGCCATGCCACTCAGGCCACCGGACGGCGTCATGGGCCAAGCCACACCCGGCCCCTCTGGGTAGTCCAGATGATCTCACCCGGACGATCGAAAACCCTAAGGCTCGGGCTGCCGCGCACCGCCGCACTACGGATCCTCGGCAACGGCGTCGTCCCCCAACAGGCTGCCGCAGCGTTGCGGATCCTGCTATGCCCCGTCCGGTGGGAGGTGTCCACATGACCAGCGGTCGCCGCGGGTGGAACACCCTACGAAGGGTCCTCCGTCGCGCGTACCCGCTCGGCGTCGTTGTCAGGTGGTGCGCCCAGCCAGGCGTGGACCGTCGCGATCTCCTCGTCGGAGAAAGTGATCTCGGCGTCGGGGGCGCGGCTGAGGACGTTGCCGATGAACGCCGCTGCGATCTCGTCGGCTGTCGGTGGGGGTTGACGGTGCAATGGGCAACCGCCGAACGACGTGCCCCGAACGACGAACCCGACCGCGTTGCGGCTGACCGGCAGCCCCTGCTCCCGAAGATGGTCACGGGCCCAGCTGGTGCACTGGGTCCAGTTGAACCGCTGCGACTGGGCGTACTCGGCGAGTGTCCGGTAGATCGCCGGCCACCAAGGTTGCGGCATTCGCGGCAGATCGAGCTGGTCGCTCAGACGCTCGACGGGATTCGGCAGAGCGACTCGGGGCGGCGTCGCGGTGACAGTCTCCGGAGCCGGATGGCGGCTGGTGTCCCAGAGCAGATGCTGCGACATCCGCAGGTTCGGCAACGTCAGGCTCGCCAAAGCGCGGGCGAAAGTGCCGAAGCCGAACCAGTTGCTGTCGCTGACCGACGGACCGAGCTGCGTCCGCAGCCGGGAAGCGAGCGAAGCCATGTTCAGCGGCTCGGTCGCCGTGGCGTACTCCTGGGTCACGATCGACCGGAAAGCCTCGTACGCCTCGCTTTGGCCGACGGCAGGGGTGTCACCGTCGACAGCGACCACACGCTCGGCGAACCCGTCGTCCACCTCGCTGTCGGGCTCATCGTCAAGGTCGACCGACTCGCCCTGTACCAAGCCCAACAGGTGCTGGCTGTCGAGAACCTGGTCGGCGATCGCGGTGAAGGCCTCGGCCGCGTCGGCCGGTGAGACGATCATGGTTCGCCGGTCGGAGCGGCGTAGGCGTTGCAGCAGCGGTGTCATGTCGGAGTCGCCGGAGGCGATGACGAACTCGTCGTACCGGGTGTCGGCGGACAGCGCGTCAACGGCGTCGACGACGATCCTGATGTCGGCCGCGTTCTTTGTGCTGCTGTAGCGAGGGCAGTCGATCACGTCGAAGCCGGCACGGACGAACGATGGCCGGAACTTCGAGAAGAACAACCGCGTCTGCTCCCCACCCTGGTCTGTGCGGTACACCCAGCCTGCGGGGTTCAGGTAGCAGCGCAGGACCAGCCAACGCCGCGCGCCATCCGTCGTGGCCGTCGTCGCCAGCCGGCGCAACCACCCTGCTGGGTCCTCGGCGAAATGGACCGCCACGTCCGGATCCAACTTGTAGAGGCCGCCGAACACATTGTCGAAGTCGAGGTAGAGCGCCGCCCGAACGTGACTCACCAGCGCAACCTACCAACGCTGCGCAAGGACGCCGTCACACGTACCGCCTCACGGCAGCACGTGTGACGGCCGCCGCGAGCGAGACCCGCACCTGACCAACCTGATCTCACTCTGCTTCCAGCATCGACGATTCGGAGTACTCACCGTGACCAGCCACGACATCGACCCCACAGGAGCGCCCAGCAACCTGGCCAGCGGCGCCGGGGTGTGGACCGGAGCGCATCCCCGCGCTCGGCGCGATCACCGACCTACCCACCGCCGGCCGTGTCTTCGGCCTGGGCCGGGCCCTGTCCTACGAACTCGCCCGCACCGGCGACTTCCCCGCTCGTCATCCGCGTCGGCACCCGCTACAAGATGCCCGTCGCCGGCATCCTCACGACGCCATCCGCCCCGCCCACGGCAGCGCCGACCCCGCGACACGGGCGACGGTCAGGGGCGTGCGGCCGATGAAAGCGGCCAGTATCCAACGCCTCTACGCCACCCTACGCAAGGCCCTCAACGACGCTGTCGTCCGAGCCAAACTGATCCCCACCAGCCCCGCCCTCGGCATCGAACTTCCCACCGCCCGCCGCGCCAAGGCACGGATATGGACCGCCAAAGCGGTTGAGCACTGGCAGGCCACAGGGCAGCGCCCCAGCCCGGTGACGGTGTGGATGCCTGCGCAGGGCCGGAGGCTTCCTCGACCGGTTACCTCACTGTGGTCCGACAGATCACCACCGTCGGCTACACACCCGTCGCTCGCCACGTCACAAGCGACGCCGGGGACCGAGTAATCCCCTCGGTCCGAAAACCATCTTGTCCTCCGCGACCACCTCGAGATGCGCCAGCGCTGGCAGGCCGTCAGCGGCGACGAATGGCCCGACAGCGGTTTGTTCTTCGTCCGCCCCGATGGCGAGCCGTGGCATCCCCAAACCATCCAGCGACCGCTTCGACCACCTCATCGCCAAGGCCGGGCTGCCGCCCCGTACGGCTACACGACCTGCGCCACTGCGCCGCCACCTACCTGCGCCACGGCGGCGCCGACATGAAGAAGTCCGCGAAACCCTCGGCCACTCCACCATCGGCCCCACCTCCGACACATATACCAGCGTGATTATCGAACTCGAACGCGGCACCGCCGACGCCGCCGCCGACCTCATCCCCCGCAACGACAGCGCGGCGTAGCCCTAAACACAACGACCGCGACGCCACGAGAATTTGCTCTGATGCCTTCTAATCTGGCCTATGGGTGCTGCGTGGCCGAGGGGCGCAGACCCGCCATTCGAAGCCTAGCCTCGGTCTTTCGCTAGCTGTTGATCAAGGCCGTGATCTGGGCAGTTGATCTTCTCGGTTTGGGGTTGGGTTTCGCGGGCGTGCCGATGGCCCGACGCGGTGGCCGGGGTCCTCCGGGTTGCTCGTCGGGCTGTGGGGTCGCGTGTCAGGTGACCGGTTGTGGTAGCGCGGCGAGACGACTGAAGGCAGTGACGAGGTCGGTGGTCCAGGGCCAGCCTTCGGCGATGCGTAGCCGGGTGCGTCTGGCCGAGCGGGTGATCCGGGCGGCGACGTGTAACAGTTGGTAGCGCAGCTTCTTCGGTTCGGCGGCGGCGAGTTCGCGGTCGAGGAGCAGGTGCTGGGTCCAGGCGAGCAGGTCGATGCCGGTCAGCGCGAGTTCCAGCCACGCCTGGTTGATCGCGAAGACGCGGGAGGGGAAGTGGCCGAAGCCGGTGTCCTTGCCGGTGCGGATGCGGTCCTCCACTCGGGCGTGGGCGCGGTGGCGGGCTTCCAGGTAC
>NZ_JBNCLE010000028.1:0-51310 GCF_049844495.1 Micromonospora sp. DT48
TACCGGCCCGTCCGCACACAACACCGCATCAGCCAACTCGAACAACGCATCAGCCCTGGCAGTCAGACACCGATGCAACTCCGTACGGAACATCCCGAGGTCCCCCACCGCGCCTGCGCGCCCGACGTCATGCACACTGATCATCCCGCAGCCCTTGGCCCTGACCTTCTTCCCTCGACAAGAAGAATGATCAACCAAGGGCTGCGGCCATGATCAGCCAGGGTCGATACAAGCCGACCACAGGTTAAAGATCAAGCTAGGGCCTGTGTCGAAGTCGGTGCCAGGGCTTGAGCTGCCGGTTTGAGGATCTTCGCGTGTCGGTGTTCGAGATGTAGCGAGGTCTCCGGTATCTGGTTCAGCGACCAAGCAGAACCCGAACACCGGAGACCTCGTGGACACCCTAGCGGTGGCGAGGCGGCACGACCTGACCGACGCACAGTGGGTGGCGCTGGAGCCGTTGCTGCCTGTGGGGCGTAGGCCAGGTCGGCCGTCGACATGGACGAAACGGCAGCTCATTGATGGGATCCGGTGGCGGACACGGGCCGGCGCCCCGTGGCGGGACGTCCCGGAGTGCTACGGATCCTGGGCCGCGGTGTACGCGCTGTTTCGGCGTTGGCAGCGGGATGGGACCTGGGCGAAGATCCTGACCGCGTTGCAGGCGGTGGCTGACAGAGCCGGACGCGTCGTCTGGGATGTGTCGGTGGACTCGACTGTTGCCCGGGCTCATCAGCACGCCGCCGGGGCGCGTAAAAGGGGGATCTGCAGGCCGAGCCGCCGGGCGGCGTCGTGGTCGAGCCGACCGATCACGCGCTCGGCCGGTCGCGGGGCGGGCTGACCACGAAGGTGCACCTGGCGTGTGAGCAGGGGCAGAAGCCGTTGTCGATCGTGTTGACCGCCGGGCAGCGCGGGGACAGTCCCCAGTTCGTCGCGGTGCTCGACGGCATTCGGGTGCCTCGCCTGGGTGCCGGTCGGCCGCGCACCTGCCCGGACCGGGTCCTCGCTGACAAGGCGTACACGTCGAAGGCCAACCGTGCCTACCTGCGCCGACGCGGGATCGCCGCGACGATCCCTTCGAAGGCCGACCAAGACGCCAACCGGCGTAAGAAGGGGTCGAAGGGCGGCCGGCCACCGGCCTTCGACCCGCAGCTGTACAAGCAGCGTCACGCCGTGGAATGCGGCATCAACCGCCTCAAACGCCACCGCGCCGTGGCTACCCGATTCGACAAACTCGCCGTCCGCTACGAAGCCACCGTGCACATCGCCGCGATCAACGACTGGCTGTGACCGACTTCGACACAGGCCCTAGCCGAGGGAAACATCGAGGCAGCCGTAGCTTCCGGCACGGAAGCAGGAATCGGCGCAGGAGGCATCGCCGCCGGCGCTCGCTTCGGAATCAAGGGCTAACGGCACCACCAAAGCCATCGCCGACGTCAAAGTCGGAGACCTCGTCCTCGCCACCGACCCCGAAACCGGAAACGACGAAGCCAAACCCGTAACCCAAACCCACACCAACCAAGACACCGACCTCACCGACCTCGACGTACGCCTAAGCGACGACTCCAGCACCACCCTCGAAACCACCCAACACCACCCCTTCTGGAGCCAGACCCGGGCGGAATGGATCAACGCGGCCGAACTCCGCTCCGGCGAACAACTCGCGACCACCGACGGGACCGAAGTCACGGTCGAAGCCGTCCGCAACCACCGTGGCGACGAACAAATGCACGACCTGACCGTCGCCGACATCCACACATACTATGTGATCGCTGGCAATACTCCTGTCTTGGTGCACAACTGTGGCGGTAGTGTTCCGAGCCATAAGACCTTGCCAAGTAGGAATGCTGCCTTCCGTGAAGCCAAGCGAGACCTTGGTATACCAATGAGCCAACAGCCCACGGATATCCGCTCTGTGCCGATGACTGACCGTAGTGGCGCGCAGATAATGAACGAACGCGGTCGGCCGGTCATGACTCGGGAGTACATTTTCGAGCGAGGAGGCGGGGACCGAGTCGTCATCCAGGACCATTCCTTCGGGCATCAATTCGGAGAGGGGGGCGTCGGTGACCAAGGCCGACACCTCAACGTGCGGCCGTGGGCCAACACTCGGACTGGTAAGGTGCCTGGCACTGCTCAGCACTACGAGTATTAGTAGGTGAACATGGGTTGGCTCGACCTCGTAACGAATCCTCAAGGACTTAGGGAGATTTTTGGAGCGGAGACTCCGCCCTTGGTGGGGGTCGGTTTGCATGGGGTCGAAATTGACCGTGAGGGGCCAACGCTTCGACTCAGGCTGGACCTTCCGACTTATCCCTCCAATCCTCCCGTTAAGTGGCGTCGCAATGGTTATAACGTTGTTCAAGTCGAGCTACTCCTAGGTGGAGTAAGTGACATATCGATACGCGGTGTTTCTGTCAATATGTTGGTCGATGTCGACATAAAATCCGATGGTAGGTTGGCTCTCAAAATCAGCTCGCCGACATTGAATATGATTGCCATGGCGACCTCGGTCACCGTCTCAAAAATAGACGCATACCTGGATGGTGGGCGCGACTTGTGGCCCGTCAAAGATTCTGGCGGTGGGAATTAATTGCTCGTGATGGCGCGCGTCGCGTAATGCTTAAAGCTGCTGCATTCCGGCAAGCGTGACGGCGTAACCTACGCCCTATGTTACTCCGGGAGATTTGGGCGGAGTGGCTTGAAAAGTGGAAGGTTAACGTCTTCGTGGAGGAGGCTTCGGTCTGCCGAGGAGTGTGTGTTCGTGATTCAGGCGTGGAAGCTTCCTGCGCCTTACCGATGTCTTCCTTTGATTCGGTAAATGGCAATCGTTTTGGTCATGTGGTCGTCGCACAACTCATTAAGGGACGTCTCGTGATTCGGTGGTTAATCCATGGTGGATCATGTTGGGGTGCAGGTCAGGGCTATTGCGTTGTCGGGTACAGATCTTGAATGGCCAGGTTTGTCCACTGTGGTTCGGCGTGTCGGCGTGATCTTCGCTGGTGATCGTTGTAGGCCGGGGTGATGAGGTATCCCGATGGAGGTGGGTTGTCCGCGCGGGGGCGCGCTAACCTACGCCTTCGACCAAGATCCAACTGGCTCAAATCTGCTCTACAGGATCAAGAATGGCCCCGGCCGAAGCCGGGGACCGGGCGCACGCGCTACAGGCTGTCAACGCCGGTTTTCAGGCGGAGCCGACACAGGCCTACGACCCCCCGCGCACGTCCACCGATGCCAAGCCGTCAACAGACAGTCGAGCCTCGATTCCCGCTCAACAGCTCCAGGGAAAGGAATCAGGAGTAAGACGCGACGAAATCTTGCATCTATTTCTAGAACTGCTCACCGCAGGCTCAGGAGAACGAGCAAGGATAGGCTCCAAGGCCTCCGATGACGGAAGTCAGGCTACACGGAGGCGACCGAAGGAATACATTCCCCTGATGGCGCCTCACTCAGCACACCTTACGGAAGTGACCGATGCACGGTTAGGTATGGACGAAGCTGGCCCGGATAGGCTGACTCGGGTATCAAGATCGATTCTTTTCCAATTGCGGTGCTCACGACGGACATGAGGCGCTTAACTCCTTGCACGTCCTGAATTGTTCGAAATTCTCCCACCCCGCACTGAAGGCTCATCATAGCTGGATCATGCAGGGATGCCGTCCAGACTTGATCACCTACACGAATGCGCAACACGTACGGCGAATCCTCACCGTGCATAAACACCGCAGGATCCATAGAAACAGGCGAGGAATCATTCGAATCGAAGATTTGGACGTCAAATCCCGCCTCAGACAGCGCCGTCATCGCACTTATCCAGTCGCTGGCCGTCGTCCCGAGAACCACCAGCTCGACGAGTCCACCCAAGTCAGCCTGGATTCTTCGCAAGACGTCCATCTCATCAGCAGGGAATCTCGTCACGGCCTGCCCTTTCGAATATCCGGAACTTCTCGAAATCCGACGAACTTTCCATCTTGGGTCCAGCGAGCTCCGATATCAGGGAGCCAGATGTCGATTACATCGACTCCTTCGTCGGTAGTGAAGGATTGCCGAGCGGCCTTCGGATTGGTCAGCAGGTCCGCCACGAGGTACTCAGATAAATCTGCTCGGTCACGCCCCGAGCTTTCGGGGAACAATGAAGTGTTCGAGCGATTCATGTGCTTGGCATAGGACCGAGCAGCCGCCGATGAACCCCGCCCATTCGTCGCGCTTTCATACATGCTTTGAGTACTCGAACCACAGTTGTGGACGAGGACCGGTGTGTCACCGACGATCACATAGTACGTGTGGCGTTGTTACGGCGGCTGCGGCGACGTCATGGCGTCGATCTTGGCAGAGAGCTGGGCTTTCGCTCAACGATCCGCCGACCGCTCATCGACTGGTGGCGATTTTGACCGCAGCCGTGACAGCAACGTGGGCGTACGCCGGGCTGAGCGAGCCGTCAGCCGGGGCGTCTACTCGGTAGGTCGTCTGGTGCTGTTGGTGGGTTTCTTCTTCTTTGTGCGGCGGTCGATGAGGCGATCCACGGCGGCGATGCGGCGGTGGAGGCGTGTGGAGCCGGCGTCGATGGCGGTGGTGTCGATGCGGGCGAGCACGGCGCGGGCGGCGTCGAGGTCGCCTGCTCTGGCGTGGCCTTCGGCGAGCCAGGTTTGGTAGAGGGCGACTTCGCGGGCGTGGTCGTGGTTGTAGCCGGCGAGTGCTCGGGTGAGGAGGGGTTCGGCTGCGGCGGGGGTGCCGAGTTCGATGAGGCAGCGGGCGGCCATGACGTCGATCTCGGGCCGGTTGAGCCAGTAGACCCATTCGGGTTCGGCGATGCCGTCGGTGCGTTGGTCGTAGGCGTCGTTGACGGCGTCGAGGGTGCGGCGGGTGGTGTCGGTGTCGCGTAGGCGGGCTGCGGCCCAGGCGAGGCGTTCCAACAGCAGCGCCCGGACGAGTGGACTGGCATGGGGTGCGCCGGTGACGGCGGAGCGGGCGATGAGCAGCGCGTCTTCGCGTTTGCCGATGTTGGTGATCTGGTAGGCGAGGCTGGAGAGAAGTTGCGCGCCCAGTACCCGGTCTCCTGCCGATTCGGCGGCGGTGACGCCGGACAGGTAGAGCCGTTGGGCGTCCTGGTAGCGGCCGGCGTCGCTGGCGACCCAGCCAGCGAGTTGGGCCAGTTCACCGATCACGGTGTACAGCCGCTTGCCGAGTACGTCGGTGTAGGAGGCGGTGCGGGCGAGGTGTTCGGCCTGGTCGAGTTCGGTGCGGATGACGGGAAGCAGGGTACGGCTGCCGACGGTGTCGTCCAGGTGCCGAAGTTCGATCAGCCGGGATTCCAGCGATGCGACGAGCCCGGTGCCGATACGACGACCGGCACGTAGCTGCCGAGGGACAGGTGGGCCGCCGATGAGCCATTCATGGGTAAGCCGGACCGGGTCTGCTGGGGTACCGATCGGCACGCCGAGTACCTGTTCGTAGCGTTCGACGACGTCGGGGGTGGCAGGGCGGCGGCCGGTTTCGACGAGGCCGAGGTAGGGCTTACTGAAGTGCGTGAGCGCGGCCATGCCGGCGAGGCTGTGCCCGGCGGCCTCGCGGGCGGCCCGCAGCTTCGCGCCGCAGTCGGCGGTGTCGGGTGTAGACGGGGGAAGACCCTCGCCTGCTTCCATGGTCATCTCTCTCCCCTGATCCTGGTGGCAGGCCCAGCGGGGACGTGCATCGAGTCCGGACCTGGCTGGTGCTGTTCCGGGAGGGCCGGGACCGGTTACGAAGATCGGCATTCTTCATACCCGGGTGCGTGCCCGGCCCTCCCACCGTAGACCACCGACGTGCCCGGAGGGTTGAGCAGCGATGTCGATGCACCTGCCGGTTCGCCCGGCCTGGACCTGCGCCGGGTGTGGGCAGGCGTGGCCCTGCCTCACCCGCAAACGTCAACTGCTGGCCGAGTTCGCCGGGGCGCGGGTGTCGCTGATGCTCTACCTGTCCCGGTTCTTCGTCGAAGCGTGCGTGGACATGCCCGCCACCACGTCAGGATCGTTGTACCGGCGGTTCTTCACCTGGCCCTACGAGCCGACCGACGGCAGCCGGCATGAGAGCGCCCCGCCGGGACGGTGATCCCAGCGGGGCGCTCTGTCGGTGGTCGGGTTCAGTCGCCGGAGGTGGTGTCGTCGTCGGGCTGGTCGGGTTGCAGCGCCTGGTCCATGGATTCGATGGCGTGGCGTTGCAGGCGGAGCCGGACGTGGGAGTAGATGTCGGCGGTGGTGTGGATCTGTGCGTGGCCGAGCAGGTCCTTGATCGTCACCAGGTCCACGCCCTGTTCGAGTAGCAGCGTGGCACAGGTGTGCCGGAGATCGTGGAAGCGGATGTAGCGGACGTCGGCGAGTTCGCAGATGGCCTGGTGGTGGCGGTGGACCGCGGCCGGGTCCATCGGCCCGCCGGTGCTGGTGGTGAACACGAGCCCTGTTTCGGTCCACCCGTCGGCGGCCTCACGTCGGTCGATGTCCTGCCGGGTGTGGTAGCGCTTGAGTGCGGTGACGCAGTCGCGGGGAAGGACGATGCGTCGTGCGGAGCGGTGGGTCTTGACTGGTTGAAAGGTGGGGCCGCCTCGGGTGCGGGCGAGGGTGCGTCGCACGTACAGGTGACCGGTGTCGAGGTCGATGTCGTCCCAGCGCAGGCCGAGCAGTTCACCTCGCCGTAGCCCGGTGCGTAGGGCGAGTTCGAACAGTGGCCCGTGGCGGTGGTAGGCGGCGGCGAGGAGGTAGCGGCGGGCCTCGCCGGCGGTGAAGGGTTGGAAGTCGCTGCGCGGGGTGGGCAGCCGTACCGAGCTGGCGACGTTACGGCCGAGGAGGTCTTCGCGTACGCCGTCTGCGAGGGCGGCCGAGAGGACTGCCCGGATGTAGCGGACTGTCGCCGGGCGGATGTGCTTGCGGCAGCAGTTGCCGATCGCGCAGCAGCGCGGCCGGCGTGCCTTGACCAGATGGTTCGGGTCCCGTTTGGCGTCCCAGCCCTGCGCGCAGCACTGGCACACGCTCGGAAGGCGGTCGAGAAACGTCCGCACGTCCCGGACCGTCAGCGTGCCGAGTTTCCGGGCGCCGAGGCCGGGGATCAGGAACCGGCGGACCAGGGATTCATACGTGACGTACGTGGTCGCGCGGAGCCGGTGCCGGGCGACGCCGGTCAGCCACGCGGTCAGGTAATCGCCGACGGTGAGATTCGGGTCGGCGGCCACGACCAGGCCCCGGTTCGAGTCGGCCAGCTTCTCGGCGAGCTTGTCGGCCGCCTGGCGGCGGGTGGCGCCGTAGACGTAGATGCGCTTGCGGGTGCCGTCGGCGGTGAGGACGTAGCCGGCGCCGCACCAGCGGCCGTCGGCGCGCTGGTAGATGGTGCCTTCGCCGTTGGCCTTTCTACCGGCCATGATCGGTCTCCTTGGTCAGTGAGTCGAGGTAGCCGGCCAGGGACCGGGCGGGGATGCGGCGGCAGCGGCCGATGCGGACGGAGTGCAGCCGGCGGGAGCGGATGAGGTCGTAGACGGTGTGCCGGCCGACTTGTAGCCGGGCCATCACGTCGGTGACGGTCAACAGGTCGGGGCTGCTCATTGGCACTCCCCGAGTTGGCCGGTGTAGCGCCAGTCCCCGACGGTGAGCAGGTCGGTGGTCGGGTCGACACCGACAGCCTCGGCGTGGCGGGTCAGCCGCCACCGGCGCCGCTCACCGCGCAGCGCGGCGAAGGTGGTCGAGTAGGCCAGTGACTTGCTGGTGACGTGGCCCCGGTAGCCGAGCTGGTGCGCCCACCGGCGCAGCCGCAGCCCTCGCAGGTCGGGCAGTCCGCCGAGCCGCCAGCAGGTCTCCACCAACATGCGGCCGTGCGCGGGTAGCCGGTCGAGGCTGACGCCGGGACGGCGGCCGGTGCCCGAGCAGACCCGGCACCAGCGCCGCGCGTCGTCGCCGGGGCGCAGGCCGTCGCCTCGGCACGCGCGGCAGAACAGCGGTGGCACGTCGACGCCGACGGCCTCGGCGGTCTTCGTGGCGTACTTCGCCACGTACCGGGCCACCACCACATCCCCTGCGGGAAGCGGCTGGATGTCGACCTGCCGCCCCCACCGCAACACACGCCCGCCAACGACCGCTGGCGTGGCGACGGCGACGACGGGGACCGCCCGGCGGATCGCGGTTTCCAGCACGTGGAGTGTTGCCCAGGTCGGCGGCGGGGTGGGCAGGCCGTCCGGTCCGTCGAGCCTGACGATCGCGTGGAAGTGGACCACGCCCCGGGCCTGGAACTCGGCGACCTTCGCGAAGGCCATCCGCACCTGCCTGGCAGCCTCACGCCGGGACAATCCCGCCACAGCCGCGAGGGTGCGGCGTGTCTCGGTGGTGAACCGCGCCCACAGCAGCCCGGCGTGGGCGTTGAACAGCACCTGCCCCGGATAGTCATAGACGTCCGGTTCGAGGGGGGGTACCGATCAGCGGATCGCCCGGCAGATGCCACCGAACGCAGCCAGCCCCGGCGCGGTGGCAAGGACGAAGGACGCCGCCCCGGGCGGGGCCGAGGTGCACCGGCCCGAACGACGGCGCGGTCACCGTCACGAACACCCGCGGCCGGGCCACGGTGGTGGGCTCGTCGCGCAGCCCGGCGGCGATCAGGTGGAAGGCGTCGAGCTTGTACAACGTCGAACACGCCGGACACCTGGCGGCACGCCGGTTACGGCACCGCACCGTGATCGTCTGCCGGTCGCCGGTGTCGGCGAGGACACGGCCGGTACCGGCCTCGACCAGCAGACCACGCCC
This sequence comes from Micromonospora sp. DT48, assembly GCF_049844495.1. Classification (NCBI taxonomy): domain Bacteria; kingdom Bacillati; phylum Actinomycetota; class Actinomycetes; order Micromonosporales; family Micromonosporaceae; genus Micromonospora; species Micromonospora sp. DT48. The sequence continues at coordinate 8,751 of NZ_JBNCLE010000028.1, forward strand.
GGTCAACCGGATCGGATGCCGGCACACACCAACCCGTCCCTCCACCTCGTGAGCGGCGGCGATGCGGAGCAGAGCGTCGAAGTCGACACCGTGAGGGGTGGATGGCATCATCGGCGCAGCTCCTCTCCACCTATGGGAGGGCTGCTTGCGGGGAGAGCGGCGGAGTGTTCTTGGCGGAATGAGCCGCCGCCCTCCCTGTCCTGGCCACCCGGACGGTCCGCCCTGGCAGCATCGGCGAGCAGCCGCAGCGGGTCACGCACCAGTCCGGCGGTATCCGCCGCGATTCGGTCAGCGGCGGCGTCACTGACGTACGGAGTGCGGACCAGCGTGAACCCGGGCCGGCCCTCAGCCACCATCGACGCGACCCCGATGTAGGCGGGGTCCTGCAACCGACGCGGATGCTCATCCGGGAAGCCGGTAATGTCCGAACCGAGCACCGCCGTGGCCGCCTCGCTGGTGCGCTGTGCGAAACTGACCGCTACCTGGCAGTTGTCCCGGATCTTCGTCGGAATCGCATCCCCGGTCGCCTTCTGCGTCGCCAGGACCACCTGGACACCGACGTTGCGGCCCTTACGCACCAACTCCTCCACCAGCCGTGCCGTCTGCCGTGCCAGCGCATCGCGCTTCTTCGACTCGACGTCGGTGCCCTTGGACTCGTTGAAGAACGTGTGCGCCTCGTCGATCACCACCACGACCAGCGGCCACGAGGCGGACGGGCCGAGATGCCACACGTTCTTCACCCCGAGCACCGCCCGGATACACCGCTGACGACATGTCATCAGCTCATGCACCCGCACCAGATGATCACGGACCTGCTCCGGGTCGTCCTTTGCCGACAGCCACGCCCGGCGGAACAGGCCGTCGTAGTCCGGGCCGCCCTTGCCGTCGATCAACACGAACTGCACCGCCGGACTCGGCGCGAGTTGACAGAACCGGGCGTTCAACAGCGAGGTCTTGCCGAAGCCGGCCAGCCCCGCGACCACCACCCCCGACACCCCGGACGAGCGGATAGTGACCGGCTGACTATCAGCGTCGACACCCGCCGACCATGTCCGCACGTGGTCGGCGGTGGTGGTCTGCCCGTCCCAGGCGGTCGGTTGGGTGAGCGGGTCGACCAGCAGCGCCCGCAGCCGGACCAGACCGGGACGGACCTGCGCTACCCGTACCTGCGGGACGCGCCATGAGTCGGCGAGATGCCCGGCGGCGTTCTGGAACTCGACCAGGCCGAGCCGACCGACCGTGGAGGCGTCTACCTCGACACCCCACCGCCGCGCCCGCACCCGGACCGACGGCACCAGGTCTCGCCGCACCACCACCGTCTGCGGCCGAGACGACCACCACGGCGGACGGACGCGTTCGGCCTGCACCAGGCCCACCCGCACGGCGGTACGCCGCCACGAGTACCGGATCCGCCAGGCGACACGCAGCGCCGGCCGGATCTCCGCGTCTGTCAGCAGATACCGCAGCAGATGCGCGGCCAACCAGGCGACCACCACGACGGCCGCCGCGCCCAGCAGCACGGCGGGAACCATGGTGAGCAGCCTCAGATGAGGCAAATCGATCGTCGTCATCCAGGCTTCACCGCCGTCAACGCCGACGCGCGGAAGATCTGCCACGGCCGGCCGTTCTTCTCCCCCGCCACCATCGTCAGCCCAGTCGCCTTCACCCACTGGCCGACCGCGAGGTCCTTCGGCACCGACGGCTGCGGCACCGACACCCGCAACACCTGCGGGGTCCCACCGTCGGCCGTCAACGCCAGGGGCACCTCCACCAACGGCGCACCCGTGGCGCGGTCCGTGGCGGCAACCCTGTTCTCCTTGTCCTTGAACTGCGGTGTCGCCCCAGCGAGCACCAGCAGCCCCTTACCACCGTCAATCGGCAGTACCAACACGAGCGTTCTCCTTCGTTCGCCCACCACACCCCAACGGCGCGGTTACTAGGCTTCCTAAGCTTCACGTGACAATCGTGATCTAGTCAAGAGGTTTGACCCAGGAATCTTGGGTAGCCCGTGTAGCTCAATCAGGACAACACGACTACGATCAGCACATGCCGCACGACGCCGACGACCGACGCGCCCTGTTCCAACGGGTCGTCGACGACATCGTCGACCAGATCCGCACCGGCAAACTCACCCCCGGCGACGTGCTCCCCACCGCCCGACGCATGGCAGACACCTACAGCGTCGCCTCCATGACCGCCCAACGCGCCCTACGCGAGCTGCAACACCGCGGCCTCACCTACGCCGTCGTCGGCAAAGGCACCTTCGTCCACCCCCAGGCACCCCAACGCATCGGCACCGACGCCGCCGGCCGGCCCATCGCCGCGACCACCCAGACCTCGGTCATCAGCGACAACCCGGCACTCAACCGGCGCCTCGCCCTCTACCTGCTCGAACGCGACCGCATCAGCGGCAAGATCGTCGACGCCTTCATGAACAAGGACACCGCCGCAGCCTGGCAAGCCACCGAAGAACTCGCCACCCTCCAACAAGCACACACCGACCTCGCCGACGACCTCGCCGCCTACGAAGCCAACCTCGGACGAGCCGCCGCAAGCGAAGCGCCCGAGCCCGCCGAGCCGCCGGCACCGAAGAAGGCACGCCGCAACGCCAAGGCAGAGCCCAGCAGCCCGCCACCGACGGAGCCACTGGGCTAAGAATTGCTTTACCTAATCAAGACGGCCCGGCTCAGGCCGTGCCGCGCGCACGCGCTACAGCCGTTCCGGCCCCGCGCGCACACGCCGCAACCGCACCGACGATCGCGGCATCAGTTAACATGCCAGCCTCCACCAGGCCGCGACGATCGCTTCACACCTCGATCTCCGCTCCAGAGTCCGGCGATCGCCGCCACGCCGCTACGCGTCGTGCCACCGAGCACACCACGCACCGAGTCAGTGCAAGTTCCGGCGACCGAGCCGTCGCGCTCTGCAGCAAGCCGGCAAGACATCGAAATATAGGCATGCATACCAAGTTCTTGACAGCAGTCGTGACAGCAACAGGGGCGACCTTCAGCGCATTCCGACGCACAACGTGGTGGCGCCGACACCGAAAGGAGTCGACGCCACCGCGACAAGGATCAGCTATTTGTCGGGCCAGCCCTGCGGATTTGACATCCAGTCGAGAGCAAACTCGCTCCTGGGCTTTAGCTTGCGCCCGGTGCGCAACTCATACTTTTCCCGCCCTACATACAGAAGACTCTCGGCCGATTGCAGCTCCGGCTTCACGTATCTGTCGAAACCGGAGCCGGTTCGAAGGACTGCACCGAACTCGACCTCCCCAGCGAGAATACAGGCGCACCGCGCGTATAGGAAGTGATCGCTCGTTTGCGCGAGCGCGGTCCCGTCGGGCAAGACAACCGGAAGCGAAGCAAAGTCCCGCCGGTCGAGACGGAATAGATACTCACGCAAGCGATCATCGAACAAGGTGAGGCCCATCGGCGAAACCCCATCTAGCTGCACAGACACGAAGTCGAGAGCCTCAGCGATGTCGGCCGGACCTCGCACCTCGCGCGCGCCTATCGCCTTCCAAAAATCAATCATGGCTGAACCCTCACCAAAGCTTCAACTGTTCATATTGCCGCTGTTCATATATTTTCTTGCCCGGCGACGCCTTTTCGTTCGACAGGGGAACCCCTTGCTTACGGAGTTCCACCATACGAAGGTGTTCCGCTACAAAGAGATCATCATCCGTCCCGCACACGTGAGTGCAAGTGGCGTCGCTTCTACTCCTTAGCCGGCCGCTATCGATGTGATCCTGAAGGCGTCGATCGAAATTGTTTGTCTTGCCGACGTACGTCTTACCAGGGTTCAACTGATCTTGGAACTCATAGACGCCCTGATTCTTTCCACAGTTATGGACGAGGACCGGCGTGTTGCCGGCTATCACATAGTACGTGTGGATGTCGGCGACGGTAAGGTCGTGCATTTGTTCGTCGCCGCGATGGTTGCGGACGGCATTGACTGTGACTTCGGTCCCGTCGGCGGTCGCGAGTTGTTCGCCGGGGCGGAGTTCGGCAGCGTTGATCCATTCCGTCCGGGTTTGGCTCCAGAAGGGGTGGTGTTGGGTGGTTTCGAGGGTGGTGGTGGAGTCGTCGGCTAGGCGTACGTCGAGGTCGGTGAGGTCGGTGTCTTGGTTGGTGTGGGTTTGGGTTACGGGTTTGGCTTCGTCGTTTCCGGTTTCGGGGTCGGTGGCGAGGACGAGGTCTCCGACTTTGACGTCGGCGATGGCTTTGGTGGTGCCGTTAGCGAGGAGGACGCCGGTGGTTGGTGCGAAGCTGTGGGTGCACGCGCCTTTGCCCTTGATTCCGAAGCGAGCGCCGGCGGCGATGCCTCCTGCGCCGATTCCTGCTTCCGTGCCGGATGTTACGGCTGCTTCGATGTTTCCCTCGGCGAGGTTCGACCATGCGTTCCACCAGCCGAGGTAGATGTCCTTGACCGCAACGGCCGGGCTGATGAGGGCTGAGATGTAGTTTTCGGCGAACGTTTTGCCTGTGTCCCACAGGGCGTCGGTGAGGGACATGTCGCCGTTGTAGACGGCGTTCGCGTTGTTGTAGGTCGTTACCCAGCTGTTCTTGATGGTGTTGAAGGTGTCGACGATGGGGCTGACGATCGCGTTCTTTGCACCCGTCCAAAGGCCACTGACGACCTGCTTCGTGGTGGACTTCTTCTTCGGCGGAGTGGGGTTGGTGTTGGGGGTGGTGGTGCTTTTGCTGCTGTACTTCGGGGTGTAGTTGACGATCTTGGTGCCGGTGTGGCTCTTGTAGGCCCTGACATGGCCGTCGCCGTCTCCGAGGGCGTAGAGCCCTGAGGGGTCGCTGAAGGTGGTCGGACTGTTGCGGCCGTAGGCGTAGCCGTGCCATTGCTCGGGGTCGGCGAGGTCCATGACCGGGTCTACGGAGATGAATCTGCCGAGGGTGGGGTCGTATTCACGGGCGCCGAGGTGGGTCAGTCCGGTGTCGTCTTGGGTGCCGCCGACGAAGGCTTTGCTACCCAGCCAGACCGATGGGGTCGTGCCGCGTTGTTCGCCGTAGGGCATGGTGCGGCGGCGTTGGCTGGCCAGGGTGGTGGCGTCGATCTGGACCTGGCCGGTGCCTTGGTGGTTGCTGATGGTCCACTTCAGCCCGGATGCGTCACGGACGGCGATGCCGGCGTAGTAGCGGGTGCCGAGGGGTCCGCCGCTGGTGGGAGTGACGACGAGTTCGGTGCTGCCGAGGTAGAGGGTGGTCTTGTCGTCTGCGCGGGAGATGAGTCGGTTGCCGTCGGCGTCGTAGACGTACTCGGTGGAGGTCGTGTCTTCGGTGAGGGTATCGAGTCGGCCTTCGGGGTCCCAGGTCAGCGCCTGGGTGGCGCCGGTGGGGGTGGTGCGTTGGGTCATGTTGCCGGCGTCGTCGTAGGCGAACCCGCGGGTTCCGGTGCCGGCGAGGGGGCCGGTGGCGGTGACCGAGGCGATCTGGTGGGCGGTGACTCCGTGGAGGGCGCCGGTGTTGTAGGTCCACACCGTGTTGCCGGTGGTGGTGTTGTGGTCGGTTTGGGTGAGCCGGTTACCGAGGGCGTCGAAGGTCCAGGAGCGGTGGTAGGGGTCAGCGCCGGCGCGTTGGGGGGTGGCGCAGGTGGTGGCTGTTTGGGTCCAGGCTTGGGTCAGCCGACGTAGGTGGTCGTAGGTGAAGCATTCGACCTGGTCGGTGGTGCCGTTGGTTTTTCCGGCGATGGAGGTGATGTTGCCGGTCTGGTCGTAGGTGTAGCCGCTGGTGAACTTGCTGGTGAAGGTTCCGGGGGTGGTGGGGCTTTCGGTGGCGACGTCGTGGGCGTCGAGCCGTCCGGTGCCGGTGTCGATGGTGGTGGTCTGCCGGACCTGGTTGCCGGGGGCGCCGTGCAGGCTCTGGTGTGCGGGTCCGTGGTTGTAGTAGGTCGCGTCCGCGAGGTATTTGGTGTCGGGTGCTCCGGCGATCTGGCCGGTCGTGGAGCGCGCGTATCCGTTGGTGTCGTAGGTGGAGGTGATGGTCTCGGCGGGGAGACCACCGATGCCGGGCAAGGTCTGCCGGGTGATCTTGCCGGCGAGGTTGTAGGCGACACCGGTGGTGTAGGTGCCGGCAAGGGCGCCTTCGACGGCGGGAATCGTGACGATGGTGCCGGTCGGTTCGTAGCGGTCGGTGTAGCCGGTCACCGCGGTGGTGTAGGCGTTGCCGTCGCGCCACCTCGTGGACGAGGTAAGGCGCCCCTTGGCGATGCTGTCATACACGTAGCTGACCAGTCGCGTGCCGGTGCCGACGTCGCCGGCCCACCGACCCTTGGTGCGGGACTGCGCGTCGTACTCGGTCGAGATCTTCTGCCCGCGTCCGTCGATGGTGTAGGCGACTCGGCCGGCAGTGTCGTAGTGGGTGGTGGCGGTGCCGGAGTCCGGGTCGACCTTCTGCGTGAGACGGCCGGCGAGGTCGTAGGTGTTGGTCCAGGTGTTGCCGTCGGGGTCGACGACCGTGGTGAGTTGGTCCAGGAGGTCGTAGGTGTATGTGGTGCTCTGGTACGTGCTCGGGTTGGTGGCCGAGGTGTACTGGTCCAGCCGCGTCGTGTTGCCCCGCGTGTCGATGTGACTGACCGTCCTGGTCCCGCCCGCCGGGGGCACGACCATGGTGCGGTCGCCGTAATAGGTGGTAGCGGTCTGCCGCCACGCCGTACCGAGCTTCTTGTCCACCACTGCGGTGGCCCGATTCAGATGGTCGTAGGTCGTCTCGCGAACGGCAGGAACGGTGGCCAGGCTCGGGTTGACCAACCCGGAACCAGCCGCGGAGCTGTTGTGGAAGGGGTCGGTGGTGGCGGCGACGTTGCCACGGGCATCGTAGGTGGTGGCGGTGACAACCCGTCCACCGTTCGGACCCGGCTGCTGGACTTCCCGTACTCGGCCGAGACCATCAACGTACTGGTAGGAGTTCAGGTAGACCGGGCTGCCATCGTGGGATTGCAGCGTTTCGGTCCTGGTCCGCGCGGCGGAGGTGGGTTGGCCGATCCCGCTGGAGGTGAGCTGGTAGCCGAACCGCAGCGACGGCACCCCGGACGACTTCGCCTGCCCCGGCGCGTACACCTCGACCAGTCGGCCGAGCGGGTCGTAGACCAGGTCGGTGACCTTGCCGTTCGGGTCGGTGATCCGCGACGGTTCACCCGTGTGCCGGTCGATCAGAGTGGTGCTGGAGTGGTTGAAGCCACCGCCGACGGTGCTGGTGATGCCGTTGTCGGGCCAGTTGACACCCGGGCTGTAGCTGGTGGTAATGGTCAATCCGGCCGAGTCGGTCGTGCTCAGGATCCGACCGGTGTTGTCGTAGGTGCTACGGCCACTGGACACGTAACTGGTCGGACTGCGGTACGTGCGCACCTCGGCGACGTTGCCGTCGAACGGGGTCTGGGAGCCTTCGACCGTGTAGGTGTCGTAGAAGGTGACTGCGCGCGACAGCAACGTTCCCGAGCCGCAGGTATCGCCGGACCAGGTCTCCACCCGCTCCGGGAAGTTAATCATGTAGAAGGAGTTGGGTTCGTTGCGTTGGGCGTAGGTGTAGGAGGTGCAGGTGTTGTCCGCGACCCCGACCTCGTTGTACTGGTGGAACCGGATCGGCAGCCCGTACGTCGACTCGTAGATGGTCCTCTCTTCGCTGGTCCGCCAGCTGCCGTCGTCGAGCTTGACCCGGTTGCTTTCCAAGCCGACGCGGACCTGGCGGGGGTTGGCGTAGCCGGGACCGTTGAAGCTGCCCTGGATGATGTGGTCGTAGCGGGTGCTGGCGACCTCGGTGTAGGAGGCGTTGGCCGGATTCGCGTTGTAGGTGGTCATCCGGTACTGGCGGGTCTGCAGGGTCCGACCGGCGCGGGCAGAGTGGTCGTCGTAGGTGTTACCGGCGTAGTCGGAGACGGTGGTTTCCTTGATGCCGCCGCCGCTGCCGGGGTCGTAGATGTCGTGGTACAGGCCGCGGAAGAACGTCGACATCCACACCGTGTACTTCGACGGATCCGTGCCCGAGCCCTGCACGACGCGGACACGGTTGTAGCCGGCGAAGACGCTCCACGACTCCTCGGCGTCGGGCACGAGCGGGTTGTTGGCGTTCTTCCACGCTGGCGTGCCGACGGAGTAGTCGTACTGGGTGACCTGGTCCGGTGACCCACCCACCTGATCCTTCTCCACCACCTTTTTGACGAGGTACTTGTGGAAGATCCCGAACCCTGGGTCGGCGCCGGGTGGTGAGTGGAAGATCGGGTAGCAGTCCTCGGTGTTGACGTCCCAGTTGCCCTGCTTGCCGTTGTGCCAGCTGTTGAAGCCCGACTGATTCGACCCGCCCTGCGGGCACGGTTTCTGCGTGCCGTAGGTGACTTCGGTGCGGCCACCGAGGCCGTTGCGGACGACCAGTAGCCGCGGCATCCGCATCGCGGACACACCGACGCCGGTCTCGTCGTAGTCGACCCGGCCGTCCCGGTAGTTCGGCTGCGTCCCGTCGACGTAGTCGAAGTTCACCGGCGGCATGTCGATCTTGTTCGTGTCCGCGCCGATCAGCCCAATCGGACGGATGTAGTCCAGGATGAACACCCGCTCGGTCATGCCCGGCGGGTTGACCACCTTGTAGCGCAGCTGGACGCGATTGATGTTGTTCCACGCCGCGGTACCGGCGTTCCACTGGTACGACGTCACCCGGTCCAGGATCTTGCTGCTGAAGAACGACTGGGTGTAGTTCCCACACGACGACGACCCGCACGACAGATCCCCGGGCACGTCGGGGTAGGAGGTCGGGTTCGACGACAGCGACGGACACGACGCCGGAGTGTTGTTCAGCGGGTCGTCCTCGGCGGTGCGCTCCACACACCGGTTCGCCCAACTGAACAACACCCGACCAACCGGGACTGCCCCGGCCTCGGTGGCGTTCTTCGCGTACTCGATCGACGACAGATAGCCGCCGCGGTCGTACTCCAGCACCGAACCGGTCAACGCCCGCTTGTAGTGGTTCGTCTCCCGCGTCCAGTGCAGATACGTCTCGTTCTCGTTGGCATCCCGAACCCGGTCCAGGTTCCACCGCCACGGATCCCGACACGAGTTCGGATACACGCTGTGGCACGGCTCCCCCGCCTCATCACCGAGGAACGACATCTTCCACACCGAGTCCCGCACATACCCGAACCGGTACTCCGTGCCGTCCTGCGTCCACACCTTCCAGTAGCCGTCGTCCTCAGCACCACCGGAGAGGAACTCCACCCGCCACCCGAGATCGTCAACCGGCTTCCACACCCCCGCCGTGGTCTTCACGATCTGCGTCGACTGCCCCTGCAACGAGATCGTGATATGCGACGCCGCCACATCATTCGTGGCCGCTTCGCCGTCCTCACCGTCCGGGGACTCCCAACACATCTCCGTCTTGTGTGTCCGGCACGGCTTGTACATCCGCTCCACGTAGCCCGGCGAGAACGACCACCCCAACCCGGCCGGACCCGACTGGTTGTTCGTGCCGTGCGTCATCCCATCCACCGCCGACGAGCTGTACGACAACCCCAACCCCAACGTCTGCCCATACGGCAACGGCGGCTCCGGCAACGGATACGAATAGGTGAACGACCCCGCGCTCTCCCCCACCTGCCACGACCCCGACGGCTTCAAATCCGTCGCCGTGTACGAGCCGGTCGACCCACCCGACGCCGACGACGCCAGGGCGTACACGCCTACCGACTCGACAGATGCCTGCGCGGTAAAGCCCTCGAACGCACCCGTGCGACTGCCGGCAGCGGTCGAGTCACCGGCAACGTCCACCACCGCCGTCAACCTCTTCGCGTGCGGATCATTCACCGCCGACACCCACACCGGATCAGCCGAACACTCCGGCACTTCCGGCGTCGTCGCCGCACACCCCGGCAACCGCACCAACGTCAACCGGTCAGCAAACGAACCTCCGTACGCCTGCGCGAAATCCGAATAGTCGACCACGACCTGCACCGCACCGGCCGCCGCGGAACCGTCCGCCCGGGAAAGCGAGTACAACGGGCCCGCATTACCCAACGCCACCGACGCCGACCGGTCGAACGACCGCACCCGCACCGACCCCACCTCACCACCGGTCAGGCCCCGCGCCGCCACACCCTCACCAGCAGGTGCCTCGACGGCAGGTTCAACCGTCACCCCGAACGCCGTCCGATCCCCGGCGTCACCCCGAAGGTTGATGACCGCCTCACCACCTGCCGGGAACTCCCCCGCAGGCAGCGGCTCCGTCACCGCAATCTCGCCATCCGGATCTGGATCCTGCTCTGTCTGCCGGACTGCAACACTCGCCACCGACGGAGAGTCAGCCGGCTTCGATACCGGTGCCGCTTCCGCTGGCTGCTCGAGTTGCAACACCGGCAACAAACCCACCAGCACCGCCACCGCCAGAAGGCCCGCCCCGGTCCTTCCCCGCGCACCTGACCGATCGCACGCAGGGCCCCCACGGCGGCCAGCAAGCATCGCAACCACTCCCGTCGATCTCGAAGTGCTCGCCACGCTAGACACCCTCGACGGTCCACACAAGAACGAAACCCACACCCTGCAGACCGTCAGTTGATGACGATCACGCACCGTATCGGTCCGGGTAACCAAACACGGTCCAGTCGGCACCCCTTACCGCCGCAAGCCACACAATCCCCATCACCGCGGAGTTCGACAAAAAGATCGCTCGCTACAGACAGGCTCTCGACGACGGAGCCAGCCCGGCGGTCGTGGCGGGCTGGATCGCCGAAGCTGAACAGCAGCGCGACAAGGCGCTGGCAAGCCGCCCCGCTGCACGCGAGTCCGACGCCATCGACTCGATGACCGCCGAGGACATCGCCTCGCTGATCGCCGAGCTGGGCAACATCGCTGCGGCGCTGGAGGAGGCAGAACCCGAAGACAAGCTCGACCTGTACCGAAGCCTACGGCTGAGGCTGACATACTCCGCAGAAACACGAACGGTGTTCGCCCGAATTGATCTTGGCGAACACCGTTGGGATTTGGTTCGTGTCCGAGGGGGGATTCGATCACAAATTTACGGCACCTATGCTCAGCATAGGTGCTCATGCCGTAAATCCTATAGCAGCCGCGCGTCTGGGTATCGTCGTGTTGACCGCAGTGTCCGCCGCTGGCTGCCGCACCGGGTGTCAACGGCCATCGGATTTGGCTCTGACGCAGACTTGATGATCGACGGACGCTAATGAGCGTCGGCTGTGGCGGCGTTGTCCTGTCGTAGTTCCTGCACGAGCGCGTCGATGTGGTCTTGCGGGAGTTCGAGGGCCTGGCGCGCCTGGTAGCGGCCGCGGGCCAGTAGCTCGGTGTCGAAGTCGTCGCGCAGGTCGTCCAGGTTGAGATCGGTGAGATGCCCGAGGTGGGTGACCAGGCCGGCGGTGAACCAGCGGGCGGCCTGCTGCGCGTGGCCGTGTTCGGCGAGGGCTTCGCCGATGACGATGAAGACGTCCGGGTCCTCGGGGTGGAGCCGGCGCGCTTCGGTGATCATGGCCATGGCTTCGTCGTGGCGCTGCCGGTCGAGCAGGAACGAGGCGTAGGCGGCCTGCGGGGCGCCGGGTTCGGCGTCTTCGATGGGCAGTGCCTGGCGGAACATCTGTTCGGCCAGGTCGTGGTCGCCGAGGATGGCGTAGTACTCTCCGGCCTGGCACAGGCTGGCGGCCTGTTCGGCGCAGTCGTGGCCGGCATGGGCGACCGACAGGGCGTCGGCGTGGGCGCGGCGTTCGGCGTCGGTGAACGGGACGAAGTCCTCGTCGCCGGGCCGGGGGTCGTTGCGGTGTCTGCGCGCCATGCCACCACCCTAACGACGGCTCCCGCCCGCAGGCGGTCACACCGCGGTGGGATCAGTTGGCGTGCAGCACCCGCTTGCGCAGCAGGTCGAAACCAGCGCGGCCATACATCTGCCTCTTGATCATCTTGATGCGGTTCACGTGGCCTTCCACCGGCCCTGAGCTCCACGGCAGCGTCAGTCCCGCGGTGACCGCGTCGAGGTCGCGCTGCAGGCCGGGCAGGTCGTCGGCAAGCACGCTGGTGATCCACTGCCCGAGGTGGTGGCCGGTGAGGTTCTTCATCATCTTGGCGAACTCGCGGACGTGCCCGGCGAGGGCGGCCAGGGCCGGGCTGCGCTCGAGTAGACGCTGCAGCTGGTCACGGTGTTCGGGGGCGAGGTTGTCCGGGTCGGTGACGATCCATCCGGCCGCCTGCCTGGCCTTGATCACCGCCGGCATCGACGCCGGCATGGGCAGGCCCGCCCGGTAGGGCTGCAGGAACCGGCGCACCGTCTTGACACTGCCCCGGAAGCCCTGCGCGGCGATCTGGCGGAACAACGCTTCGGCGTCGGTGCAGCCCTCGTTCCAGCGCCGACACAGGTACGGCTTGAACTCGTCGAGCACGCTCTGGCGGGCGGTCCGGGTCAGCAACTCCTCCACGCAGGTCGCGTCGGCGAACCGGCGGACGGTGTGCGGGTCCAGCTTCAACCGGCGACTGATCGCCGCCCGCGAGACGCCGTCGGCCAGCAGACCCTGGACCTGGGCGTAGCGATTACGGGTCCGGATCGCCAGCCCCGACTCCCGAGGCGGCGGCACCTGGGCTGGCTGCTCCATCGGCGCCGCCGCAACCAGCGGCAGTTCCTGCAGGCTGTCACGGTGACGCGCCACGCACTTGTCCACCGCCAGGCACAGGTTCCGCCACAAGTGCCAACGATCACTGACCTGCACCGCGTCCGGCGCGCCGGCCGTCGCACCACCGGCATACGCAGTGCTGCCATCCCGGCAGATGATCCCGACCCCGGGATGGGCGGCCAGCCACGTGCCCAGCGTTTCCGCGGTGCGGTCGGGCAGCACCTCGACCGGCCTGCCCGTCTGGATGTCGACCAGCACCGTGGCATACACGTAGCCGCGGCGCAGCGCGAAATCATCCACGCCCAGCACCCGCGGCGTCACCACAGAGGGCTCCGGGATCCGCCGGACCGCCCGCAGCAGCGTCGACGGACTGCACCCGATCCCCAAGGCGCGGCCCAACCTTGCACCAGCACGACCACCCAGCGCCAGCGCCACCGACGTGAGCCCGTCACCGGCCAGCCGAGTCCTTCGCGCATGCCGGTCGGCGAACCCGAGACTCTCGCAGAACACCTTCCGGCTGCACGACAGGTTGTCGCAGAAGAACCTGCGCACCTTCACCACCAGCTGCGCCGGCCGCATCGCCACCGCAGCGTCCGACAAGCGGCGCACATACCTGCTATGCACCCTCCCCGACACCGTCTGGCACTTCGGGCAGCTTGCCAACTCGGCCGTCGAGGCAGCCTGGACCAGCAGCCCTTCGCCCTCAGCCTGAACTCGATCTACAGCCACCCGTGAGAGGTGAGGAAAGAGAGCACATACGGCGTCCACAAGCGACCGACACTATGATCCACGCCGCTCGATCATCAAGTCTGCGACAGAGCCTCGGATTTCCTCGTAGGCGGCCAGTAGATCTCCCCGCTGGCGGCCACGGTTTCGGCTCTGATCCATCCGTTGTGAAGCCCCGCCAGCCGGTCATGCTGCCACCGCATCGGTCGCTGACGAAGCGCCGACTCGGTGCGTGCCCGGGGGACGGGAGCGGGCCGTGGACCGGGAGAATGGGGGCCGTGACCAAGCGTTCCGCCGCATCGGATAAGCCGATCGAGCACCGTGTGCCCACGCCTGGCACCGTGCGGCGGCTCTACGGCACTGCGCTCGCGTGCGCGAAGCCTGGGTGCCGTGCCGAGCTGTACACAGTGAACGCGGACACCGGCCAACACGTTCTCAACAGCCACGTGGCCCATATCCACGCGCGCAGCGAAGGCGGCCCTCGCTGGGACCCAGCCATGAGCGAAGCCGACAACCGCGACGTCGGCAACCTCCTCCTGCTGTGCTTTCCCCACGCGTGGGAGATCGATCAGGTCCCGGACGAGTACCCCGCCGAGATGCTTCGGGCCTGGAAGCGGGATCAGCTGGCCGACTTCCAACGCGCGCACCGTAGCTGGCAGATCAGCGACGAAGAGGCCCGCGAGGCGGTCGCACCCTTCGACCTCGGCGCCATCGTCGAGAAGATCAGCGCAGTCGTGCCGTTCAACCCGCGTATGCGCGGCCGGATCGAGACATGGCAACTGGCTATTCGGCGAGGCCACGCCATGCGAGTGTCCCGGTTGACACCGCTCGTGCCGGCGGAGCGGCGTTCGGCGGTACTTGCGTGGATGGCGGCGAGCCAGGAACCGCTCGTTGAGGTCCCCGTGGGGCAGGTCCGCGTTCTGGTGGGCCGGCTTGGGGCCGGCAAGTCGGAACAGGCACTGCGCTGGTGGGGGCAGGCTGTCCAGGTGGCGGCCAACGACCCGGACACCGAGATTCCGCTGTTTCTTCCGGCTCGGCACATCACTGCCAGCTTGGAATTGGTGATCGCCAACGAGCTTGGCGGCGACCCCTCCGGCCGCTGCCAGGTGGTCATCGATGACCTGGACAGTGTCCCGTTGCGGGAAGCCGCCCGTCTCCTCGCCGAGGCCCGCCAACTTGTCCACACGTGGCCTCGGGTCAGCGTGCTGGCGACCGCGCGACCGGGAATCCCCGTGCCCGACGAGGAGAAGATCCCCATCGAGCGGTGGCCGGCCCAGCGTGGCGCCGAGCTGGCAGAGTTGGCTCTCGGTGACGACATCCCCTGGCACCTGTGGAACACCGAAACGGCTGACCTGCTCACCAGTCCACTGACCGCTCTTGGCCTGGCGGCCCGAGTACACGCTGGCCGCGACGCCAAAGTGTCCCGGGCTCAACTCCTGGCTGGTCTCGCGACGATGGTCATCGAGCCGCAGAGCCACGAGGTTGCTGATGACACGTGGCAGGACCTGGCTCGGCTGGCCATTCGGATCCTCGGACAGTCGCAGCCAGTTACCGGTGATTCATTCGGGTCGTTGCCCCTCGTGCGCCGCCTCACCGCAACCGGCCTCGTCGTCCGCGACCACACGGAGCTGACGTTCGCGTTGCCCGTGTTCGAGCAGTACTTCGGGGCCGAAGCCCTCCGGCTGGGCCTGGCTGACCTGGAGACGATCGCAGCAGCCAGTTCGTTCCCCCGGTGGCGGTACGCGCTCGCATTCGCCGTGTCCACCGCCATCAACCAGGATCAAGAACGCCTCTTCGCCGGCCTTGCGACGGTCAATCCGGCGGCAGCGTTCTGGATCCTCGATGAGATCGCCGACGCCAGTGCGGACCGCACCCATGAGGGTCCATCTCGTGAGGCGATCGCGGCGCTCATCAGCCGCCGCGACCCCACCGGCGAGGTCGCCGCCGAGCCCGACCTTGCCATCCGCGCAGGGCAATGGCTGCGCGGCGCGGAACAAGCCCTGCTAAGCGGACTCGGACCCCTGGCCGAGTCATTGGCACAACACCGCGACGGTCGCCTCGTCCAGTGGGGCACCTGGTTGCAGAACGGCTATCTGACGCTCGCCCGCTCGCGCGACCAGCTGCCGCCGCCAGAGGTCATCAAACTTCCCCAAGCATGGCCCAGCCTCGGCCGATGGCACCGCATCGAGGGGATTCGTTTTCCGACCTCTGACCTTGGTCGCTGGCTGCGCGCCCAGGCCACGCTGCAGCAACAGCTCCAGAACGCGATCAGGAGACGGACCCTGCCCGTTCCCCGCACATCAACGCTGGCACGCGAACGGCTGTACCTACTCGCCGACTTCGTCTACAACTACAGCGCCGCACGCCGACGCCGCACCATCGACCTCGCCGAACTGCGTGACACCGTCACCAAGTGGATGGAGCGGGTGAACCGGTCGGCGCGGTCGACATGGCAAGGCACAGGCCGCTCCATTGACTCGGACGACATCCGATGGCTCGCCGCCCAACTGGACATGGAGGACGGCGATACGCTCCTGCCACCCTGGCCCGAAGGCGATCAACCCGGGACAGGCAGGTGGCGCTGGCAGACGTACTCACCGAAGCTGACCTTGACCCTGGCAACGGACATCGTGCGACAAGCCCTGATCGGCTACCGGCAGCTCGCCGAAACCTCCTTCCCTGCCTTCGGTGACGCCTTGGGGCTCTACAGCATGCTGCCCGTACGCGTCGAAGGACTCATCCAGCGCCCCGTCAACGACGAGAACGCGCACACGATCGAGATAATCGTCAGCCTGGACCCCGACCCCGCTGCCCAGCGATCGGACGTGCCGTCAGTCGACCTGCGACTCGTACCCGACAACGGTCAAGCGTTCTGGACCTTCAGCCAGGAGCGCCGCAGCGCCGCTCGGACGACGTTCGGCCAGAGCCCGCTCCAGATCGTAGACCTGCCTCTGGGCCACACGTGTCCGGCGGCCAGCCTGGCGTACCGGTGGCTGGTCCAGGATCTTGTCGGAGTCGGCTGGCTCAACGATCACCACAGACTCCTCGATTGAAGCCGGTCACCTCTCGCGGCGGCCAATGCCGTCACAGGGCTCAGCGCGTCCCGTCAGATACCTGTGCCCCCTCTGCCGGCGACTGGACTCGTGGTCATTCGATGGTCCGGTCGAGACCGGTCATGGATTTGACGACGGGGCCGCGTCGGCCGCGCGGGAAGTCCGCCGTCGACTCCGACGTGCCGATGCCATTGGAGGTCACCCCGTCGACATCCGATCACGCGGCAGGCGGTTTCGGTGTGCAGCCGCAGCAGCAAGGCGTCGAGGACGACGTCGTTGCCGCTGGCACGCGCCACCAGGCTGATGTCCTGCAGTTCCTCTGGCGTGAGGGCCCTGCGCGGGTTGGGCAGCCGGCGCGGCTTGGCCACCCGGTGCGCCGGGCTGTCCACGGCGGTGAGGTAGCCGTCGAGACGGCGCGGGCGGCCGCGATGACCTGGCGCATGAGGGCTTCGATGTCGCTGGCGGTCACCTCGTCCAGCCGCAGATGGCCCAGGACGACGGCCATGCGGTTCCATTAGGTGCCGTAGGTGCGGCGGGTGCCCGGACTGGCCGCGGCCGCGACGCGCGGAAAGGTATTCGGCGACCGTCGGCATACGCGGTGCCGGGTCAGGGTGGACGGCGAGGTCGGCCGGGGTGAGGCCTAGATGGGCGAGCATCTGCCTGGCAGTGATGCGTGACGGATCAGCCGGCATGAGAAGCGCCTCCGAGGAGGGTGGCGTGCAGGTCCGAGAGGAGCCGCGTGATGGTGTTCGAGGGGTGCACGACGAGCAGATCGCGCGCGGGGATCGCGGCCAGCAGCACCACCTGGTGCGGGTGGATGCCGCACATCTGCCGGGCCGCGACGGGCAGCGGTAGTGCCCCGCGGGCGCCGACGGCGTACGTGCCGTCAGGTCTTGCGGTGATCAGGAGCAGGCCGTCGGCGACGTCGATGTGGTGGCGGTGACCGGACGGCCAGCCCAGCGCCCGCAGCAACGCCCGGGCGGCCACAGCCGTCGGCGTCCGGGCGGGCCACGTCGAAGACGATGTCGTCGACCGGTTCCCGCGCAGGTGGGGCGGCTGCGGGTAGCTGCGGCATTGGAGCCGGTGGCGGTGCCGGGCGAGGAAGTGGGGTGGGGATGACCGCGCCGATGAGCTGCTCGTCGAGGCGTCGGCGGGGCGGTTGCCGGGCGGCCGTCATGGCGACCGCCGCAGCCGTTCGCGCGGCCTCAGCGCGTGGTCATCGGGAGCCACCAGGGTGGTGAGCTCCCGTGATCCCGCACGAAGACTGGTATCCGAGGCCAAACACGAAAGATATCCACACAGTGATCGCGTCCAGACCGATCAAACTCTGCTTGCCAGCCTGATCGTCATCGTCGGAAACTGACGTTGCGCGCTACGCGAGGATGACCGGCTGTACCGTTTCGACTGGCCTACCTCGGTGTGACCAACGCTTTCGCGCTGCCGCGGCTCCTGTCGATGAGCGACCGGGACAAGGACGCCGAGATCCTGGCGCTACGGCACCAGATCACGGACCCTTATGCCCCTTTTCTCCTTTTTCAGCCCTTTACAGTCGCAAGCGCAGTGGCACCTATTTCATTTGTAGGGCCGGAATAGCGGCATGGACAATGGCGATCACGATCCGTCAAAGCGTCGCTATGACCGCGTGCCGTGACGCCTTTGGCCGGACCCGACCAGATGCTTCCAGGAGAAGGTCATGGCGACAGCACTGCCGGCGATGCTCAGCTGTTTCGGCAAACTGTTGCGCGCACGCGAGTTGTTTGGGCAGGTCACGGAGTCGGCTTCCGAGTTTCGGAAGCACGATCACTACGAGATCGTCCGCTTCGACAACGCCCGTTCGGCCACTGACGAGCTCGTCCGAGTCCAATGGAGGATCAACATCCTGAACCCTGTGCCCGAGGACTGGGCGTACCTGACTGGCGACGCGGTCAACAACATGCGCTCGGCACTGGATCACGCACTGGCCGTGGTCGCCCGTCAGCGCCTGGGTTTCTCCGACACCGACGTGCAGAAGCACCGACTGCAGTTCCCGATCTGCGACACGAGCGACAGCTTCGCCGCCGTTGCCAAAAATCTGGTCAAGATCCTGCCGCAGGACCTCGTCGACCAGCTCGAAAAGCTCCAGCCGTACCACGGCGACCCCGACGACAGCGTGCACAACCTTGCCATGGTCCGGGATCTGTCGAACCTTGATAAGCACCGGCGGCTGACCGTGGTGGCACACGGCGTCTACCGGTCCAGGGTGACAATCGAGCCGCCCATGGACGTGGTGAGCCTCAAGGAGAACACCGGAGCGCTGGCCGACGGGATGGTGCTGGCCACCGTGAAGTTCCGCCGGCCGGTGAATCCGCCCGAGCTCACACTGACCCCCGAGATCCGCTACGTCGAGTCGCTGTTCATCCCGGGGTCGAACACGTTCGTGCCGCTGGCTGTCGCGCTGGAGCTCATGTTCGAGGAGGCGTTCATCGCCGTCGAGTCGTTGACCCGCGATCTGATGGGAGCAAAAGACATCATGTTCGCCAAGGTGTACCTCGACGATCGCGAGGCACGCACCCGCGGCCTGCTGGCGACGCTGGCGACCGCCGCCGAGATCGAGAGCCTGTCGCAGACCGAAGGGGCCGCCTCGTGACCATCTCCGGCGTGGATCAGCCCACTGATACTCCACAGCCTGCCGCGCCGCAAAAGGGCCGCCGGCCCGCACGCAACACGCTCGACAGTCTGGAGTCGGAGCAGGTCGACGTGGTCCTGATGCACCCACGGCATCAGTGGGCTTTTAATACGGTCACCGATTTGATCTACCAGCTTCGCGCCAGCCGGTCGGATACAGACCTGTACCAACTGCAGCGGGATCTGCTGGCCGTTGTGCTGGACACCGAGCAGCGGCGCGCGGCCGTCAGCCGGATACGCAAACGTGTCCGCAAGAACGCCCGTGACGTGCCCGCGACGGCACCGGAGCTGGAGTCCGGGCTCGATCCGCACGATCCGGTGTCATGGGAGCTGGAGTACGTCGCCCATGAGCGGGTGTGCCGCCAGCTGCGTTCGGTCGGCGACGCGCTGGCCTGGCGGGCGTTCGGCTACGAACGAAGTCACATCCTGGCCCTATCTCGCGGTGAGTCCGCCGGTCCGATGGCCGGCAAGGACGGTCTCGCTGCCGAACTCGCCTTCGTCGACAACTGCTGGCGCGAGGGCCGGTTCGCGCTCCTACACGATCTGACCAACGTGCTGCGGCTGGGCGATGTGAGCGTATTCCACGACGAGGTGGTCGCGTTCCACGAGATCAAGACCAACCAGCGGTATCAAAACTCTGCCCAGCAGGGGCGGCTGTCGGCGGTGGTGGACTCGCTCACCCGGGGCACGCCGTTTCTGCGGGGCGGTCAGACCTTGGTCCGGATGGCCATGCCGTACCGCACTCATCTCGATGCGCTGCGCGCGGCGTTGAACCTCGCTCACGAGCGTGGCATGCAAGGGGTCAAGGTCCCCGGCGGCCGAGCCGTGATGGCGGCGAGCCTGTACACCGCACCGAACCTGTCGACGCAGGAAGAGTTCGGCGAGGAATTCAGTCAGCGCTTCCGCAGCTACTGGCGTAAGGCCGGTATCAGGTCAGAGGACCACAAGCTTGTGCTGTCGAGCCTCGACCGCGCCGGTCGTGTCCCCACGGCACCCCCGTGGGCCATCTACCCGGTAGCTCCGGAAATCGCAGCTGGGCTGATCACGGACTCAATATTCTTCTACGTGGCGATGTCACCCGACGCCGTGATCTCCGCCCTGGCAGACCACGGCGTCACCGCCGAGTGGCGCCAGCAGCTCGACGGCAGCGAGACCGACAGCCAGCCGCTGCTATCGGTCATGCTGCCGGTGGGCAACGGCCGCGCGCAGACCACCTCGATGAACCTCATCGAACTCAACCGGCTGCTGCTGGAGCTGATCGACCTCGGCACCTGGAGCGAGCACCTGGCGGCTCTGCTGCGCAGCCAGCAGGACGGGATTACGCCGTGGCCCCACTTCCCCGATGAGTGGAAGGTGTGGGCATGAAGAGGCGACTGAGCCAGCCGCACGCGCCGCCCTTCGTCCCTATGGTCTTTTTCAATATTGAACTTTGAGCAGAGTTCTGCGTCAGCCCAGGCTGAACACGTCAGGCCCGGCCCGAAAAACCGGCGCTGTTACTGGAAGAGCAGCCTGGGAATGGAACGATCCCGACGACCCCAGCCCACAGCAGCTAGTTTCGCCATCCACTGTTGGCCTGCATCGCCCTGGTGATCTTTCGCCGCACGAAGGCCGTCGGCCGTTCTTCGCCTATCGACCAGGACCTCGTCCTGGCCACTGCGCATGCCGAGGCGGCTGTCCGTGTCCAACGGCTCCGGCGCCGCAGCTGTGCTTACAGACGAGATCGTGGCGCTGTCATATGGCCGTCGGCGGTATCGGTATCTCCTGGCTACGACCCATCGGATCTTCAGTACGCGAGGCACTGGGGACTGCAGCTGGCTGAGTCGACAGCCAGGCGACGACCTGGGACGGATGCGTGAGTACGAACGCGCGGGTCGCGTAGAAGTCGGCGAACGACCACACATCACCATCGTCATGCCGTCGACGGGCCCGAACAGCACTACTGAACCCACGGGCCACTATCGCGTTGACTCCTAGGAGATAGCGCTCGGCCAGCGCCGACTCGACTGCCTTCCACAGCTCCCCGAACTCTGCTCCCGACCGGTTCACGCCGACCGTCTTCCCGCGCCGAGCTTCGACCCGAGCCTGCAACTGCTCCAGCACTGACATGTGACGATCGGTCGGCGTCGGTGGCCTGGACCGCAGCTCGTCAAGGTCGCTCTGGAACGCGCTGAGCTGTCGGCTCATGTGCGCGTCATGATCGGGCACGAGCCCGTGGGCGTCGAGGTCGACCACCTGAACCGCGGTGATCGCATCCGGGATCACCGCCAGTGACAACGATCCGGGCGACTCGTAAACATTGAGATAGCGGACAGCCTGGAAGCCTTGCTCGCGAAGCTCGGCGCTGGAAAGCTGGGCCGCAGGCTGCAGGTTTTCGTCCCGGTAGCCGGCTTCAACCCGCTGCGGGTCGAGGTCGAGCGCCACCCGGTACAGGAAGAACTTCGAGTCGGCGTCGCTCTGGTTTCTCATGCGGCGCAGCATGTTCTCGATGGCGGCCTCGTACGTGCCCACATGTAACGCGAGATTCGACAGCCGGGCGACCCCCTCTTCGCGCATAGAGGGTATGCCGCGGGTCAGCGCTTGGCGTTGCTGCTGGGCATAGGTCGGCGATGGCCAGTCCGGCGAGGTGCTCGTGTGGTACCACGCGAACCGATTGAGCTGCCCGTTGTCCAGCGCGGGGTCGGCGGGGTCACGCAACGCAATGACGGCACGGCCGAAGTGGATGCGGTTGCCGCAGGGCGAGCACGGCATGTGTGCCTCGTCGACCTCGGCCGCGTAGTCGTCCGCGCTCAGGTCCGAGGCGCCGCCGCACTCGCACCGCATGCGGTAGCCATAGGCGAAGTCGGCAGGCCGGTCGGTGAGAGCCGGCATGGATGCGGTGGTCACATGCTGAATTCTTCCTCGTACATCGTCTGCACGAATTGCGGGTGTGATGCCGTCGATGGTGGCGTCCACCGGGCCGGCGTCAGCTGAACGAAGACGCCAGGTGCTCGAACCGGCCTGGTCCCGGAAAGTGGAAGTCGCGAGTTGCGCGAACGCCAGAGAAATCTCGCAGGCCGGGGTATGGGATCTTGAGTCGCCACTGCTCCGAGGAACAGCCGGGCACCAGGGTCTTGGTTCCCAGACCGGACGGCACTCGGACGAGGATCTTGCCCTTCATGAGGCGGAACTGACCACCTGCTGGACCTCATCCGCCACGACTGTGGACTACACCATCACCATCCCGCGCTGGGCAGCCCCGACCCGGATAAGGTCGCCACCTACCTGCGCACCAACAACATGATCATCGTTTGCGACCACCACGCATGGACCCTCGAAGCCGAGACCGCGATCTACACGCTCAACCCTCAGGGAAGCGGCCTCGCCGCCACAGCAAAAATCCCCGCCCAACGGGACGGGGATCACGCAAAACACGAAGAACCATCACGCTTCGTGTGGAAATAACGTGTCCGAACACAAATTTGCAGCACCCATGCTCAGCATGGGTGCTCATGCCGTGATTTTAGCAGTGTGGCATCAGAGAGAAGGGCGCGTCGATGGCAACCCCCGACGCGGCGCTGAATCTCGGCAAGGGTGGGTCATCGAGGGTGGCGAGTGACCATACGGTTTGCCCGCCAGAAATCCTCATCGAACTGCCCAGCCCACCGGACCCCGACGACCTCAACCCGCTGATCTGGCGCGACGCGGCGCGGAGGTCCGCCACCAGCACCACCGCCGAGCCGCCGTCGTTACAGACGTCCACGCCATCCCCACCAAAGCACGAAGGCGGTCACGCCGGTCGGCCATCCTGTTCCCGCAGCCAGTAAGCGGCGACCTCGCGGACCTCAGCGGCTGGGTCGTTGAGCGCCTCGCGCACCACGTTCGCGTACCGGTGGGAGTCCTTGCGCCACCACAGCAGGGACAGGATTGCCAGCCTCCGCACGGTGGCGTCCGGGTCCTGGCTGACGGTCTGTCCGAGAAGCGGCAGGACCCGTCGGGCGACGGTGGCACCGAGACGTCGTTCGCCGAGTACGCACACCGCGTGCCAGCGGATGACGACGTGCGGCGAGGCCAGCCCGCGGATCGCTTCGTCCACCTCGTCGACGGTGATGTCGCAGTACCCCCGCCCCGGCTTGAGCTCTTCGGCCAGCGCCGGAGCGTACGCCGGCCAGCGCTCGATGACGTCCTGCAGGGGCCGGTAGTCCAACCGCGGTGCGGCGATCGCCTGGTTGCGGAAGCTGGTATACGGTGCGGCGACGGCGCCGACCACGACCTCCCGCGGAAGACGGTCGATCTGGTCCAGCACGAGGTCCAGCCGGCCCAGGCGCGCCAGCGCACAAGCAACCCACGACTGGTCCGGCCCCTCGCACCGGGTCAACGCCGCGTGCAGCGCGCGCACGGTGTCGTCGTCGGGTTGGCCGATGTCGGCCAGCAGTTTGGCGGCCTTCCACGCCCGCTCCTTCTGAGCCAGCATGGGGATCAGGGCGGGAAACGCGGCCGGCCCGAGATCACGCAGCGCGACCTCGGCCTCCTCGCCACTCACCGGCCCGTCAACCGCCTCCAGCCGAGCGACGTAGTACGCGGCGCGTTCAGCCACCGGCAGCGCGCCGATCCGCGCCAGCTCGACCGCCCGCTGGTCGTACCCGGGAAAGTACCGGCTCACCTCGCCCTTGGTGAGGACGCGTTTGATCAGCACCTCGTGATACTCGTCGTCGAGCAGCAACACCACGAAGTCCCGATCAGTGACCCCGCTCGTACGAAGGACTTCCCGGGACCGCTTACACACGCGGACGAGCATTGAAAGGTACCTGCGGAACGTCGCCTCCCACTGCCGCATTGTCCCTCGGCACGCCTCCGCGGTCAGCTGCCGCTCCCAATCCCGGGCCAGGTCCTCCGCAAGCCACTCGTCGTCGTAGTACTCCCAGTCGGCGGCGCTCCACCGAACATCCGCCTGGTCCTCGACGGGAAGCTGCGCCAACGCCTCGATACTGTTCATCCCGAGGTTGGGTAGCGTGATCTGACCATCGGTCTCGCGGTAGACACCGTCCAGCACCGCGGCATAGAACCGTTCGCCGGGATGTTCGGCGACGGCCGAACGAACGGCCTGCACCAACGCGTCCACCAGCGCACACTCGAAACCAGCCCAGTCCAACCCCACCGCCACCCCGCCATCCTGCCCCCACGCGACCTCTCCCCCGCCGGCGGCCAACCCCGCCCCTTCCATCCGCCGGAGACCCGCCTCATTGATGACGTCGTACATCGGATGGAACCCGCGCCGTCAGTGGCGATAGCGGTTGCTCGGGGTATCCAACCGGGCGAACCCGATACCGGTGGAGCCCTGATCTGATCTTGCATCGCCCCGAGACGCGGGGCAGCAGGCCCGCATGGAGTCAGTCAGAAGTCACGCCACTCGTCGAACCACTGGTCGGCCAGATGCGCTGGCACTCCAGCCCGGGCGGCGAGTTCCATAAACGCGTCGAAGGCTTCCTCTCGACGCAGCGTGTCGATGACCTCGTACTTCTGGTCGATGCTGTTGAGCGCCTCAACCAGCTTGCGCAAGGCCGCTTCAGCTTCGTCAGCACGCCCACCGTGGTCCTGCGGAAGCTTGTCAATGGTGCGGACCGCGCTGGCGTATGCCTTGCAGGCGGCGGCTCCGCCTCGGGCGTCGTCGTCGACCCAGTCCCGGAACGGGTTGTTCAGGTTGGCGGCCAGCCACGTATCGGGCCTCGCGCCTTCGATGACCAGGCGCACCCAGGTGCCGCGGTACCGGGCCTTCAAGGCGGGCGAGATAGATCGGGGTAGACCGCTGATGCTCAGCTGCGTCAGCGAGGCCAGGTCTGGCAGTGTGTCCGCGTCCAGGCCGTAGCCATCGACGAGCTCGATGACAGCTAGATGGGTCAAACTGGCCAGAGCAGCGGCGTCGACCAAGCGTCCTGGGGGCTTGCGCCAGAAGATTCGGAGGCTCTCCAGTTCCTTCAGTTCCTCCAGGGCAGCAGCGGACATGGTGCCGCTGCCGTTCAGGGCGACTTCTCGAACACCGTGCAGGCCGGTAGGAACCGTCGTTTCCGCGTCGGCGCCGGTCAGGGTGAGATGAAGCCATCGGCCGTTGTCCGCCGCGTACACGGTCTGGCCTCGGTCCACTGCGGCCAGCTCAAGGCCGTGCAGGCCACGGGGCAGCCGCACCTCGCGAACATCCGTGCCAGCCAGCGACAGGTGGTGCAGACCAGTGTCGGTCAGATCCACGCCCGGCGGGGCGTCCCGCCACGTCAGCGACGAGACAATCGGGTGGTCTGCCAACGCGCGGGCGAGACCCCGGTCCGGGCCGGCCCACGTCAGCGCCGTGCAGCGCGGCAGCTGATCGAGAGCGGACCATTGCACCGGCCCGGACGAAGGCACCCGCATCGAACCCTCACCGCTCAGGTCCAGCCGAGGCGTGGCCGCGCCGAGCGTCACCGCCCCGGCGCCGAAGTCGACGTCGACCTGACCCCGGGTGGTGGCCGCGCGGTAGGCGGCCTTCACAGCCGCAGGTAACTCCCGATCCCAGCGGCGCTGCCTGACCACATCGTCGGCAAGTGACTGCCAACCCGAGTACGTGTTCGACAACACCGGCACACCCTCCGAAACGGGCAGGCTTCCGATCCATGTGAACCCCGGCGGCACCGCATGCCAGCTGCCAATCGACAAGTGAGCAAGGCGCCCGTCGTGGGCATGATGGTCAAGCGTCAGCGGCTCAACGCCGCGCAGCTCGTCCAGGCTCGGCCGATCTACCGAGTGCCATCGCAGCGCGTACGCCGAGGTCACACGGCCTTCGACACCGGTGACCTGGCATGCCCCAAATCCACCGTCTGACAACCGCATCACGGCGACGCCGCCGGGTCGGACCGCTCGATCAACCACCCGGCGAAGCTACCCGACCGGGACGACCAATGCGCTCTCCCGACCTGTGCGCCGCGGAGCCGGTGGTGATGATCTCGGAGTACGAGCGACTCGGCCCGCCGCCCGCACGCCGACCCGCCCGCCATAGCGATTCGTGGCTCCCTGGACAGCTGTGACGACCGTTATTCTCGGCGGCCCGGTCGGGCTAGCCCGCCTGGCCCGTCGGTGCCTCTTGTGAGGGTCGAACGGCCGAAACATGGTGGCGCTACCCGACGTCGTCCAGCATCCTGGTCGCCGTGCTCGTCGTGCAACGTGTCCGGGTCCGCTGGGGTGCCCACGCCCGCGGGGCGACGCACGCGGTGCGACGTCGGTCGGTCGCGGAGGCATATGAACTTCCGCCGCTACCGGCGGGCGAGATGCTCGTCGTGCACGATGTTTTGGCTGACGAGGCCGACGGCTACCGGCCTGCGTCGTCCGTCGGTTCGGGGGTTCAGGCGGTGCAGGCGGTCGTGCTGCATGTCGATCTCACCGCAGACGGCGCGGTGATTGAGCGTCTCCCCGGCTGGGCCGCGTACCCGGCTTGGCGCACGTACTACCGGATGTTCACCCTCCAACCTGGTCAGTACGGCCGCTACCGGGCCAATTTCCGGTTCACCGGTTGCGCCTGCGCCCCCCGCTGGTACTACGAGACCTGGACAGTGCACGTCGCCCTCACGTCACCTCGGCCGGACCTGTTCCTCAGCGCCGTCGCTGATCGTGACGTTGATCAGCGTGTGCATCTGTACGGCGGTCCTGCCCGCCGAACAGCAAGACAACGGCCAGCATGATGCGGTCACATCTGATCAGTTGGCCGAACCACGCAGGTTCTCGCCGGCAGGCGCTCCCATGACAAGCCACCCAACGGGGGACAGAACCGATCAAGCAGGCATGCTCGCCGAGGAGGAGAGACTGCGGGAGTTGCGCTCCGGCCTGGCCCGTAACCCTGCCCTGCCCGCCTCCGTTGTCGAACAGCTGACTGCACTGGGCGACGCCTCGGTCTGGCTTGAGCTGGCCGATCGTGACGATCTCAGCGGAGAGCAGATCCGCCTCCTGGCTCGCCGGGGCGACGCCCAGGTCGTGATCCGTCTGCTGTCGCGCGGGCTGTTGCCGCCGGACGAGGTTGACCACCTCGACCCGCCGGTAGTGATCGCCATGGCGGACATCGCGCCGGTCCCCGAGGACTGGGCACGGCGGCTCGCCGCCAGCCCAGACCCGGCCGTCCGTGGAGGTCTCGCCGCGACCACGCATGTGCCAGCCGACATTGTTGCCGCCCTCGCCGACGACCCGGACGTGGAGGTGGTTGCCGAGGCCGCCAGGTCACCGAAGATCAGCGACACCTTGGCGGAGCGGCTTGCAACCCATCCACATCTGAGCGTACGCCGGGCACTGGCCTGCAACGAACACGCACCGAGTCACCTCCTCGTCGCGCTGGCCGAGCGCCGCGCGCCAGCTGCGGAACTGTGCCCGGCATGTGACGGCTCCGGCCACTGGCTGGCAGAGCATTGGAGCTGCGACGGCAGGCACCAGGACGCACTGCACGACCTGGACTACGCGCTCACGCTCAATCCACGCACGCCCGCCGAGACTGTCAGCCGTTTTACCGCGCACCCGTCGATACACGTGCGCTGGCGGCTTGCCGTCCGAACCGACCTGCCGCAGGGCGCCTACCGAGCCCTCGCGCAGGATCCGACTCCCGGCGTCCGTGGCGACGTAGCCGCGAACCCGGCCATCGACGAAGCGCTCATGAGAGCCATGGCCGGCGACACCACCTATGACGTACGCCGGCGCCTCGCTCACAACCCGGCCGTGCCTCTCGATGTCCTCGCCGAGCTGGCCGAATCGGCGAAGATCGGCCCCACCCTGCTGCCGCGCATCGCGGCAGCCACACCGGCCGAGATCAGCGAACTCGCTGCTTCGAGCGTTCCGGCCGTGCGGATGCTCCTCGCCGCGCGGCACGACCTTCCCCGCCAGATCATCGATCAGCTCGCCGGCGACCACGACGCCAAAGTGCTCAGCTCCCTCGCGGCGAACCCGGCCTTGAGCGAAGCCCAGCTACGGACGATGGTCGCGGCGCACGGTCCGCGGGTCGCCGCGAGAGCCGCCGGCAACCCGTCCTGTCCGCCTGACCTGCTGATACAGCTTGCCCAGCAGACACCACTGGTGCAGAAGGCGCTCCGCCGCATCGCCGAGCACCCGAACGCTCCAGCCGAGGCCCTCCTTGCCTGCCTGACCGACGAGCAGGCACGCCGGATCGCCGCGAGCCACCCCGCACTGCCCGCACAGACGATCATCCAGTTGCTGACCGACTCCGACACCAGCGTTGCCGCTGCTGCGGCAGCCAATCCGTCACTCCCCAAAGCAGTAATGCACGACCTCGCGGCGTCAGATGACGGTTCCACCGGTACCGGGTGAGGGTCTACGCGTCGGTGTAGGTGTGCTGCTGTAAGCGCCAGGGCTCGCCCGGGTTGGGCCGCCAGGCCTCGGTGCCCGGTGGCATCGCGGCCAGTTCGGCGATCGTGCCGTCCGCCGCGACCAGATGCTCCATGCAGACCAGGACGGCGTTGCCGTTCGGATCGTTCACGTCGTCGGAAACCAGCCAGTCACCCTCAGCATCATGGACTACTGATCTGGCCGGCTCCGTGCCTTCGAGCACGGTGCGCTGGACTATCACCCCGAGGTGCTGCGGGAACCGGTTGCCGGGGTACGGCCAGGCCACGCCACGGACGACTTCATGCGTCATCCGGCCAGGATGCCAGACCGTACCTCCCGCACTCGCCCGTCAGGGATCTTGGAGCCTGGTCCGGGCGCGTGGAAGACTCTGGGTGTGTCGTCCGGCGTTCCCCGAACCGTCAAGGCGATCGATGCCGCCGAACTCATCCGGCTGGACGCCGAGGCGATTGCGTACGGGTTCAACCGCAACCACGACGCCGGCTGGCTCGCCGAACACGCCGCCCTTGAGGCCATGCACTACCTACGCCCCGTGCTCGTGCATCGGGCCGGGCGGCGGCCTGAGTTTTCCCCGCACTGGCGATGCATGCTGCTGCTGACGATGCGGGACGGCCAGGAAGTCTTCTCGCTGCTGGATGTCTGGCCCGCCTCGTTCGATCGCCTACCCGAGACCCTGGATTCGGCCACCAAGCGCGCGGTTGCCCACCGACTGGACTATGAAGGGCTGCCGACCTGCGCGCAATGGGCAAACCTCAACACCTGACATGTCCGTACCCAGGCACACGAGCAGATCTGCCGGCCCGGGGATCGGTCACGGACCATTGTGAGGCGGGGAGCGCACTCATACGCCGGGCGGTTACGCGCCATCCTGTCGGCGCTCGCGGAATTCGGTTCTGGCGATGATCTTGTGACTGGCTTGCTGTCATGCGGCGAGGAGGACCCGCTTGCGGAGCAGGTCGAAGCTGGCCCACCCATACATCTGCCTCTTGATCATCTTGATGCGGTTGGCGTTGCCCCGACCGGTCCGGAGCTCCAGGGCAGGGTGAGCCCGGCAGTGACGGCGTCGAGGTCGCGGCGCAGGCCGGTGATCAGGGAGTGCAGGGCGGGCAGGTTGTCGGCGCTCACTCGCCGCATCCATTCGAGCAGCCGCTCGGCGTGGTGCTCGTGCATCAGGTCGGCGAAGTCGCGCACGTGGCTGGCGGTGGCCTGTAGTTCGTGGCAACAGGCCAGCGCTGCGCTGCGGCGAGCCTGCCCTCACTGCTGATGCGTCACATACCGAGTGTCGGGAGCCCTCTTGTGCTTCCGCTACTCGGCATTGCGGGCGGCCACAGCATCGGTTCCCGTGCTGGCTCAGTGGGCAGCTGGTCGCCGTGTCGGTCTTTCTGCTCGGATGAGGGCGGCGAGGCGGCAGCCGGCTTCGGCAGCGTCGATGGGATTTCCGGCGAGGCGGCTGAGGAACAGGTCGAGTGGGTAGCGGGCCATCACGCGGTAGCGGGCGAGGTACATGACGATTGCTGTGACCGGGTGGCCGGATGCGGGTGCGAGCAGGGCGTAGGTCAGCACCTGGTCGATGAGGGCGTGGAGGTGGTTGGTGTCGTCAAGGTGGCCTGTCTTGAGTTCGATGATGGTGGTGCCGGCGAGGAAGTCAGCGACACGCAGTCCGTCGAGCAACTCCAAAGGGGTGGTCACCGGTCCGTAGCTGCGCAGCGCGGTCTGGAAGCCGCTGGTGTAGCTGGCCCAGAAGGCGGCGAAGGCAGGGCGAGCAGCGCGCACTCCGGTCGCGCACGCGGTGAGGGTCTCCTGGTGGCGCAGCGCGGCCCGTATCGCTGCGCGGGCGGCGTCGGGCGCCGCGAGACGAAGCGCATGCACTGCCGTGTCGAGCACGGTGAGCAGGCTGCCCACCGTGAAGAGTCGAGCGCCTGGGATGTGCTCTGCGGTCTTGTGCCACGGCCCGTCTGAGGCGTCGGTGGGGGGTGCGTATCCAGCGGTGGCGAGCAGCCGCTGCTGTCCGGGCTCCGGCAGGTTTGCGATTAGTTGCGGGTACGGCGGCCTGTCGCACAGGTCGAGAGCGAGTACCCGTTCCACCGTATGGCCGAATCGTCCGGGGTTGGGCGCGCAGACCGCAATGGGGGTAGGTGCGCGGTCAATGCGCCGCTGCAGGTCGGCGATCAGCCAGCCCCGGTTCGGAAACTGGTGGGCAAGCCATCGCGTCGACGTCGGCGGCTCAGCGCCCGGGCGGAATAGATACGAGGACATCAGGGCGTTCCTCTGCGGGTAGGGGCATGCCGAGCCGTCGCCGCACACGATCGTGACGAGGCGGCAGCGGCCAGGCAACGCCCAAGGTGGAGGGCCGAGAGACAGCCAGCAGCCTGTCGACGACCGCAACGGAAGGATGTGCAAGAGCGCGCCGCAGGCGGGGTCTCAGCCCGTCGGCACCACTGGCCGACTCCTCGGGCTCCGCAACAATATGCAAAGCAGCAAGATTCGCTAGCCGGACCAAGCCAGCTGCACCACCGACCGTACGCGGCGACCTGACGAAGGACAAGCCGCCCGGTGAAGCGGTCCGTGGATCATTGCCGGCATTGGCATCAGCCGCTCGGTGACGTAACGTATTCACGCAGTTCCATTGAGTCAGCGACCGTTCGAGCATCCCCATCGGGTAGACCGGATGAGCGAGGTGGCCGCGGCATGGACAACGGCAAGCACAACCCTCGTTGCGAGACAGCGCAGCAACATCGCTGCCGCTGCAACGAGTGCGGCGGCTCCCAACACGGCGTGCAGGGCTGGCTGGACCAGGCCAGCCACGACCACCAGTTCCGCCAGAGGAAACGGGAGCACTTCGAGAGCAGACTGATCTGGACGAAGCACCGCCCGCCGCGCCTGGAGCACAGCCGCGGCAACCAGGAGATCAGCACGGACCTTGCCCGCGTCGACATCGCCGACTGGCTCGCTGTCCCGCCGCCTGTCGGGCCCGAGCACGGCGAGCCATACCCGTCGCCCGTCCAACAGGTGACAGCACTGGCCGAGGTGATGACGCGTGGGGCCTGGCCGGAGATCGCCACGGAGCTAAACCGCGCCGCTGCGGACGCCACCAGCGTCAAGCGCGAGCTCACCAACCATGGCTGGTGCGATCTCTTCATCGGGTTGGTTCGGGCGATCGAGGCGACCCGACATGGTTTCAACAGCATCCCGGACAAGGTCAAGAGCATGATCCTGGGGTCGGCCTTGCAGGCCAACCGGCCACACGTCACCGAGGCTGTCGTCGGCTTGATCGTTGACGAGGTGTGGCAAGGGTTCCAGGCCGCAGCGTTCGGGTCCGTTCCGCTGCTCGACCTCATCTCAAACGAAGAAGCTCTCCGCGCACTACGGATCCTCGCGGTGTTCATCTGCCCCGCACCAGCGCAACACGCAGCGGTACGTCAACACGCCCTGAAGCCGCTCGGAGAAGACGTCACCAAGATCCTCACCGACCAGACCAAAACCAGGCTTGCCGAGCTGTTCGCCGACTGGCGACCCGACGGCGATGGCCAGCAACCCAAGTAGCTCGGGCTAGGTCGCTTTGCGCGTGGCTGCACTCGCGCTGGTGGCCAACTTTACGTCGTCGTGGCACCCCCGGCGACTCACAACCCGGCCACGGACCGAGCTGGCACCTCGCCGAAGCCGACCCGCGCCGTCCTCGCCCCTGCAGTCAGCGGGCCGTGATCTCCAGGACTCGTCAGCCCAAGTGGCCCGCGGTCCTGCGGTGTGATTACGAATGACATGATCCGGAGCAGGCGGGCGCTGAGCCACGTCGCGAGCGGTACCGCGCCCTCTCGTGCGGCTGAAGCGAGCGGCTGACGCTTCAGGCCACGTATACCTGTGGCCCGACACGGAACTACGGCGACCGGCCTACCGATCGCGGATTGCAGTACCACTGGCTTGCGAGGCAGCTCGGTACAAACTTCCGCGCCGCGCCGGTCATCTCACCCCGATCCTTCATGCGGAGTGCGTTGGAGGTCGAAGATCAATGGTGTCCCGCTCCGCTCGCTGGTCGGCGAGGCCGGCACTGGTGAGCAACGCGAGCATGTCCTCCTGCCGCGGCTGGCCAAAGGTAAGCCGGTACAGCGCCAAGTCCCGCTTCAACTGCTCGTAGCGGGCGAGGTCCTGGCTCAGTGGCAGCGGCAGCACATGGCGCTCGATGCGCGCCCGTCCCGGATACACCCAGTACGGCGCCATGTCACCGAGCTGCGACTGCCGCCGCGCCGCGTCGTACGCCGCCTTCCACACGTCTCGGTCGGCTGACCGCAGCGCTTCGGCGCGATGGGCAGCGGCGACGTTGCGACGTACGGCGTGGCCGCCGAAGCGATGCACCCGGCCCTCCCGCTGTTCGAAGTCCACAGGGTTGGCGGGGACGTTCCAGTGCACGACCGCCGAGCAGTACGTGTGGAAGTCGATGCCCTCCTGGCCGGCGCTTGTAGTGGAGACGACGAAAGGCCAGAACGGGCTGTTGAACGCGTGCCGCACGCCGGTCATGCGCTTCGTGTTGGTCTCGTCGTCGCCCCGGCCGCCGTACCGCAGCGCGAACCGACCGGTCATCGAAATCCGGTTGCCGGGGTTGAGCGGGTCCAGAGCCGAGTACGGCGCCGAGTGCACCGTCACCGCCCGGTTCACGTCACGAGCGATCGCCACCAGGGCTTTGTCGTCCAGCGGTGTCTCCGCTGCCGAGCTGCGTAGCGTGTGTACGTACTCGTCGAGGACGGCCTGGAGCCCGCCGGCGGCGCAGTAGCGCAGGACGGCCCGCCAGTACGGATCGCTCAGGCCAAGCTGGTCCAGCAGGAGCATGGTTTCGGGGCGGTTGAACAGGCTCCGCAGGCCGGCGGCGACGACGGTCGCGGCCAGCCACAGCCCCTGAGGCGTGACGCTGCTTCCGTGGTCCACGAGCCGGCCGAGCGCCCGCCAGGCGATGTTGCCGGGGCCATGCAGCCCGATAGCGACGAGATCGTCAACGACAGCGTCCGGGCTGGCGCTGATCGGCTCGTCGGCGGCGGCGGCCACGGCGAGCGCCTCCTGGAAATGCCGGACGAGGCCGCTGTGAAGGTCCTTCTCCGCGTCATGTCCCGGGTCGGCTCCCGTCGTGGCCGCCTCGACGGCCCGGTCGAGGGAAACACCAGGGTTGGCACCCGGCCAGCCGAGCACGGCACGCCAGGGCTGCGGCTCTCCGGCGTGTCCCGCGGCGCGGAAGGTGTTTGGTGCCTCGGCGAGCAGCCGCTGGCGGCATTCTGACTCGATCGCTGCCAGGTCCGGAGGCCCATTCGGGTCGCGACGGGCGGCGGTCAACGGATCACAGGCCGCCGCGAGCACGGGGTGTGGCCAGAACAGCGCCATGGTGCTCATGGACGCCACCCGTCCGTCGCTCATCCGGTAGTCCAACCTGCTGCGGGGCACCTCGATGTGTCCGTTTCGGATTCGGCGCTCCGCCTCGTAGCTAAGCAGCGCCGAAACCGCAGTTGGCGTGGCGTTCCAGGACGAGAAGACCAGTCGCTTGGTGATCTGCTGGCGGGCCGCGTCAGCGAAGGGCGGTCCGAGCGTGTAGTGCGGCATGGACGGTGGCAGCCAGAGCAGTCGCCACCAGCCGCGATCGACGGTCTGCGCGGCGAGGGAGCGCAACTTGCCGTTGCCCAGGTCGATCGGCGCGTACTTTTGGACGGCTGCGGCGTCGAGCAGGTGCGCCCGGTCGAGCAGCTGCCGGACTTCTGCGCCGAGCCCGCGCTGCATGGCCTCCCGCAGACGGTCGCCAAGCTGGTATCCCTCGACGAAGTTGAGAAAGTATGGTGCCGATTTCCAGTAGTCGAGCAGGACTGGGGCGTCGAGTGCCGCGCCGAGCCGGTTCATGGCGACGAACGAGCGGATCTCCGTGGAATCGACGCCTGCGGCGGGGGTGACGTGCTCGGCCAGCATCGCGTGGCGGCCGAGGGCCGGGCGTTCAGTGCGGCACATGACCCGTAGCAGCAGGCGCCGGATTTCTTCGCCCACGGCGCCGGTCGGGGCGCCGGCGAGGACGGCCTCGCGGTAGGCGCGCAGCGCCGCGTGCACGGCATCGTGCCACTCGGGGTCTGGGCGGAGGAAGTTGAGCACCCGCTTGAGGTCGGCGTGGTGGTCGTCGGTGGCGGCTTCCTCGGCGTAGGTGAACGGCTTGTATGGGGTGGCGGACAGCAGCAGGACGCGCGCGTCCTGATAATTGAACAGGTGGTGGGCTAGCTCGGCGGCCTCGCCACCCAGCTCGGGATCGAGCAGGTTCCGGAAGCGTTGGAACTCGTCGAGGATCACCAGATCGGGCTCGAGCGCGTGGGCGCCGGCCTCAGCGAGCACCCCACGTAGCCGGCCGACGAGAGTCTTGCATCGGCCGTGTTCGGAGTCGGTCAGCGCCGATCGCCGCCCGATGTCGGCGATCAGCTCGTCGAACTGGTCGAGAAGTCCCCTGGCGCGAGCGCGGTCCAGGAACCGGTCTCGTACGCGCGGGTCTATGCCGTGGGTGAGAGTACGGGGAAAGTAGGCGCAGCGGCTCTGAAACCGTTCGAACGACCGGGTCGTGCATTGCATGATCCGCAGGGCGGCCTTGCGCTGCCAGCCATCCCAAGCCTCGTTGCGCAGCAGGTGATGAAGCATGGCGCGCTCCGCTGCCGTGCCGGTCTGCCAGCCAGGGGCGAAGGAGGTGCCAGGTGTGAAGGATACGAGGTTGACCGGCTTCCCGTCGCCGGCCTGCGGCGTGAATCGGGGCAGCTCGCGGCCGAGGAGGGTGAGCCGGCTGGACATCGGATGCGTGGCATGGTGCGGTCCGGCCAGCCGTGCCAGGTTTTGTGCGGCGACGTCTTGGTTGGAGCAAATATAGATGATGTCAATGCGCGTCACCGCGTCATCGCGCTGCAGCCGTTCAATCATTGCGGCCACGAAACCGCCTGCGACCACGCTCTTGCCCAGGCCGGTCTCGTCGGCGACCAGGAACCGCCGGGTCGGCTCGGTGCCGAAGTAGCGGTTGAGTAGGTACGCGACGGTGTCCCGCTGGAAGTCCTTGAGCCCTTTCATGCGCCTACCCCGGGTGCGTGAAGTTCACGGCGGACCTGGTCGACGTGCTGCCACAGCTCCAGGAAGCCCTCCGGCAGGACTGCCCTACCCCGCTCAGTGACTGCCAGCTGCCGTACTAGGCCGGCAAGCTCGTCGAGCTGGGCGGGTCGGTCCGCCAGCGCGGCGAGCAGAAGCTCCAAGACGCCGGCAGCGCCACGGCGCCATAGTCCGGTGCCTTGTCCCGCCCCCACAGGACCGGCCACCTCGGCGGACGATCCGAGGCCAAGCAGCAGCATCAGGAACTGCAGGAACTTGTCCGGTGTGTTGATCTGCTCGGCGAGTACCCGGTCAAGGCGGTCAGCCGGGTCGCCGGTCAGGCTGGCGATCGTCACCGCTCGTCTGGTCGTGCCGTCCGCGGCCACTGCGGCGAGAACGAGAAAGCGGGTGATCTCCGTGGTGGCCAAGCCACCGAAGTGGGCGTCGCCCGGCAGGTCCGCCACCAGGTCCGGTCTGGTGAGCAGGGCGACCGTCAGCCGCCCACCGGGCGGCGGCGACGGCGCCCCGGCGGCGCGTACGTGCAGCTCGTGCGGCTCGTCGTTGGTGCCGACGGTGGCGTGGAACGGGACGGCGGCGATGCCGCGTAGATAGGCCTCGAGTTCCCAGCCGGTGTCGTCGTCGGGCTCGGCGACGTCGCGCCGCTCGTACTCCTCAAGGATCGCCCGCAGGTCTGCGCCCTCGCCAGCCAACGCGTTGATGCCCAGCCGCTCCCGCGATCCGACCAGTTCGACCAGCAGCTCGACATTGCCCGTGAACGCCGCGCCGGTGGCGTTGGCCGAGCCGACGATCACTCGGGCGCGCCGCCCGTACTCGACAACATATGTTTTGGCGTGCAGCCCCGCGAGCCGGGCCGGCCCGGTCTCGTCATCCAGGTCGAACGCCGCGAGGTCATTGAGCACCAGCACGGTGCATCCGTCCAGCGTCCCCTCGGGCAACCGGTCCAGCTCCTCCTGCCTACCGATGACGGTCAACTCACCATTGCCCGGGGCGCAGACATCGAGACCGTCAGCGCCCACGAAGGGCGACATCACCAGGTGCCGAGTACCGGCGAAGTCCAGCGGCCGAGTTCCTGGCACGCCGAGCGCATGGAAGTACAACTCATCTCGAAAGAAGCCCTCAGGGAGTTCCCAGTCGGCACGCCGAAGATGCTCCAGCAGCTCCTCGATCGCTGCGCGCCGCGGTTCAGGCACCGGCTGCGTGGCCAGGTCGATCGCGTGCCGAAGCAGCTTGACCACCGGCGTGTTCCGCCTGTCCGGCCGCGAGCCGATCACGCCGTCCAGGGTCAAGCAGACATCCCAGCTGCGGTCGTTGGTCAGGTTCCGGCTCAACACGACGAGCCGCAGCAACTGATCGCCGTCGCAGACGTATCGGACCAGCCACATCTTGGGATGGAAGAGACGTCCGGGCCGAGGACTCCGCACCGGGTGAACAGCCGGTTCGAGCAGGAGCAGCAGACTGGAGTTGCCCGGCGGCGCTGCGATCTGCCCGGCCTGGCAGAACACGTCGATCCGGTCGGCGCAGCGGCGCACGCCCTCCATCACCGAGATCGGGTCGTCCCGGTCTCGCAGGGCGTGCGCGGCGAACGCCAGCGGGGCGGTGAGCAGGCTGTCCAGCTCAAGGGTGAACGTGGTGGCGACGGCGCGGTCCAGCCGGAATCCCGGCGGCGGACGGAGCACGTCGGTCAGCAGCGCGCGTCCGTCAGGCGGCAACAGCACCCGTCACCTCCATGCCGTCGTGGATGTCGGTCAGCATGCGTCGCACCTGCGGCCAGCGGTATACCAGCTGCCGGCTGCCTGACGCGCCCGTCCAGCCCCGGAGCAGCTTGCTGTTGACCAGCCGCGACTGGGTCTTCTTCACCGTCTTCTCTCGGCGGGCGACCAGGTCCCGCAACTCGACGTCATCGGCTGCGCCCTCGGCCCGACCGGCGAGGACGAGGTCGATCCAGGCCTCGATAAACGCCCGAGCCCGCAGATTGTTGCTGATGCGCGGGTTGATTTCGATGAGGCGGCTCCACATGTCCGCTCGGTCCCACGGCGCGACCGTCGCCATCCGCTCAGCCCAGCGGGCGAGAGCCTCCCGGTAGTCCGGCGGCTCGATCCGGTCATGGCCCGCCTCGCCGTATTCTTCGGCGAGGATCAGGTTGTAGAGCAGCGCCGCTCCGTGCATACAGGTCGAGAACGCCCGGGCATACTCCAAATCAGTCCGCACCCGCTCCGACGCTGAGCCGACCGCCGAGGCTCGCCAGGGCGCCGCCGCGTCGTCCTCCGGCCGGTTGCCCGGCTGAAGCAGGTGAGCGAGCAGGGTGCCGGCGGTGCTGGTCAGGATACGCTCCCGCAGCCAGTCCGCCTCCTGCTGCGTCAGATCCAAGCCCGAACCCACGACCTCAGGGAAGCCGGCTGGCGATCGAGGCATGGTGGCTGGCCATCGGCCAGTCCGCAGCTCGGTCAGCTCCGCCGCCTCCGGATCGCCAGGTAGAACAGCCAGCTCGAGGCCAGCGTCGATGTCGTACGTGCGCAGCGCAGACGCATAGATTGTGGATGGCAGCGTTTTGACGCCGGTCGATGCACGTCGACCGATAAGGCCGTCGGTTGCACCTGCAGCCCGCAGCGCCGAGATGACAACACGCTCCACCCGGTCCAGCTCCACTGCCTGATCGCGGTCTGGCCGGCGGCTCGCGTGCTGAACGCACCATGGGACAATCAGCAGATACCGAGCACGCGTGTGCAACGTCGACGTCCCGGGGAACAGCAGGTCACCGAACGCGTCGCGGACCTGCCCGATGCCCAATTCGTCGCGGCTCTCCTGCTCGCTGAACATGTTCAGCAGCTCACGCATCCGCTGCTGCTCCACCCGGGAGCTGTCCAGCCACGATAACTGCGACGCCACCGTCCACCTCCCGTACTCGGCCAGCAGGCATCCTGCCTGAACTGGTTGTGCGCTCCCAGACCGCCTCGACGTCCGCGACGAATCCATCTTCTGCGACCGTGAACCACCACCGGTAGGGCGTGTGGTCTTGGGGTGTGTTCGACGAACATCATGACGTCCGACTCCGACAACTCGTTGCCGGCCCGAAGGTAAGAAGGGCCTCACCAGAAGACCAGAACTACCGGCCCCTTCGCCAGCGGATCATTGCCTGGTCTTTTCAGTGGCCGCAGCCGACGCCCGGCGGCGTGCCCGTGTCGACTGGCCCTCGGCCGGCGGCGTCTCGATTTCCCTCGCCGGCTTTGTAACCTGCAGCCCGGCCCGGCGCGCGTTAAGGCCCATCCCGGTATCCATGGTCACCAGCCGGACCGGTTTGCCTGCGAGGGTCTGCACCGCGACAGCGCGATCGATGATCTCCGCGTCCGGGTCGGAAAGCGGACGATGGGCGGGATCGTCGTAGAACATCCGCAGCTGCACCGCTCCGCGCGGCATCTCCCCACGCTCGGCCACCTCTTCCCCGTCGTTGTCCTTGAGGCGGATCATCACCGTGCCGTACGGGTCAGGCAACAGCTTGTCGACAACGGCCAGCGTCACTGCGGCCCGATAGCGGGACTTCTGGTTCCCTGACTCTTTGAGCCGGTCGAACTCCCGGATCACCACTTCGGGAAGCACGAGCAGGACATCCTCGATCCCAACGCCAAGTTTTTCTGCCCACGGGATGCTCGCGATGACCGCCGCCGGGTCGTCGTCTTGAGCCCATGCGGGGTGGGACAGGAACACGCTGCTGTCCACAACCGCCAAGACCTTGCCCTCCGTCGCCGTCCAGGTGCCGATCTGCTCCTGGAGCGTCTCGAAAGCCGAGGTGAGCGCGGCCTGGCGTTCGGAAATCTCGACTTCGAGCAGCTGGAAGCCCTGCGGCGTACCCATCAGCACCGGATCGACAAGCCGGTAGAAGGCTGGCGTAAACAGGAGCTGGTCCAAGTCGGAACGGGCGATTTGGCCACGCAGCATCCGGCCGAGGTTCAGTACCCACCGCACGTAGCCATCCTGTTTGCCACGGTTGTTGCTGATCTCGATAGAGGCAGACCGGAGCAATTCAAGGACGCAACCGCGGTCAACGCCAGGGGTCAGGGTGACGAGCATGCCGAAATCCTGGCAGGGCCGACCTGTCACCGACATCCGTTTACGGCCGCACTCCGCCGACACCATACGGAAACCGTCGTAGCGCGCCGGCCCCCTCGTCATCTACCGCCGGGGCAGCACGGCCGCAGGTGAACGACCACGGAAGTACCTACCAGAATCAGTGTCTTGCCAAGGCCTACCGAGGTCAGGAAGCTGACCTACTGTGTATCGTGGGCGCCTGTCGATCCGGCCTCGCGTCAGGTGATAGATGGCAGATCGCAAGGGAGTTCGGCCAGAGGAGCGGCCCACGTAGGTCAGCGCCTGCTCCCGAAGCTGCTACACCCCGTGCACGAGATGGTCAGCCATGAAGACCTACAGTAGAGCCGCCGCGGCTGCTGGCCTAGATGAGGACGCTCTGGCCGGGCTCTACCGCGCGGGCCTCAGATAAGGTTCCGCTCCAGGCGTTGAACCGGCCGGTGGCCGAGCGGATGGCCGGAGTAGCCGGGCTTGCCGTCATCAGATCGACGCGATAGAAGGGATCACCTACCTGTCAGGCTCAGCTGCGGAGGCCGCGTGTTCGTCGATCAGAACCAGTTTCCGTTCTTGGCGGACCTACGCCGCAACTGGCGCGACATCCGCGACGAGTGCCTCGCCTTGGCCGAGGACTCCTTCGAGCCGTGGGTGCAGCGCCACATGTACGGCGAAGGCTGGAGCGTGTACGGGCTGGTCGCGTTCGGCACCCGCATCGAAGCCGCCCTGTCCGCCTGCCCACGCACCGCCGACGCGCTGCAACACATACCCGGCCTGACCACCGCCGGGTTCTCCCGCATGACCCCAGGCACCAGGATCAAGCCCCACGAAGGCTGGGTGACCACCGTCTACCGCGCCCACCTCGGCTTGGTCATACCCGAAGGCGACTGCGCACTGAGGGTAGGCAACCAGGCCCGGCGCTGGCACGAGGGCAGCATCTTCGTGTTCGACGACACAGTCGAGCACGAAGCATGGAACCGCACCGGCGAATCGCGCACCGTCCTGCTGTTCGACTTCCTGCGCCCGGGCCAATCCATGGACCAGCTCGACGACCTCCCGCCCGAGGTCGCGGCGCACCTACAACGCCGGACAAAGCCTCTCAAGTAGCAGCACGAAAGCCCACCAGTCGGCAAGCCGTTGAGCCGTGTGCCAGGCAGCCGCCACGTAGGGGCGTCACGCCGCAGACTTGCCGCTCGAGTACCAGCGCATCGGGGCGCTAGCGCCCAAACAATGCTCCATATCGCCGTCGTCGACCATCGGGGCAGTTCAGCAGGCTGACGCGGCCTGCATCGGATCACTATTCGTGCCACGCTGGTCGCAGCGACCGGGTTCGGATCGGATCGGATGCCGCCGCTGAAGACCCACCGCGGTCTCATGGGCTGAGCCCTCTAACATCGAGCTTCCACAATCGGATGTTTCCGCATCGTCGGGTCTTACACCCTCGGTTAGCACTGTCGGACACACGACAACCAGATCGCCGAGGCCGGGACCCGGTCCGAGAGGCCACCCCCGACGCCTCTCCGTCCGCTCCGCAGGGTCCACTCTGCGTCAGGAAGATGACCGAGGGCACAGGCGTGAGTCGTCAACGCAAAATTTTCACCTCGGTCTGTCAGTAGCACTTCTCATCTCTGACAGGCTCGAGCGCGATGCGGACGCTGGCCTGCTGCTCCTGCAGCGGTGGCGCGTCAGAGATGCCCGCCCAGGGGAGCCTCTACGATCCGATCATGGATAAACACCCCGAGCTCGTCCTCCTCGACCAGCGCATCTGGTACGTCCCGGACGGGGTCTTCCACCTGCGTTGCGTGGCGCGTACGTCGAAAAAGCGGCGATGCCAGAATCCGCTGGAGTACGGCCAAACTGCCAGGTGGTCGCAGCTCCGTTCCACCCACGGACTCATCTCCGTCTACGACCTGAGCATCCTGGACGATGATGCGACGCGCCGCTGGATGGACCAGCACTGCGACCTGCATGACACGCCGACCACGGTTGATGAGGTCTCGCCGGAGTGGGAGCCGTTCGACCCAGTCCGGCATGCAGCAATGATCACCACCCTTGAGGAGTGGGTGGCCCAGCGGGAACGGGCCATTCGTGAAGGCGTGACCGACCGCTGGGACTACTGGGAGATGCCGTACCTGTGAGCGAGATGCTCCCGCGAGCACGCTGAGAGGTGCCACGTCCGTTGTTGTCAGCAGTTCTGCCACGGTTGACGGCCAGATCCCGATGTGGCGGGCGAGGAGTAGAACAGTTGGTCATGACCACTTCCGTCCCGTTGATCGTCACGCCGTCGAGCGCGCCGGTGCTCGTCCTTGGGGCCACCGCGTGGTCTGCGGCCCGCCCGGCAAGCTTCACCGGAGAACAAGCTCGCTCCTGGCTGATCCGCCACAGCACCACGAAGCAGCAGGCCGACGACAAGTTCCTCCAGGTCCTCAACGCCCGCCGCGCCGCCGCCCCGGTCGGCACCTGTACCAGGCGGGAGAAGCCGTGAGCAGGGTTCGCCGGCTGACCGGCGGTGACTACCGGGGTTGCCCCAAGGACGCCATGATCGAAGCCGGTATGCCCCCCGACGAACCGCACCACGGCCCTGGGGTCTACTTCATCGTCGCGATCCCCGACCGATTCAGCGTCGCGATCCCCGACCGGGTCAAGATCGGCCACAGCGACGATGTCCGCCGCCGCCTCGCTCAACTCCAGACCGGCAACCCCGCCCACCTGCATCTAGCGCATGCCATTTACGAACCCGACACCGACCGGCGCCGTGCCATCGAAGCCCAGCTGCACCGCCGCTTCCGTGACCTGCACGTAAACGGCGAATGGTTCCACTGGACTAACGAGCTGAACGAGTACGTCAACACCCTGTGTAACGAGGAGTGCTACCTGTAACCGACCAGCTTGAACGCGAGGTAGTCCGGCTCCTGGTGACCGCCTCAGAGGACGTCTGATTCACGTATTTTGCGTGTGTTGTGGTTTAGTCGTCTCGCCAGGTTGGGGTGGTTTCGGTGGTGA
>NZ_JBNCLE010000029.1:0-43559 GCF_049844495.1 Micromonospora sp. DT48
TCACCACCGAAACCACCCCAACCTGGCGAGACGACTAAACCACAACACACGCAAAATACGTGAATCAGACGTCCTCTCAGACCGGAGCGCCGTTGATGGTCTCAGCCGGGCGCTGGTAGCCGAGCATGACCTGGAGTCGTTGATCATGGACCCACAGGTCTGGCGGTAGCGGATCGGATAGCGGGCGGATCCACCGTTCGACGAAGCTCATCAGTACTGCAGCGCGCGGCTGTTCGGACGCGTTGAAGCCCGATCG
Source organism: Micromonospora sp. DT48 (assembly GCF_049844495.1). Lineage (NCBI taxonomy): Bacteria > Bacillati > Actinomycetota > Actinomycetes > Micromonosporales > Micromonosporaceae > Micromonospora > Micromonospora sp. DT48. The sequence goes on from NZ_JBNCLE010000029.1 coordinate 257, forward strand.
ATGCCAGGTCGCCGCCGCCATGATCAGCAACGTTCCGGGCGACGCGGTGAACGTCTCGGCGGTCGTCTGCCCCATGGAGGGAGGTCGGCGTGGTGGCACGTGTGATCCGGGGACGAGACGGGTGGCACCATTGTGCTCATCGAAGTGATCGAGCGCCAGGACGCATTGAAGGCCGAGGATGGCCCCATCGACCAGTTGCGGCATCTCGTTGTAGGGGTAGTCGATGTGCCAGTCATCGACCGGTTGTCCAGGGTGGACGACGTTGAGGCTGTAGTCGGACAGCAGGTAGTACCGGCCGAGGAGTTCGTCGAGCAGATCAGCGAGTCCTGGCTTGACGAGCATGTCGGCGAAGATCGGATCGAACTGATAGAGGTTCCATACCCGGGTCGACTTGGGGTATCTCCTGGCGTGTTCGCCGTTGGCGAGGATGTCCGTTGCGGTTTTCAGCGTCGCGCATTCGCTCGGTGTGGCGAAGCCAGGCCAGGTAGCGAAGCCGCGATCGCGGATCTCGTCAGCGAGGAGGGCGGGGACGACGGTCATGGTTCGTTCCTTGGCTCAGGGGCGACGACGCGGAGTTCGACGATGCCGGTGCCGTTGTCGTATCGAGATAGATCGATCATGGTCCGCTCGTGGTCGAGCAGCGCGACGATCGTGTCGGTGAAGGCGTTGAGGTCGTTGTCCGTTCGGCGCACGGCATAGGTCCGGATCGGCACGGTCGCTGGTTCGGCCTCGCCCGTGTCAGGTCGATTGCGCATCCGGCCTCCTTTCGAGTAGGCGCTCGGCCTCCTGAGCGACGATGGCACTGACACCCACGACGCGAACAGGCTGACGTGCGATCCACTGCCCAACTGCCGTCAGGTAGTCAGCCAGCGCCAACGGCGGCAACGCGCGGAGGTCGACCAAGATGGTGCCGGCGGCGCCGGCATTGAGAAGCTTCGTCGCGCGCCGCTTGAGGGCTTCTGGGCGAGGTGACGCCCTGACGAGTTCGGCCTGCTGAGCGAGCAGAGCCGGACGACTGGGGTGAAGCCGAAGCCAGCGGTCAACGGCAGGCGACGCGCCTGTCCGGATCAACAGGCGTACGCCACGTTCGGCGAGTTGTTGAGGAGTCATCGGACCGACCTCGCCGTCAACGACCACGGCTGCCACCGCCTTGAACGATGTCCTGTCGAGTGAGGTGAGCCTGACGAGCGGCTCATCCTGTTCGAGGCTGTCGACGATCACCGCCTCCCGAAGGGAGTCCGGTAGCTGTTTACGAAGCTCGGCCGGTTCAAGGTAGTCCGGTGCTATCAGCGCCAACAGGAGGAGCTTGGGGGAGACATCGCAGCCTGGCGCGAATCCGGCATAATCGTGGATGGCGTCCACCACTGCGGCGAGGGCGGTGGGCCGAGGCGCCAACCGAGCTGGTCTGGGCCCGCGGGCCAGCGCACTCCGGATGAGCGGCTCAAGGCTGTTCCGGTCTGGAGTTCCGACGACCCCGCCGTAGCGCTGAGCGACCCTGGCCGCGTGTTCGTCGAGTCCCTCCATGAACGACACATCCGGTACGAGGACGAGCTGACCGCCTCCGGCAAGCGCCTCGGACAGCGCATTGTTGCCCGGCTTGATCACTACTACGTCGCCCGCAGCGAGTAGCGCGGGCAGGCGTGGGTCAAACCGGCGGACCGTCACGTTCTCGGACTCCTGGAGGGGCCGACCGGCGTAGTAGGGGCCGGTGACGAGGACGAACCGCGCGGGGTTGCCCTCGGCCGCCAGCGCGGCGGCGACGTCCTGACATGCCGTGAACAGGCGATCGCCGTATCCGTCTGGCATCTGGTCGCCGCCGGCACCTCCGTTGACCACGACGAGGGGGGCGCCATCGGGCGCGTAGGCCATGCGCGCTGCTATGACTTCCTCGCCGTTTGCGATGTGCGCGATGTTCCCTACGAAGCGAAACCGGCCGCTGAGTTCCACCGCGGCGAGTGACTCGCCGCTGTGTCCTTCCTCGTGGAATGCGTGTTCGTCCTGGGCTACGAGGATCTCGTCGTAGTGCCCGAAGTCGCCGCGTTGACGGATCTGGTCGAAGGAGAGGCCGTCGAGCCGGCGCATAACCAGCAGCCGGGGACGGTCGGCCAACGCGGGGAGTCGTCGGTATCGGGCGTCTGGGTAGGTGTCCTCCACGACGACGACGGGATCAAGGCGGCTGAGCAGGCGGTCGAGGAGGTCGGTGTAGAGGTCCTCCGCGACGGCGGAGGGCACCCGGTGCAGCAACGGGAAGTTGACCACTCGCACCGGGCTGTTTCGATAGAGGGCGAGGGAACTGGCTTGGCTGATCACGATTGGGCGAAGCCGGCCTGCCGACTGGACGGCCTCTGCGATGAGTAGCGCCCGACGGATGTGGCCGAAACCGATGCCGTTCTTGACGAGGAATACCGCGTTCTTCATCGGCTTCCAACCCGTTCGTCGTTCGAGGTCTGGGTGAGCCCGAGCAGTTGCAGCAGGATGCGGCGGGCAACATCATGGCTGTGTCGTTCCTCGATCGCAGCGCGGGCGGCCAGCCCAAGTCGCCGCCGTTCCAGCGGGCTGGCGGCGAGATCAAGAAGTGCCGCCGCCATGTCGGCGACGTCCTGCTCGGCGACGAGCCGGCCGTGAACTCCGTCAATGACCGCCTCCGGAATGCCGGCGTGTCGGGTGGCGATTACCGGTAGCCCCGCCGCCATCGCTTCGAGGATCGCCAACGGCTGGCCCTCGGTGTCGCCGTCCTGCGGCGATGTCACGGCATGGTGCAGGAGAAGATCCGCGCTGCGGATCAGCGCCAGCGTATCTGCGTGCGGCAGGCTGCCATGGACGCGAACGCGGGAAGCTAGGACGTGCTCATCGACGTACCGCCGCACGTCCGTCATCAATGGGCCGTTGCCCACCAGGTCTAGGACGATGGCAGGGTTGCGTGTGGCCGCGCGGCGGAACGACTCAAGAAGGAGCAGAGGGGCCTTCTTCGGTACGAGCCGTCCCACAGCGACACAGCGGACCTCCCCCGATGAGTTTGTTCTCGAGACGTCGGCGATCGTCGGCAGATCAACGCTGTACCGCACGACGTGGATCTTTTCTGATGGAAGCCCAAGCGCCACCAGAGCCTCGGCGGCGACGTGGCTTGGTACGACGATGCCGTCTACCCGGTCATACCGTCGGTAGACCTCGCGCCACCGCTGTTCCCTCAGCCGCGCCGAGAAGTCCACGCCGTGACCACGCAGCCAGACACGCACGCCCTGCTTTAACAGGACATCAAGCCAGCGATCGGCGAAGTCGAGGTACTCCACCAGGACGACCTCGACCCGATGCTCGGTCAGAAAGTCGGCTACCGCCGCCATTCGCTCCGGGGAAGGCGGAGGGTCGCCAGGAATGGGAGTGAGGGCGAGCGTGGGACGACCATCGGTGTCCCATGCTGGGCGTTGGCGGATCGACGCGCCGCCCGGCGGCGGATCGGCGATCACCACGGTCCCACGGGGCAGCAATTCACAGGCGTCCCAGCGGAGGAACGTCTCGCTGATCACGCCGATTTCGGGCAGGAGGATACAGAGGGGCCGTGACACGCCGAACAGTATCGGATGATCAGCACAACGTGGCCACCCCGTGACGCGTGGACATCACCCGCGGCTTGGGGTCCTCTCTGCCGGCGGGGTTATTCGTCGGACGGTGGGGCGGCGTGGACTAGATTGTCTTCCCATGGCGACCCTGGAAAAGCTGCTCCATGATCGGCTCGCGTCCGCGTTCGAGGCCGTGGCCGGCACGCCAGCTCCCCCCACCGTCCACCGATCGCAGTACGCGGATTTCCAGGCGGATGGCGCGCTGGCTCTCGCCCGCCAGCTGGGCCGCAAGCCCCGTGACATCGCCGCCGATGTCGTACGCCACGCCCAACTCGACGATCTTTGCGCCTCGGTGGAGATCTCGGGGCCAGGATTCATCAACCTCACTGTGTCTGAGGGCGCCCTCGCGCCGCTGCTTGCTGAGATGAGCCGCGGTGAACGCCTAGGGGTCCCGCTCGTCGCCAGCCCCGACACGGTTGTGATCGACTATTCGGCACCCAACGTGGCGAAGGAGATGCACGTCGGTCATCTGCGCTCCACGGTGATCGGGGACGCGGCTGTCCGGGTGCTGGACTGGCTTGGCCACCGGGTGATCAAGGCGAACCACCTCGGTGACTGGGGCACCCCGTTCGGCATGTTGATCGAGCACTTGCTCGACATCGGCGAGTCCGAGGCTGCCCATGAATTGTCGCTCGGCGATCTCAACTCGTTCTACAAGGCTGCCCGTGTCAAGTTCGACGCCGACGACGCGTTCAAGGAACGCGCCCGGCGGCGCGTGGTCGCGCTTCAGGGTGGCGACAAGCTGACCCTTCGGCTGTGGCACCTGCTCGTGGACGCGTCGGAGAAGTACTTCATGGCCGTCTACGACCGGCTTGACGTATGCCTCACAGAGAAGGACTTCTTCGGCGAGAGCTTCTATAACGACATGCTGCAGCCGGTTGTCAGCGAGTTGGACCGGCTAGGTCTGCTACGGGAAAGCGAGGGCGCGAAGGTCGTCTTCCCGGCGGGGTTCACCAACCGCGAGGGAGAGCCGTTGCCGCTCATCGTGCAGAAGCGTGACGGTGGGTTCGGTTACGGTGCCACGGACCTTGCGGCGATCCGGTACCGCACCCAGGAGTTGGAGGCGACCCGCCTGCTCTACGTGGTGGGGCTGCCGCAGCGACAACACTTCGAGATGGTCTACGAGGTCGCCCGCGAGGCTGGTTGGTTGCGGCCGCCGGCCCGGGCGCAACACGTTGGGTTCGGCTCTGTCCTAGGCCCTGACGGGAAGATGTTCCGCACCCGGGCGGGTGACACGGTCAAGCTGGTCGACCTCATCGACGAGGCCGTGGCGCGGGCGGCGGCCCTTGTCAAGGAGAAGAACCCCGATCTTGACGAGGCGGAGCGCGCTGAGGTGGCTCGGATGGTCGGCATCGGCGCATTGAAGTACGCCGACCTTTCTAACGACCGGAACAAGGACTACGTCTTCGACTGGAAGCGAATGCTCTCCTTCGAAGGCAACACCGCCCCTTACCTGCAGTACGCCCGGGCTCGGATCCTGTCGATCTTCCGGCGCGGCGGCGTCACGCCCGCTCGGGACCTAGCCACGATCACCGTGTCCGAGCCTGCGGAGCGGGCGTTGGCGATCGAGCTGCTCGCCTTCGAAGACGTGGTCACCGGTGTGGCGGAGTCGCTGGATTTCCATCGGCTGGCGGTGTACTTGTATGGGCTTGCGACGGCGTTCACGGCGTTCTACGAGCGGTGCCCGGTGCTGCGCGCCGAGGGGGAGGTACGCGAGAACCGGCTGGCGTTGTGCGACTTGACCGCGCGAGTGCTCGCCCGCGGCCTCGGCCTACTGGGGATCGGCGCCCCAGACCGCATGTGATCAGAGGTACCCGAGAGCGCGGCACAACGACCGCAGTTCCTCGGGCGTCTGTGCCTGGGTCGGTGCGGGTCGGCCGGGTAGCACCCGGCCGGCCCGGATACGGTCGGTGAAATCGCCAATGCCCTGCAGGAACGGCCCATGGTCCTGCCGCCCGTACTCGATCATGGTTGGCTCCCACGGGACACCAAGGTAGTCACATGTCCGGCGGGTCGCAGCCTCGGGATCTGCGGTCAGCTCTTCGTAGCGAACCGTCATCCCCGGCAGGCTCTGCCGCGCCTCGACCAACTGGGTCAGGAAGAGATGGACCAACTCCGTGGAGTCGGTCGGCGTCGCGCGCGGCCGTGCAGCGATCGCCGACTCGACGACGTGGACAGGGTGGCGCAGAAGAAAGATGTATCGGGCGGCAGGCCAGCAATCGGCGACTCGTCGCCACCGCAGCAGGTTCGTGGGCGTCTTGTCGACGATGACTGGCTTGCCTGATCGGAGCAGTTCCCGGTGAAGCACCCGGTCCCACAGCAGGTGTTCCAGCTCGCGCTTGTCGAGATGGGCGACCTCCATGGCCAGCCGCGCGAAACGGCTGTCCATGCCGACCGTCAGGTCCACCATGTGCAGTTCGTGGGGAGCGTGCAGTTGTGAGTGCGTGTTGAGCATGCATCGCAGCAGCGTGGACCCGGATCGGATCGAGCTGAGGATGAACACGGGCGAGGCGACCAGGCGGTCCGAGACTGTCATGACCCCGTCCGATCGTGCGCCAGGCCCAATATCGCCATGAGACTTGCCTGGTGTTCGGCGTGGCGTTCCAGGACGCTCCTCGCTCGTGCGGTGAGCTCGTCAAGCACCGGTGAAGGCCGTATCACCATCCGACGGTCGAGCAGCGCACCGAGCACCTCTACCTCGTCACTAGTCGCAACCGAGGGATCGAGCTGCCCACCGGCGGCGCCCGCGAGAGCTCGGTGCAGCGGCTCGCTTTCCAACGCGGCAACGCAGGCGCCGACGGAGAACAACTCAATCGGGTAGTCGGGGTCGGGAACGTAGCCAAGGGAACATTGCAGCGTGGCGAACTCGTTGCCGAGCAGGTGCCGCTGTTCCGGACTGAGGTCCCGGGCGGTGATGACGAAGCAGTCGATGTCGCTGTACGGTCCGGCCCTGTCGGCGGCGACGGACCCGTAGATGAAGGCCGCCGTCAGCATCGAGCCGAGCTGGCGTTCGAGGAATGACGCGATCGCGGCCAGGTTCATGGCATGTCGCTCCACCCAGCCGGCCCGGTGAGGTTCCCCCGGTAGCTCGGAGGCTTTCGATCATGCTCTGATGGAGCTGAAGGGAGTCATCCGTGGCAGCACCGAAGAAGTACCCCGATGAGCTGCGTGAACGTGCGGTGCGTTTGTATCGGGAGTCGGACCCGAAGCCCGTGATCCGCCAGCTGGCCCGCCAGCTTGGTGTGCATCACGAAGCGTTGCGGAACTGGATCCGTCAGGACGAGGCCGACCGGGGTCAGCGTGACGACCGGCCGACGACCTCCGAGTTGGAGGAGTTGCGTCGGCTGCGGCGGGAGAACGCCGAGCTGAAGCGGGCCAACGAGATCCTGAAAGCCGCCTCGGCTTTTTTCGCCTCGGAACTCGACCCGACCCGGCGACGGTCGTGACGCTCGTCGACGAGCTGAAAGACCGCTTCGGGGTCGAGCCCGTCCTCCGGGTCATCGGCGTGGCCGTGTCGACCTACTACGGCTGGCTCGCCCAAGCCGCCAACCCCTGCGCTCGCCGACGCGAGGACGCCGTACTGGCGGTGGAGATCGCGGAGATCCATGACGTCTCCGGTGGCACCTACGGCAGTCCACGAGTGCACGCCATGCTGCGCCGCCAAGGCCGCCAGGTCGGCCGCAAGCGGGTCGAGCGGTTGATGCGGACCGCCGGCCTGCAGGGCGCGTTCCTGCGCAAGAAGTGGCGCATCCCGTCGACGCGGTCGAACCCGAAGGCGACACCGGCTCCGGACCTGGTCAACCGGCAGTTCACCGCTGCGGCGCCCAACCGGCTGTGGGTCGCTGACGCCACCCGCATCCCCTGCGGCGAAGGCGCGTTCTGGCTCGCCGCCGTGCGGGATGTGTTCTCCAACCGCATCGTGGGCTGGCGGTGTTCCGACCGCTGCGACACCGATTTGATCCTCGGCGCTCTGGAGTACGGCATCTGGTCCCGCGACGTCCGTGACGGCCAACTGATCCACCACAGCGACCGCGGGTCGAACTACACGTCGTTCCGCTTCGCGCAGCGCTTGGCCGACAACGGCATCCTGCCCTCGATGGGGTCGGTCGGCGACTCGTTCGACAACGCGCTCATGGAGAACTTCTGGTCGACGTTGAAGATCGAACTGGTCTACCGCACATCCTGGCGGACCCGGGACGAGGCCGAGAACGCGATCTTCAGCCATTACGGCTGGTACAACACCCGCCGTATCCAGAAAGACCTCGGCTGGCGATCTCCAGACGAGTACGAAACCGCCTGGCACACCCACCAGGCACAGCACGACCTGACGGCTATCGTTCAGCCTGAGCCCACCGGCGCCAGGTAACCAACCCTCCGGCAAACCGGGGGAACCTCACCCCAGCGGACGATGGTGCATCCCGTGGGACCTCACCACCCAGGAGATTTACCGGCCGAAGGTCGCCGGCTCGTTCCGCCTCAAACCGGTCCAGCAGACGCAGCGAACGGTAGGCGACGTCTGATTCGATGTCGGAGTACGGCCAACGCGCGCAGCGAGGTCGCCGAGGCAGCCGACCGGCATCCCATCGAGCCGGACGGAGATCCCCTGACGAAGGTCAGGGGTGCGGGGTGTCGATCGGGTCCTGTACCTGGTCGCCCCGATTCCTACCGTGGTCAGCTATGTGGCAGAACAAGCACCGACGACGTGGCCTGATATCCGTGCTGATCCTGGGCCTGGCCGTTCCCGCCGCGCAGGTGGTTCCCGGTCCGGCGTACGCGCAGAACGGTATCGACAGTGGCTCGGTCGAGCGCGTGGTTAACGGCTTCACCGCCAAGGCGGGCTACCCGGGTGTCGCCGTCGCGATCACGAAGGGCGATCAGGTGCTGCACGCGGCGGGGTACGGGCGTGACGCGACCGGCGCGGCCGTGACCGCGACGACGCCGATGCCTATCGCCTCGCTCAGCAAGTCATTCACGGCGCTCGCCGTCATGCAGCTGGTCGAGGCGGGGAAGGTGACGCTGGACGCGCCGGTGCGCGACTACCTGCCTGGCTTCCATGTCGCCGATCCCCGCGGCGCGCGGATCACCGTGCGGCAGTTGCTGAACCAGACGTCCGGGATCACCGACCGCACACTGCGGGAGAAGAGCCTGCAGCAGCCCGACTCGCTGGCGGCGGCCGCGGTACGGGCGCGCGCCGCGACCTTGGCGAGCGAGCCCGGCACGCGTTACGCATACACGAACACCAACTATCACCTCGCCGCCCGGCTGGTGGAGGTCGTGTCCGGTGAGCCGTTTGCCGGCTACCTACGCCGGCACGTCTTCGAACCGCTCGGCATGTCGGACAGCACCACGATCGACCTGACCCCCCGCGATCTACCGGACACCGTGCGGCAGGGACACATATACGCCTACGGGGCGTCGATCGCCGCCGCCGAGCCAAAACGGTTCGTCAACGGCTCCGACGGTGTGCTCACCACGGCGCGGGACCTGGCCCGGTGGCTGGTCGTCCAGGGCAACGCCGGCGCGGCGGCCGACGGCACCCGGCTGGTCTCGGCGCAGAGCATGACGGCCATGCACACCTCGTCCGACCGGCGATGGACGTACGGGATGGGCTGGAACGCCGACAGCGACGGCCGGGTCCACCACAACGGGATCTGGTTCACCTACACCGCGAGCGCGCTGCTACTGCCCTCCGGATACGGCATCGCGGTGCTCGGCAACAGCGGCTTCAGCCTCGCCAACGGGGGCACCGACCAGCTGGCCGACGAACTCGCCGCCCTGGTCCAGGACGGTCGCTCCGCCCCGCCCCCCGCGCCGACCCGGTTGATCGTCGACCTGGTGCTGGCCGCGCTGACGGTGATGAGCGTGCTGCTCGGCGTACGCAGGTTGCGCCGCACGTCGGCCTGGGCGGTGCGGGCCGGTGAGCGGCCACTCTGGCGGCCGATCCTGCGGCTGCTGCCCAGGCTGGTGCCGGTCGCGGTACTCCTGGCGCTGCCGTACCTGCTCGGCACGATCGTCGGCGGCGGCCGGGACATCACATTCCGCCAGGTGGCGTACACCGCGCCCGCGCTGGTCGGGTGGAGCGCCGTGGCCGCGGCGATGAACGCCGGCTCGCTCGTCGCCCGGGTGGTGGCACTGATGCGGCGTCGGCCGACCGGTCCGACGGCACGGTAGCGTTGATGACCATGAAAGGCGACCGGGACGGCTGGTGGCGGCGGGGTCCGGCCCCGCCGTGGGTGCTCTCCGCGCTCGTCGTGCTGCTCGCGGGCGTCGCGACGTCCTATCAGCAGCTGCCGTGGTGGGTGTCGACCGGGGCGCTGCTGGCGCCGGTGACCGGCGTTGCGCTGCTGCGGACGTATCCGATCATCTCGCTCGCCCTGGGTACGGCGGCGAGCGTGGCAATGGCGCTCGCGTTGGGTGATTCCGTACCGGTCTGGAGCGTCGCGCTCGGTGCGACGATCTTCGTGATCAGCGTGCTCGCCGGCCGCCAGATGCCGCGGACGACGCATGCGCTGGCCGTCTTCGTGGCGGGGGCGACGCTCGCGATCCCGCTCGGCCTGGCCGATGGCAGTGCGTGGCTCTCCGCCCTAGTGCTGCTCGGGGTGACGGTGGTGCTGCCGTGGATTCTGGGGCGCGCTCTCCACCAGCAGGCCGAGCTCGTCGCGGTCACCGCCGAGCGTGCTCGGCTCCAGGAACGCAGCCGCATCGCCTACGACATGCACGACACTCTTGGCCACGAACTGACCCTGCTGGCCCTGCGCGCCGGCGCGCTGGAGTTGGCGGCCGATCTCGACGACGGCCACCGGGCCGCGGCGGCGGACCTACGAGCCGGCGCGGGACTCGCCACCGACCGGCTCGCCGAGATCGTCACCGTCCTGCGCGACGGCGAGCCGGTGCCGCTGCACCCCGGCCCGGATCGCATCGAAGACCTCGTCGATCGCGCCATCGAGGCCGGTGTCGCGGTCTCGTTGGACTGGGACGGCCCCCGTGACCTGCCGCCGAGGACCAGCCGGGCCGCCCACCGCGTCGTCCAGGAGGGGCTCACCAACGCCCTGAAACACGCACCCGGCGCGCCGGTACGGGTGTGCCTAGCCACCGTTGCCAGCACGACCACCGTCACCGTCACCAACCCGGTCACCCCCGGCGCCCGTCCAGGGCCCGGCGGGCACGCCGGCCTGACCGGGCTGCACGAACGAGTACGCCTCGCCGGCGGCACACTCCGCGCCGGTCCGCGCGGTCACACGTTCGAAGTCATCGCACGGCTGCCACACGCGGATGCCTCATGATCCGGATCCTGCTCGCCGACGACGAGGCGATGATCCGGGCCGGTGTCCGCGCCATCCTCGCCACCGACACCGACATCGAAGTGGTCGCCGAAGCCGGCGACGGGCGCGAAGCCGTCGAGCTGACCCTCGCGCACCGCCCCGACGTCGCCCTGCTAGATATCCGCATGCCCCGCCTCGACGGCCTCGCCGCGGCCGCCGAGATCGTCCGCGCGATGCCCACGACCGGCGTCGCGATCCTGACCACGTTCGGCGAGGACGACTACCTGGCACGCGCGCTCGACGGCGGCGCCCGAGGCTTCCTGGTCAAGTCCGGCAACCCCCGCGAGCTGATCGCGGGCGTCCACGCCGTCGCCTCCGGCGGCGCCTACCTCTCACCGGCCATGGCCGCACGGATGATCGGCAAGCTACGCGATGGCGGGCTCAGCCGCGCCGCGACGGCCCGCGCCCAGGTGCAGACACTCACCGAGCGCGAACGCGACGTACTGGCCTTACTCGGTGCAGGCCTGTCCAACGCCCAAATCGCCCACCGCCTCAACGTCGTCGAGGGCACGGTCAAAGGCCACGTCAGCGCCATCCTCACCCGTCTCGACCTGGGCAACCGGGTGCAGGCGGCCCTCCTCGCCCACGATGCCGGCATCACCACCAAGTGACCCGCCGATGCGCTGCGGGGCACCGGTCGGCGTAAAGCCCGTCCCGCAAGGGTCGTACTGGCGGCGCCGGCGCTGGTCGTGGCTGTAGTGACGTACCGCGACCAGCAGGAGATCAACCGGGCACAGTTGGAGATGACACGGCTGGAGCGTCAGCGGTACGACCAGCGCTTCGCATCGCGGGTCGCCGCGTGGCAGATCCGGGAGAAGCCATGGGATTCGAAGACGCCGGTACACGTGCGCGTGCAGAACCGAGCACCTGTACCAATTAAGCGGTTGTCTGTCGAGGCCACATCGGATTTCCTGCTGAGCTGGCCTAGTGGTCCCAGGTTCTTCGATCTGAACGTGGACATCCCGCCCTGCACCCTGATGACGTTCGACATCAACAACATGATCGTGCCGGAGGGTGAGAGTGATCTGCCACTGATCAATGTCACCCTCTGGTTCTCCGACCCAGTCGGCTCCTGGAAGGCCGGACCTCAGGGGGTAGAGAGGGTCGACGAAACGTCACGCAAGCCGGTGTTCGGTTACGGCGTGGAGTTGTCGGAGGAGCGGGAGACCGCAGCCGACTGCGGCGAGGGCTGACTCAATACCACAACCGGCCCTCGACTTGGCTGATGTGTCTACAGCAGCCGATCTGTCCACACCTGATCGTCGCGGTCGAAGGCTGCGTCGACTCCGTCGCCCTGTCCCTAGAGGGCCCGCCACCCCAGGTGGCGGGGCCCTTTTCCTCACATCAAGAAGGACAAATGCCATGGATAGCACATTCCCTGTTCCTTCTTGAACACCCCGGCATCCCCGCCCGTCTGGACGATCGAGCGCATCCGCGCGCTCGGCGCGGTCACCGATGTCGCCACCACCGGGCAGATCTTCGGCCTGTCCCGTAGCAGTGCCTACGAGTTGGCGCGCTGGGACCGGCTGCCGGTGCCCGTGTTGCGGTCGGCTCCCGCTACCGGGTCTCCGTCGCGGCGATCCTGGCCGCCCTCGGCGTACCGAACGAACTCCCGACCCCACCGGCGACTTGAACACACGACCGCGACGAGCGTCGATCACCATCCGACGAACACCCCACAATCCGATGCCCGCCCACCGGCGGCATCGGCGAGGAGAGAACTCGTGGCAGACGAACCCATCACCAAGCTCTGCAGCTGCCGCATAGACGGCAAACGCCTCGGCGCACGATGCCCCAAGCTGCGCCGCGGCAACGGGTGGAACCCCCACCACGGCACATGGCGCTACCAGCTGGAACTCCCTCTCGATGCCGCCGGCAGGCGGCGGCAACTGCGCCGCGGCGGCTTCGACACCCGAGACAAGGCCGCCGACGAATGCGACCACGCCCGCGCGCTGCTCGACCTCGCCGGCCGCGATGAGATCCGACGCCGGCAGATCGCCGACCTGCTGTACGCGGTCACGCCCCAGCAGCCGCTGATCGAGCGTGATCACGTAGCCCGTCGCATCCGCGCCGAGGTGTCCACCGGCACCCAGCTCACTGTCGGCGAGTACCTCGCCGAGTGGATCAAGGGGCGGACGAAGCTGCAACCGGCGACGCGGCGCAGCTGCCAGGACCACATCACCACGTACTGGACACCCCACCTGGGGCAGGTGGCCCTTCAGGACCTCACGGCCGCGCACATCGAATCGGTGTTCACCGCGATCGAGTCCCGCAACGCCGAGATCGTTGCCGCCAAGACCAGCCCCGTGAAGGAGATTCGGGATACGGTCATGGGGAAACGGACGGTTGGCGCCGCCAGCCAGCAGCGCATCCTGGCGACCCTGCGCAAGGCGCTCAACGACGCGCGCCGTCTCTACCACCACCGCCTGATCGACCGTAATCCGGCCGAGTCAGTCGAACTCAGGTCCGGCAAGTCGCCAGAGCCTCGGCTGTGGACCGACGCGGCGGTCAACCGGTGGCGTCACACCGGGCAGCGACCCAGCCCGGTGATGGTCTGGACCCCCGCCCAGGTGGTCGCGTTCCTCGACATCGCCGAAGCCGAAGAACCCGAGCTGTATCCCCTGTTCGACCCGGCCATCCACCGCGGCCCGCGTCGAGGTGAGCTGTGCGGTCTGCACGACTACGACGTCGATCTGGCAGCCGCCGCGATCACCATCACCAGCCAGCGCACCAGCGTTGGCTACCAGGTGATCGAGAAGGGGGTGAAGTCGGCGGCCGGGGACCGGGTCGTCGACCTCAGCGACGACACCGTGACAACCCTGCGCACCTACCTGATGCGCCGCGCGGGGTGGAAGCTTGCCGCAGGCGACGCCTGGGTCGACAGCGATATCTTCTTCGTCCGACGCCGTGGCGGCCAACCCTGGCATCCCGAGACGGTCACCGGCCGCTTCGATCGGCTCGTCGCCCGAAGTGGCCTGCCCCCGGTCCGGTTCCACGACATGCGGCACATCGCCGCGACCCTGATGCTCGCGGCTGGGGCGAGCATCAAGCAAATCCAGGACACCCTCGGCCACTCCTCGTACACGATGACCGCCGACATCTACACCTCCGTCCTCGCGGAGTTGAAGAGGACCACCGCCCAGGCGACGACCAAGCTCGTTCCACGCCGCAACCGCCCGGAGGCGGCATAGCGCCCACCGATGGCACGTTGCTGACCTCGACGCGGCACGGGCTTTGGGCAGGTCCGACGGCCAGGTAGGGCCCGGGTTGCACGCCTGGGTGTTCCCGTGCCGATGGTGAGAGTGCTCCGGCTGGGGGAGAAGCATCTTTGGTCAGTCCAGTTGGCCGACGACGATGCGGTTGGCCTCGAAGCCCAGCGGCCCGCCGACCCAGCGACCACCGCAGGTGACCAGCACGATCCGGTGGGGCCCGTGCTGTGCGAACAGGTCCGGGGCGCGTCGCGGCAGGTCGTTCTTCACCACGGTGTGCACCTCGGTGATCCGGTAACGGTGCAGGCGTCCGTGCCGGTCGGCGACCTCGATGTGGCCGCCGTGCTCGGCCTGCCACAGTTCGGCGAACGGTCCAACCTCGCCCTGCCAGTTGACATGCCCGGCGAGTACCGCCGCTCCGCTTGCGGCGAGCAGGTCCGATCCCCACCAGGTCACCTCGGTGACCCCGTCAGGCACGGGCAGCGTGCCATCGGGCCGAACGTCCCGGCGGACGAGGCGAGCCGTGCTACCTCGCGGCAGCCGGACGGATCCCGCCGCCAGCAGGGACGGCGCGGTGACGGCCGTGCCGGCGGTAGACACGGCCGTCGGTCCCGGACCGGCGGCTGCTGTGGGTGTCACGGACCTGGCCGGTCGCGTTGTCGGTGGGCTCGTCGCTGTCCGCTGTTGGGACAGTCCGGTGGTCGACGGGGGTGGCGTCTCGGGTGCCGAGACGACCAGGACGGCGGCGGTGGCCAGCATGGTCACCGCCGTCGTCAGCGGTGCGGTACGGCGGATCGTGGACTGCGCGCCCATCAGGGAAGTCGAGGCGGCTCGCCCGGCACCGCCCGGTGGCGGCGTCGCAGCCGCACCAGGGTGAGCAGGGAGAGCACGGCCGCGGTCGCCGCGAGGGGTGAGGCTGCGCCGCTTTCCACCGGCCTTTCGACGGGGGTGGCGGCTGTGGCTTCGGCGGGCTGGTCGCCGGCGGGGATCTGCGTGGGGACCGTCGGCTGCGGCCAGGGCGGGCAACCCTTGGGAAGCTTGAGTTGCAGCAGCTTGGCCACGCGCAGCCGGCCCTCGGGCGGCGCCCAGAGCAGCCGGACGTCGAGGAGGTCGGCGGTGGCCTGGTCGAAGTCGGCGTTGCGCTGCCGGGTCTTCGTCATCGCACTGAGGAAGGCGTTCAGGTCCGGGTTCCCGGGTGTCGCGGGGCTCAGGTCGGCGGGGAAGAGCGACCGGAAGTTGGCCAGTGGAACTGCTGCGCCGGGGAGCACGTTGCCTCGGTTCGCCGTCAGGCTCTGTCGGCCCTTCGCGTCCCGCGTGTTCACCAGGGCCAGCAGCGCAGTGTTCGCCCGCCGAGTCAGCTCGGTGCCGCTGGTGGTCAGCTTCGGTTGCTCGAGTAGCACCTGCCCGTAGTAGCCGCTGTGTAGGGCGTAGGCGATGTACTCCTCCATCCCGCTGATTGCGGGGTCCTGGTGCAGTGTTTCATGCGCCATCGTCACGCCCAGCAGGCTGAAGTTCTCGAAGCGGTACCGCTCGTTGAACAGGATTCGCGGACCCGGTGGGTGAACCTCCGCGATAGACGTTGGATCCAGTTCCGCGAAGATGACCTCGGTGTAGAGGCCGGAGCGGATCGTGTCGACGCTGACCTCGGACGGACCACCGACCAGCGACGCCAACGCCGCCCGCAGGTTCGGGTCCGGAATGATCACCGATCCCGACTTCACCACGAAGATGCGCCGGATCCTGGATCTCTACGACCACCCACCCGCCGATGGCAGGGTGCTGTGCGTCGACGAGTTCGGGCCGTTGAACCTGCAACCCCGCCCCGGCCGCGCCTGGTGACCCGTCGAATGGATGACGGGAGTCGGGCGTAACCGGACGACGGATCGACCCACCGGCTCTGCCGATCGTCCGGCTGGGAGTTTGGGCCAGTCAGTGAGTCACGCCGGTTTGATGGAGGAGAGGAACGCCAGCACCCGCTCCATGAGTAGCGCGGCCGCCTCCGGGTCGTACCTGTCGAGCGAGGAGTCGGCGAAGAGGTGCTGGTCGCCGGGATAGACGAACAGTTCGGCGTGCGCCGTGGAGCCGACTAGCTCGCGTGCGGCCGGCAGGTCCTCGTCGAAGAACTCGTCGTCCTCCTTGCCGTGGATCTGCACCGGCACGCCCTCGGGCCATGTCTCTCCGAACTCCGTGACGGGGAGGCAGGATTCCATGAGGAGCGCCCCGCAGGCGTCGGGTCGGGTCTGCGCGAGCCGCTGGGCGATTGTCACGCCGAAGGAGAATCCGGCGTAGACGAGCCCGTGGCCGAGTCCGGCGGCTGCGGCGATGCCGCGTTCCTGGAGCGCGTCGAAGCCGAACTTTCGAGCGAATCCGAGCCCCTCCTCGATGCTGCCGAACGTGCGGCCGTCGAACAGGTCCGGGGTGTGCACGGTGTGCCCGGCCTGTCGCAGGCTGTCGGCGAAGCTCCGGACCCCGCCGGTCAGACCTTGGATGTGGTGGTAGAGCAGCACGTCGGCCATGGCGTCGAACCCCCCGCTAACGATCGAGATTTTTGGAACGTTCGGTGATGCTAGTTTGTTACGCCATGGCCGACAACCCACCGGACTACGAGCTTGCCGATCGGAAGGCGCTGACCAGACCGGAGCAGGTGAAGGCGATCGGTCACCCGCTCCGTACGGTCATCCTGCAGCTGCTCCACGAGCGGGCCGCGACCGTCACCGAGCTCGCGGCCGCAGTCGAGCGCCCCAAGAGCACGGTCGCGCACCACGTGGACGTACTGACAAGGAACGGCCTTCTCCAGGTGGTGCGCACGCGGAAGGTGCGGGCGGTCGAGGAGCGCTTCTACGGGCGTACGGCGCGCATGTTCTACGTGGCGGCGGAGCCATCGCCCGGCGGAGAACAGCTACCGGGTGACTTCAACGACTTCGAGGTGGCTGCACGCGAGTCAGCGAAGGCGTTCGAGCAGGGGAAGCTCTGGGGCTTCATTCGACATGCGCGCATTTCGGCAGATCAGGCCTCGCAGTTCTGGGACCAGATGGCGGAACTGGTCGATGCGTTCGACCGGATGCCGAGGTCCGGCGAGACCGTGTACGGGTTCGCGGTCGGCATCTACCCCACCGACCACCCGACCCTGCCGGCAGTGGAGTGAACACACGGGTGTGGCCGAGGAGCTACAGGTGTCCCGTGTCGTTGAAGCTGATCAGGGTTGGCGGCCGGTCGGAGTGCCACTGCACGATGGTGAGTGCACAGTTGGCCTGGTTGAGGCCGATCCATCGCCAGGTCGGGGCGTCGAGGGCGTGGCGTACGAACCAGCCGATGACGAAGTTGTGCGTGATCAGCAGTTCATGTCGCTCGGCGTCGCCGGTCACGCCGAAGTGGGCGACAGCGGCTTGCAGGGCTGCGGCGTCCTCATCGCGTTCGTCGTCGGGTATCCCGTCGAGCCAGGCATGCCAGCGGTGCGGGTAGTGGCCACGTTGTCCGACGGAGGGCACTGGTGTTCGGTCGGCCACCAGGTCGCAGGGGTGCCTCGGCACCTGAGGCAGGTGGGTGGCAACGACGTCGGCGGTCTCGGTCGCTCTGGCCAGCGGGCTGTGGTGGAGCGTCGCGAACGGCACCGTCTGCAAGCGTCGGCCCAACCGGTCTGCTTGTTCGCGGCCGAGGTGTGACAGGCCAGCATCTGACCGGTGCCCGGACGCCGCGTCCTGTTCCCCGTGGCGGACGAGGTACAACCAGGTCCGACCCATGGCGGACCTCCCTCCGAACCTTCGACCGGCGATGAGCACCAAGATCACGTAGTGGCTGGCTGGCGGGCGTCAAGTCCTCGCCTACGGCTGGAAGTACTCCGACATCAGTTGGCTGACCCACTCCGGCTGCTGGACGTTCGTCGGCAGGAACTCGGTCATCGTCGGCTTCACGTCGATGACGGGGGTACCCGAGACCGCGTCGAGGCCGACCACCGTCAGTTCGCGTCCGCGTACGGATTCGATCGCGCAGCACGTCACCCCGATGCGGTTCGGTCGGCGGGGACCGCGACCGGCGAAGACGCCGACGGGCGGGAGGTCGGTGCGGCCGCGATTCGGGCGAGGCTCGCGGTAGTCGTCGTGTTCCGAAAGCTGATCGAAGACGAACAGTACGTCGACGTGGGAGAAGTCTTCCAGCCCTTGCAGGCACGCCTCGCCGAAGCGCTCGTCGATGGTGATCGTGCTGCGGACGGCACCCCAGTTGTCCGTGTGCTGGACATCCGTCCGGTCGTTGCGCACCGTACCGATCGGACTGATCTCGAAGCTGAGCATGGAGAGGAGCTGTTCCCTTCAGTGATGCGATCGTCGGCTGAAGCGGCCTGACTATGTGGTCAGGCGACGAGGAGGAGCACGCTGATCACCACCATCATCGCGGCGGTGGCGGCATGCACGCCGTACGCGATCGCCTTGGGGCCGTTGCCGCGCAACACGATCATCGCGTCGCCGGTGGGCATGCCGGCGGCGGCCAGCATGTACCAGCCCAGCAGGTGGGGAGTGCCGCCGGCCAGCACGATGAAGATCAGGATGCCCGAGGCGATGTCGCGTACGGCCTTGACCCTCAGCCAGGCCCGGAAGGTGGGGTCCTCGGTCGGCGTGTCCGGGATGCCGAAGCCGGCTGCGGCGTGTGGTGCCCGGAAGGCGTTCAGCCCGATGGCGATGATGCCTGCGCCGATCAGTCCGGCGAGGACGGTGGCGACGGTGGTGAGCACAGCGTCTTCTCCCTGGCAGCGGCGGTGAAATCTAGCGGTGCTAGATCTGATAGCGACGTTAGGCTGTCTTCGACAGGATGTCTAGCGTTGCTAGGATGTGGCAATGTCCGCCGTCAGCGAGCGCCGCGAGCGGGAACGCGCTCACCGTCACCAGCTGATCATCACGGCCGCCCGCGAACTCGCGGAGGCCGAAGGTTGGGAAGCGGTCACGACACGACGGCTGGCGGAACGCGTCGAGTACAGCCAGCCGGTGCTGTACAGCCACTTCAATGGCAAAGACGCCATCGTCAGCGCTGTGGCCCTGGACGGATTCAGCCAGCTCGCCGTCCACCTGAGCCAGGCAAGGCAGGCCGCTGCCGAACCCGGACAGGCCCTGCGCGCCGTCAGCCACGCCTACCTGGCGTTCGCCACCGAGCGACCCGCCCTGTACCAGGCCATGTTCATCCTGCCCACCGACCTGAAGTTCGCCAGCACCGAGACACCGGCCCCGCTGCGGGCTTCGTTCGACGAGTTCGTCAACTGTTTCCCCCCGGAGAACGAGCGACGCGAACTGTTCGCCGAAGTCGTCTGGAGCGCCTTGCACGGCATCACCGTCCTGGCGGGCAGCGGCCGCATCCCCCCTGACGGGCAGGAGGAGCGAGTCGACCTGATCGTCGCCCAGATCGCCGGCATCCGACAGGATCGATAACTGGGCGTCAGGGGACGATCACCACGCCGCCACGGACGCCGCCTTGCGCCAGCCGGTCGTGAGCGGCCGCGGCGTCGGCGAAGGGGTACACGCCGGCGACCCGAAGCGGGATGTCGCCGCTGGTAACGAGTTTGACCAGTTCACTCAGGCGCGATCCGTCCGGTCGTACCTCCAGCGCGAAGGTCCGGATGCCCCGCACCGGTTCCGGACGAAGCGGAGGCGACGCGGCCACGTAACCGCCGCCGTCGCGGATGAGGTCCAGCAGCGAGGGACCGATCACCGCCAGGTCGACGACCGCATCGAAGACTCCCGTCAGGTCGTCTGAGCACGACAGGAATGCCGCGCCCAGCGACTCCACGAACGCCCGGTCGTCGGTTCTGGCGAGTCCCGTGGCGTGTAGGCCGATCGTCCGGGCCAGCGCCAGAACGAACCCGCCGACCTGCCCGGCGGCGCCGGTGACGAGCACCGTCGAACCGGCCGGGACCGCGAGTAGGTCGAGGGCCTGTGTGGCGGCGAGGCCGTTGGTGGGCAGGGTCGCCGCCTCGGTGGCGGGGACGTCGGCGGGCGCGAGGGCCAGCCAGGCCGCGTCGAGCACCACGTACTCCGCGTGGGCGCCGACCGTGGTGCGCAGCCATGGCGAGAAGCCGACGACCGCGTCGCCGATCGTGAACTGCTCGACCGCCGGGTCGATCGCATCGACGGTGCCGGCCACATCCCAGCCGGGGGTGTACGGCAGACCGGTCGGCAGCGGTGCCGGGAACCGACCGGAACGGATCAGCAGGTCGACCGGGTGGACGACGGACGCGGTGACCCTCACCCGCACCTGTCCCGGCCCCGGCTCGGGCACCGGCACATCGGCCACGTGCAGGACCTCCGGGCCACCGAACTGTGCATACCTGACTGCGCGCATCGTCGACTCCTTCGTGGAACTTCGTGATCACCAGGACCGTACGAATCAGCGGGCACCATGAGAAAGTAGGTACCTGGAAGTGCCTAGGGCACCAGTGGGGGGCAAGATGGCTACGACGACCGCGGCCCAACGACGCGAGCAGGCCAAACGCGAGTACGACGCGTTCCTGCAACGGTGCCCGACCCGCGAACTGCTGAGCAGGCTCACCGACAAGTGGGTCGCACTGGTGATCCCAGCTCTCGCCGACGGCCCGCAGCGGCACAGCGAACTCGCCAACCGCATCGCCGGCGTGAGCCAGAAGATGCTCACCCAGACCCTGCGCACCCTGGAGCGCGACGGCCTGGTCACCCGCACGGTCACGGCCTCGGTACCGGTCCGCGTCGACTACGAACTCACTCCGCTCGGCCATGAACTGTTCCCGGTCATGGTCGCGATCAAGAACTGGGCGGAGACCCACATGGACCGCGTCTTCGAAGCCCGCGCCCAGTTCGACGCACGTCGCTGAACCTTCTCAAGTGCGTGATGGGCTTGGTCCCGCCGTCACTAGGCTGCTGCGATGAACTCCGCCGATTCCGTGGGTCCGACACAGCTGACCGACCAGATCATCGCCGCCCGTCGGCAGCTGGCCGACGATCTCGCCGACCTGACCGAGGCCCAGTGGGCCGCCCCGTCGCTCTGCGAATCGTGGTCCGTCGAGGAAACGCTGGCGCACCTGACCTCGGCCGGGTGCATGACTCCGTTCCGCTGGATCCGTAGCATCGTCGCAGCCGGATTCCGCCCGGACCTGCACAACCGGCGCCGCTTGAACGAGCAGCTCGGTGAGACGCCCGCCGAGACGCTTGCGAAGTTCCGGGCGATCATCCCGTCCACCACCGCGCCCATGGGAAATCCCGCCGCCTGGCTCGGTGAGGTCGTCGTGCATGGCCAGGACATCCGCCGCTCGCTCGACCTACCCGGTGGGCCGTCGGTCGAGGCGGCCACCACGGTCGCCAGGTTCTTCGTGGCCAAGAACTTCGCCGTCAACAGCCGCAACGTGGCCACCGGACTGCGCTGGGAGGCGACCGATGGACCGCTCCACATCGGTGACGGTCCGATCGTCCGGGGAACCACCGAGGCGTTGGTGATGCTTCTCGCGGGAAGGCGTGCCTATCTGGCGGACGTCACCGGCGACGGCGTGGAGACGGTGAACGCTCGCATCTAGCCCCTCGGCGGCAGGCTCGTTGCGGGATGCAAAGCTCAGTCGGAGCTGGCTGGCGGTCAGTGCGTGCGTTGCGCCACGAACACGTACTCCCGTCCCGGGCGGTCCGGGGCCTCGCGGACGTCGATGACGGTGAAACCACTGGTCACCAGGGTTTCCTCAACCTCTGCTCGACTGCGGAACCTCAGGGTGGAGTCGGACTCCACCGAGAAGCCGTCCGCGGCGAAGGTGTACGTGTACCGGAAGGAGACATACGGCAGCGCCACCCTGGTGACCTCCATGCGCCGTTCGACCGCACCGATGCCAGGAACGTTTCGGGTGACGGGGTCAGTGTCGAGTACCCATTCCTCCCAGGCACGGCGCTGCGGGCGTCTCGTTTCGAAGACGAGGTGACCGCCGTCGCGTAGCGCGCCATGAATGCCCTGGAGCGTCGCGCTCCAGGCATCGTCGTCAAGGAAGACTTGAGCCACGTTGCCGGTCATCAACGCGATGTCAGCTGACAGCGCGGGAAGCGTCGTGGCATCCCCGTGGAGCCAGGTGACCGATGCGGCGCCGGGTTTGGACATCGCCACGTCGAGTGAGGCGGCGGCGGGATCAACACCGGTCACGTGTCGTCCGCTTCTCGCCAGCGCGATGGCCAGGGCTCCGGTGCCGCACCCGATGTCGAGCACGTGCCGGGCGTCGAACTCGTCGACGATGCGCAGGTACGCGTCGAGGTCTGCGCGGTCGCCGTCGAACGCACCGTAGACAGGCGCGAGGCGCGGGTGGGCAAAGATCGCGTCGGGCATGGCACCGAACCGTAGCGACACCAAGTGTCCGCGACCAGCAATAACCGAAGCGGTTGCGAGGCCGGGTATGTCAGCCTGCGGCGTACCGACGCTCCCCAGTACGAACTCGCACTGCTCGACTAGACCCACCCCACGGTGCCTGCTGCCTACCGCAAACCCGTCCAGGGCATTCGTTCGCCCCCCGGTATCGCAGAGGAAGCTTCGTCCTGACGCTACCGCGCGCTCCAAGGCGAGGACCAACTTGAGCACTGCTATGCGGGTTTGGACGGAGAACGGTTGTACGGCAACCCGATCAACGGCTGTCTCCCCGCCGAACCGTGGGATCGGTAGTCATCGCCGTGCCGCCGCCAGCAGCGAACCGGCTGGCGGCGGCACGGCGACAGAATTTAGGGCTGACTACGGGTACTCAGCTGAGCACGTCGCGGACTCGGTCGCGTTCCGCCTGGAAGAGGTTCCAGAGGTGCTCCTCGTCGGCGTCCGGCAGGTTCTCGACGCGGCCGTAGTCGAACGGCGGCTGCGGGTCGTACTCCAGGAATGCCTGGCCCCGGCCGGCGGCCCGTTCGCCCCACAGGCTTGCCGCGACCACGAGCGCGGCGTCTATCCCGGCGCTGACGCCGGCGCTGGTAACGATCCGGCCGTCGACGACCCAGCGTCGCCGCTTGAAGCGTGCGCCGGACAGCGGCAGCTCGTCGGCGAACGCCCAGTAGGTGGTCGCCGCGCGGCCCCGCAGGATGCCGGCGGCGGCCATCAACAGCACGCCGGTGCAGACTCCGAACGTGATGCGGGTGTGCCGGTGCGCGGTGCGGATGTAGTTCAGGGTGGCGGGATCCTGCATGAGGATGCTGGGTTGGCCCGGCCCGGGCACGACGAGCACGTCGGGGCGGGGGAGGGTGTCGTAGGTGGCGGTCGGCGCCCACTGTAAGCCCGCACCGCCGGGGATCGGTGCCAGGTCCGGGCCGACGAAGTGCAGCCGGGCCGGTGGTCCGCCCGCGCGTCCGGTGGAGCCGAGGACGCTCAGCGGGCCGATCAGGTCGAGTGGGACGAGCCCGTCGAAGACCAGGAACGCGATGTCGAGCGGTTCCTCGTCGCCCGCCGACCGCGTGCGGGCGGCGGCCGGGGCGGCGCTGCCGATGGTGAGCCCGGCAGCGGCCAGCGCTGCGCCCATGGTCAACAGTTGGCGACGGTTCGGGTGGTCAGGCATGGGGTGCGCCTTTCTGGAATCGTTGGCGGTAGGTCGTCGGGGCCATTCCGAGGACCCGGTGGAAGGCCTGCCGCATGGTCTCGGCGCTGCGGAATCCGCACTGCTTGGCCACCACCTCGACGGTGTCGTCACCGGCTTCGAGGAGCTGTTGGGCGGCCTCGACCCGGATCTGTTGGACGTACTGGCCGGGCGTGGTGCCCAGTACCTCGATGAAGAGGCGGGACAGGTGGCGAGGGCTTATCGCCGCGCGGGCGGCCATCGCCTCCAGCGAGTGGTCGGCGTGTGGCTGTTCGACGACCGCGTCGAGCACCGCCCGCAGCGCCGGCTGGCGTGACGGTCGGGTACGGCCACGGACCGACAGTTGTGACTGTCCGGCCGGTCGCTGTAGGAAGACCACCAGCCACTGGGCGACCTGCCGGGCGAGTGCGCCGCCGTGGTCACGTTCGAGCAGGGCCAGCGCGAGGTCGATGCCGGCGGTTACCCCGGCGGCGGTGTAGACGTCGCCGTCCTGCACGTACATGCCGTCGGTCTCGACGGTGACCTGTGGGTACCGGTCGGCCAGTTCGCGGCACCGGGCCCAGTGGGTGGTCGCCCGTCGGCCGTCGAGCAGGCCGGCCTCGGCGAGTACGAACGCGCCGATGCACACCGAGGCGACGACGGTGCACCTGTCGCGGACTCGACGCACCGCCTGCGCCAGCGACACCAACGTGGTGCTGGTCGGAGCCGGGTCGCAGCCGGCGACCACCAGGAGGTGCACCGGATCGGTCACCGCGTCCAGGGCGGTGTCGACGCCGAGGTGGACACCCTCGCGGGTGTGGATCGGCTGACCGTCGGGCGACGCCAGGCGGACCCGGTAGTCGCCGCCGAACTTCGCGGCGAGCGCGAACACCTGCAACGGTCCGGCGACGTCGAGCAGTACGGCGTCGTCCGCCGCCACGATGACCACGTGCCGAGAGCCGTCAGCGGGCGAGGGCGAAGCTCTCATGCGTCGAGTATTCGAAGCAGATATCGATCACGGCAACGACGGCCGTCCCACGGATCCGGCCATGATGGTCCGGAACCGCAGCCGCTCTCCGAACGACCGTCAGGCGGATCGCTGCGCGCTGTCGCCGCTGCGGAGGTGGTCCAGTTCGGCGAGGTACATCGCCTGCATACGGTCGTAGTGCTGGACCAGCAGCTTGATCTCCTCGACGCGGTAGCCCTCGACGAGCTGTTCCACGCGGGCGGCGAACCGTTCGTACGGTCGCTCCAACTCGGCGATCCGCTCCGGACGCAGGGTGACGATGACCCGCCGTCGGTCTGCGGGATCGCGTTCGGCGGTGACGTAGCCGGCCTGCTGGAGCCGGCGGAGCATGCTGGTCACGGCCCCGGTGGTGAGGTTGGTCCGCTCGGCGACCTGACCTGCGGTGGCGGATTCGACGTCCGCCAGGTAGTCCAGGCACTCCAGGTCGCTCACGGTGAGGCCCAGCCGCTCCGCGATGGCGTACCGGAACACCGTGGCCAGGCGGGACGTCTCCCGCCCGGCACGCATGAGGTCGGCGATCGCGGACGCACGAGCCGGCTGGTGGGACATGCCGGCAATCATGCCTCCGGTACGGTCACCCGGTGCAGCCGAGGTAACACCCGGGTCAGGACCCAGTGTGGTGCGGCGGCGCTGCCGGTGAGCCGGCGCATCAATCGGCTGGCGGTGCCGACGGCGCGGAAGGCGTAGCGGACCATCTCGTCCTGGTAGCCGTCGATCGCCTCCTCCACCGGCGTGCCGTTCGTCCGGGCCTCGACAAGTTTGCGGCCCAGCAGGGCGGCGTCGCGGAGTGCGGTGTTGCCGCCGTGCGCGCCGAACGGCGGCATCGCGTGTACCGCGTCGCCCATCATCGTCGCCCGGGGCATCGCCCACCGGTGCGGGCGTCGGCCGGTGGCGAAGAGGTTGAGCACCGTGGCGTCCGGCTCGGCCGTGTCGACCAGCCGCCGGACGAGCGGGTGGAAGTCGGCGCTCATCCGGTCGACCAGCTGCCACAACGCCAGTAGGTTCCTGCGGATGCCGGTGGGCACCTCCTCCTGCCGGAGCAGCATCGCCCACATGACGTAGTCGTCGCCGGTGGGCGCGTAGCTGCCCGGGGCCAGCCGGGCGAACGCCGTCCGTGGGCTCTCGCCGAAGTGCATCGAGGTGAAGAAGAAGGCGCGTCCGGGCTGGTCGGCGATGGCCAGGACCCCGCTGGTACGCAGGGCGTCCGGGATGACGCTCGCGCCGTTGTGTCGAAGCGGTGACCGGCCGTAGATGCCGACCATAGGGGTGCTCGACGGCTCCGCGTCCGGCATGAGCTGCGCGCGTATCGCCGAGCCGACGCCGTCCGCGCCCACGACGACGGATGCCGTGGCGGCTGTGCCGTCGGAGAACCGTAGTCGCGGTCCTGCCTGGCCGTCGCTGTCCACCGCGACGGCGGCCTTGCCGTAGTGGATGCGTCCGTCCAGTCCGGATTGCAGGATCGACCGCAGGGTCAGCCGGTCGAGCTGCCGGGTCGCGTGCGGTTCGTCCTTGAAGGTGATGGTGAATGCGTCCCGCAGGCGGCTGTCGGTGAAGCGCATGTGCCCGCCGGGCTGGTCGCCGGTGGTCAGCGCCAGGCGGTACAACGGGCGGGGCAGGCTCTCCCGCAGCGCCTCAAGCCCGTGTTGGTCGAGGATGATCCGGTAGCCCTGTCGTCTGACGAAGGGCCCCGGGTCCCGTTCGTAGACGTGCACGTCGACGCCGGCGCGCGTCAGGTACTGGGCGAGGCAGAGGCCGGAGAGGCCAGCACCGGCGATCGCCACTGAGAAGTCGGTCGATATAGGCATGGAATTATCTTAACCGTTAAGATGATTTGGTGAAGGGTCGCCGGCACCTGGGGCGTTCGTTCCGCAACGGAGGGCTGTCGCACCAGGGCGCGGGTTGTGCCGAGCGGCACCGGCGGCCGGAGGATGAGGGGGGTGCGACCCGGATCGCAGTAGCGGCCGACTCCTACGGGGGAAGGAGTCGGCCGCGTCCGGTTACCACACCACACCACGGGCGTGGCCGCGACCCCGGCGCGTTATCGACCACGGGGTACGCGGAGGTGCCTCGACGGTCGTGAGGGTCGAGCGCGTACGTCACAGACATTGATCGGCGTTGTGGCCCCGGGCGATGGGGCCCGGGGCCACCGAATGCCAGATCGTGGGTCGGCGCAGGTGCAATGTGCGGCGGTGTCGGCCCGGTCGTCTTTCGTCGCCGGTGGCATCCCGGGTCGGGACGCGTATCCAACGCGATTCGCACATCCCCCGATCTGCGACCCCGCCACGCCTGGCGATTGTTACCCGACCGTAATATCGTCTCGGCCCCTGCGGGAGGACGGGCGCGGCCATGCCGTCACTATGGTTGTCCAGTGTGGCGTCGCGGCCACTGAAGTGGTCGGGCTCCGCTAGTGAAGCACGGTCGATCTGCTCCTGCAACTATTGTGGAGCAGGTATCCGGGTTCACCACGATTGTGGCGCTCTGGGATGGGAGGGCGGTCATGGGGGACGGTGGCGAGGACGTGGGAAAACCGTCCTTCGCGGCGAGACTCAGGCATCTGCTGGATACCCACGTCAAGCCTGGCACCGACGAGCCCTACTCGCCGGACGAGGTCGCCAAGGGGACGGGACTGTCGACCAGCTACGTGAACTATCTGCTCAGCGGCGCGAGAGACAACCCCTCACGGTCGGCGATCCAGCAACTGGCGAACTTCTTCCGGGTGCAGCCGAACTACTTCTTCGACGCCGTGGCCGACGCCGACTCCGGCGAGATCGAGGTTGATCCCGACCTGGAGACCATCACGGTGCTGGCCCGCCGGCTGCCGCCGGGAGTTCCGCGCGCCAGTCTGCGCAGGATCGTCGAGCAGGTCGCCGCGCTGGAGGCGCGTAACAAGTCGGCGCGGCGAGACCGGCCGACGCAGTAGCTACCGAAGCAGCAGGAAGATCGGCACCGCCACGACGAGACCGGCCACGGTGCCGGCGATCACCTGACCGACGGTGTGGTCGCGAAGCACGACGCGCGACCAACCCACGAGGACGACTGCGGGAGCGGCGAGGAGCAGCTTCGCTCCGAAGACGATGACCAGGACGGCGCCCGATCCGGCGGCGACCGCCGCGTGAATGCTCAGTTTCCACACCAGGTTCACCAAGGTCACGGCGAGGCCCAGGCCGAACATCACGACGACCATCGCGATGACCGGCCGGGGCGCCCGGAAGCCGATCAGCAGAGCCAGACCGACCAGTACGGAGACGAGCCCGTACACCAGGGGTGTGCGCCGCTGCTCGCGTACCCGGATGTGATGGTCGCTGAGTCGCCCCCGGCGGACCCCCCACCAGATGAGGCTGTTGGGGATCACCGAGCAGAACAGCGCACCGACCAGCGCCCAGCCGAGACCCGGCCCGACGGCCGGCGCGGTGGTGTGCAGCGCGACGACGACCGGCATGACTGCGGCCAGGAGCGCCGGCGCGAAAACCTCGGTGACGACCCGAGCGAGTCGTGGGGACACGCGGCGGCTGGGGGATTCCTGGACGTCGAGCACCCCTCGAATTCTGCATCAACCGCTTACGATCCCGATGTAGCGACGCCGGTAGCGGGGAACTGCCGGTTTTTTGCCGGTGACACCTCCTGCCGCAGGTCACCCGTGTGCCAGCCGAGGCTGCCTCCGGCACCTGCCGCCCGCCCCCGCCGCGAGCAGTCCTCGCCGACTCCTGTGGGTGCCCCGGCTTGACTATGCTGCCTGTCTGCGAGCGCCACTATCGTGGCTGATACGAGCGCTGACGGCCGGACCCTGACCCTTGTGGTCGGAGTGACGCACGAGCGGGAGGCGTCTCGGGCACTGCCCGCAGAAGGGTGATGACGCGATGTGGCACCAGAAGCGCCGCGCTCGAAGGTTGCTGCGTCGGCTTGATATCGCCCTGCCGGTGCCGTTGACCGTTCCGGCGTTGGCATCCGCGATCGAACAGCAACGTGGCCGCCCCATCCGGTTCGTCGCGATGACCGTCGACGAGCCAGCCGGACCGTGCGGACTGTGGGTGGCGACGGCCGAGACGGACTACGTGCTCTACAACCGCGACTCGTCGCCGGTGCTACAGGTCCAGACGACGTTGCACGAGCTGATGCACATCGCGCTGAAGCACACCGGCGCGGCGGTCGTCGACGGTCCGGCGCAACCGGCCGAGCGCGAGGACGCCGATCGGGCGGTGAGCATCCTCGCCCGGTCGGCATCGTCCTTCGATCAGCAGCAGGAGATGGACGCCGAACTGTTGGCCACCTATCTGGGGGCGCGGCTTGACAAGGTGGGCCAGGTCGGGGCCTTCGAGAACCTGCACGAGCACACCGCCGCAGTGATGTACCGCATCGCGGCGACGCTGACCGACTAGACAGGAGCAGCAGGTGCTGGTGGCCATCGGCCATGTCGTCGCCGCGCTCGTGGCCGCGGTGGCTCTCGTCGTCAAGCTGGGTGCGCTGGTCCGCGACCCGAGGGACCAGAAGATCTGGGCGAGTGTGGGCATCTGTCTGGGCTGCGGTCTCGCCGTCACGCTCGGCTGGGCACCGGTCTACAGCTTCATCGACCAGGTCACCGGCGTACCGAATCTGGCGAAGCTCGCCGAGCACGGCTCGGCACTGCTGACGGCGACCGCCATCCAGTTCCTCTTTCTGCACCTCGGCGACCCAGAGCGGGCGCGGCGGCAGATCCGTCGGCGGCTGGCCCTGCTGGTCGTCGTGTTCGCGGTGATGGCCACGATGTTCTGGGCGGCGGACTTCCCGGCCTCCGAGCCGCTGCACTTCGCCGAGCGGTACGGGGACCTACCCGAGGTCGGCGTCTACATGCTGGCCTTCCTGCTGTACCTCGCCGTGTCGGTGGCCGACATCCTGCGCATGTCCCTCGGCTATGCCAGATATGCCGGCACCCGGCTGAAGGTGGTGATGCGCCTGCTCAGCGGCGGAGCCGGGTTCGGCGGTGCCTACGTCGGGCACAAGGCGTTCTTCATCGCTCTCGCGTTGTCCGGCGTACGGGCACCATGGCCGGAACCCGCCGCCTCGCAGACCCTGGTCGCCCTGTCGGTGTCGTTGACCTGTTCGAGCTTCGTGCTGGCCACGGTGTGGAAGGCCGTCGACAGCCTGCGCGCCTGGCCCCGTCGGAGTGAGGCGTACCGCCAGCTGCACGCCCTGTGGTTCCTGCTGTATCAGGCATCCCCGACCATCGCGCTGCATCCGCCTCGTCGACCTGAACGCGCCCGTGGTGCGACGTGGGGTCTGGGACAGCGGCTCTACCGACGATGCGTCGAGATCGGTGACGGATTGCAGGCCATCGGCAAACTCGATCCGAGCGTGCAGGCGGCGGCCCGGCGCCGCGCGATCGAGGCGGGCTGGGAGAAGGAACGAGCGACGGCGGCCGGCGAGGCGGCGGCCATCCTCGCCGCGGTACATCGCCAGCGGCAGGGGCAACTCGTCAGCCACGAGCAGGATCCCTCGCTGGAACAACGGCCACCGATGATCGAGCGCATGGACGTGGACGCCGATGCGCGACGGCTCGGGATGATCTCGGCGGCGCTGCGTGAACCCTTCGTGGGACAGGTGGTAGCCGAAGCCGTCGACGTCACGCCCAAGGGTTGACCGACTCACGTGGTGCCAGGCACCGATGCGTCCAAACGGGAGGATCCGTCCCGGACTGACACAGGTGTGGCTGTCGCCGCAAGGTTGAGTGACGAAGGTGGTCACCCATTGCGAGATCGCCTTCACGAATTGCACACTGAGCCCTGACTAAGCCCTGGAAGTTGTGCTCTCGGCAACTTTCAGGGCGAGGCTTTGGGAGGAGGCCAACGGTGACGCCGAAGGTAGGGACAGTCAGCAAACCCGTGACGGTGCCGGCTTGGCAAGCCCTGCCGAGCTTCCTCCGAAACGCACACCAGTCCCTGGTGGACGCCGGTAACGCCGCCGGCGGCGCGGTGGTGCGCCTGGGGCTCGGAGTCTCCCGCCCCTACCTGGTGACCGATCCGGAGCATGTGCACCAGGTGCTCCAGGAGCGGGCCGCGAACTACCCCCGGGGCGATGACACCGCACTGTGGCGATCTGTCCGCAAACTGGTCGGCGACGGGATCCTCGCCGAGGGCGACACCTGGTTGGCGTCCCGCCGGACGCTCGCCCCGCTGTTCCGGCGGGGCCGCCTTGACGCACTGGTGGACCCGATGGCGCAAGCCATCGACGAGGCGACCGGCCGGCTGGAGGAGGCGGCCGCAGCGGGCAGCGTCGTCGACATCGGCAGCGAGCTGGCACGCCTTGTCTGCGCCGCCATCATGCGGGTGTTCTTCGACTCGCGGGTCTCGGTCGACGAAGCGTTGCGCATCATGGAGGCACAGGAGGCCATCGTCACCGCCATGGCGTCACGCCTGTTGGCCCCGTTCGCGCCGTGGTGGGTCCCGATGCCGGGCGACCGTCGTTTCCATCGCTCCGTGCAGGCCATCGACGACATCCTGCTCCCAGTGCTGCGCGCCGCGGTACGTGAGCCCGGCGACGGTGACGACGTGCTGTCGACCCTGGCACGCGCCCAGCGCGACGGCCAACCGTTGTCCGAACGCCAGATGCGCGACGACCTGGTGTCGATGGTGGCCGTCACCACGGAGACCAGCTATGTCGTGCTGACCTGGCTCTGGCCGGTCCTCGCCAACCACCCCGACGTCGCGGACCGGCTGTACGCAGAAGTCGACGAGGTGGTCGGGGCGGGGCCGGTACGCGCAGAGCAGCTGCCCCAGCTCACCTACACGCAGATGGTGCTCAACGAACTACTGCGGCTGTACCCCGCAGGCTGGATCGTCCCCCGGCGGGCGGTGGCCGCCGACGTGCTGGGGGGCGTACGGATACGACCGGGCGCGACGGTGATCATCTCTCCGTACGCCACTCAGCGGATGACGGCTTACTGGGGTGAGGCCGCCGAATCCTTCGACCCGGAGCGCTTCGCCCCGGGCCGGGCCGAGGCGGAGAAGGACCGTCGCCGCGCCTACTTCCCGTTCGGCCTCGGCATGCATCGATGCCTCGGGGAGCACCTGTTCAACGTGGAGGCCCTCTTGATCGTGGCGACCCTGGTCAGCAAGTTCCGGGTCACCCTCACCGACCGCACAGTGCCCACGCCACGGGTCGCCGCGTCGTTGCGTCCAGGGCGGCGAGTCGAACTGACCCTGTCCCGTCGCGAGCACTCTGTCGCCGGTAGGAGCCTCTGATGTCCACGGAACCCCTGGCCGCCACGTTCGAGCGCACCGCCGAACAGGGACGCATCTGTTCCGTGGCCACGCGCGGTCATCGCGACCTGCAGGAGCGGGTCGCCAGTTATCCGGCCCTGTTTCCGGACCCGCCCGTCGACGGGGCGATGCTGAGCGCGCTGGCGATGTCCACCGCGTTCATCGCTCCATGGTGCACCGCCGCCGAGCTACGAACGGCGAACCGTACATCGCTGTGGGTGACCGCTGAGGACTGGCGGATCGACTCGGAGATCATTTCGCTGGAGGAGGCCACGGCTACCGTCGCCGCCTGTCTCGCCGTGGCGGAGGGCGGCGCGCCCGCAGCCGATGACCAACTCACGCAGTTCCTGGCCGATATCCGCGACGACCTGACGGCCACGCCCGGGTTCGCCCGCCTGGGGCACCTGTGGCGAGACGAGTTGCGCCGGATGCTCGACGCGGAGCTGCGGGAGTGGCAGTGGAGAGCGAACAGCGCGAGCGGAACCGCTCTGCCGTCCGCCGATGAGTACCTGGCCAACGCCGCCGGATACGGCGCTACCTGGGTCAACATCTCGCACTGGATCGCCACCGACGCGGTGGAGACGGAGGAGCAGCTGGCCGCGCTGGCCACCGCCAGCTACGCGGTGGAGAAGGTGCTGCGGCTGGTCAACGACCTGGCCAGCTACAAGCGGGACGTCAAGGGCGGCGACCTGAACATCCTGATGCTGGGCCTTGACGAGGAGCAGGTGCGCAAGCAGGCGGTGGATCAGGCCGACCAGTGCCAGAAACTGCTCGATCCGTTGACCAAGGTCAGCCCGAGGCAGGTGGCCTACCTTCGGCGCGTACTCGATTTCACGGTCGGCTTCTATCACGGCACCGACTTCTGGGGGGTCCGGTGACATCGGCCCACCCTCGGGCGGCGACCATCGGAGGGGTGCGGCCGGGTACGGGGTCTCGGGCCCGGCAACCGAGTGTGTTCGCGTGACCACCGACGCCGAGCTGGTCTGCCTGTCGGCCGGCGGCTGAGGCGAGTCGATCACCAGCCCGACGCGGCACCGGGAAGCCGTTGACCTCCCCTTCTGAACGAGCTTTAGGTTTGCCGGTCGCATTCCGCGATCGAACTGCCCGAAAGCCACTGTCCACTATGGATATAACTCATAGTTACGACCTTGAGTCGATAGTCAGACAACTGCTAGCGTGCGTCGGTCTGCCTACACCGGCGGCTTGGTCGGCATGCCCCTGTCGACAAGTTTCTTCTGCTCGGCATGGACGGTTCAATGCGGTCTCGCAGCGCCAATCTGCGCACAAAGGTCATCGCGCTTCTCGCCTCTCTCGTTGCCCTTTGGGCATTCGCTGCCTGGGTCACCTTACGAGAGGGTGTGAACCTCCTTGGTGTGCAAGCGGTGGACAGTCAGATCGTCTCTCCGAGCGAGCCGCTGTTGTTGGATCTCCAGGTCGAGCGACGTCGCACCGTGGCTTACCTCGGTGATCCCACCGCCGAGCGGAAGGGCGCACTCGATGACGCCCGCGCGGCTGTCGACGAGAACGCCAAAGTCTTCATGTCGAGCGCACGCGGCCGGCTGGCCCGCCTGGCGGCGGATCGTGAGGCCGAACAACGCGTCGACGAGACCATTGCCGAACTCGATCGCCTGAAGAACGTCCGCGAGTCCGTGGACAGTCGGTCGATCGACCGGGCGAGCACCATCACCACCTACAGCTCGCTCGTCGAATCGCTGTTCGCGATCTACGACGTCGTCGGCACGCTCGATGACACCGAGATCCAGCAGGACACTCGGAACCTGATCGAGCTGTACCGTCTCCGCGAGATCATCTCGCAGGAGGACGCGCTGCTCACCGGAGCGCTGGCCACCAGCCGGATCACCGCTGGTGAGCAGTACCGGTTCACCGAGCTGGTCATCTCGCAGCGCTTCGTCGCCGGGCGCACCAAGCTCAACGACGCCGATCAGCGAGCCTTCAACCAGGTCGTCAACGGCGATGCGTTCCGGAGTCTGCGGCAGCTCGAGGACCGGATCATCAACGCCAGGACGTCGGCCCGCCCGCCCGTCACCGTCGAGGAATGGGACGAGGTCGCCGACAACGCGTTGACCCATCTACAGGAGATGGTCCTCGACAGCGGTGACAACGTGGTGCAGCGCGCCGCCCCGGTCGCGGTCGGCGTGATCGTACGGTTGGTCCTGGCCGCCGGTCTGGGTCTGCTCGCGGTCATCGCGTCGATCGTCGTCTCGATCACCACCGCGCGTGCGCTCGTCGCCCAACTTCAGCGGCTGCGCGACGCGGCCCATCAGCTCGCCGACGAACGACTTCCGGCAGTGGTCGAGCGCCTCCAGCGCGGTGAGAAGGTGGACGTCGCGGCGGAGGCGCCACCCCTCGACTTCGGCTCCGACGAGATCGGGCAGGTCGGCCAGGCATTCAACGCCGTCCAGGAGACGGCTGTCCGCACGGCGGTCGAGCAGGCGGAACTGCGTCGAAACGTACGCGATGTGTTCTTGAACCTGGCCCGGCGCACCCAGGCCCTCGTCCACCGCCAGGTGACCCTCCTCGACGAGATGGAGCGCCGACAGGAGGATGCCGACGAGCTCGAAGACCTCTTCCGCGTCGACCACCTCGCCACCCGGATGCGGCGTAACGCCGAGAACCTGATCGTTCTCTCCGGCGCGACGCCCGGCCGTGGCTGGCGTCGGAACGTGCCGATGGTCGACGTCGCGCGTGCCGCCGTGCAGGAGGTGGAGGACTACACCCGGGTGAAGGTCATGCCGTTCGGGTCGGTCGCGCTCGTCGGCCGGGCCGCCGGTGACATCATCCACCTCCTCGCCGAACTGATCGAGAACGCCCTGACCTTCTCGCCGAAGAGCACCCCGGTCGAGGTGCGGGGGCAACTCGTCGCCAACGGCTTCGCCATCGAGATCGAGGACCGGGGTCTCGGCATGGCCGAGGACGACCTGGACGCCGCGAACGCCGGTCTCGCCACCGCTGTCGAGTTCAACCTCGCCGACGTCAAGAAGCTGGGGTTGTTCGTCGTCAGTCGGCTGGCCGCCAAACACCACATCGCGGTGCGGCTGAAGCCTTCTCCGTACGGCGGAACGACCGCGGTTGTGCTCATCCCCAAGGATCTGGTCACGACCGCCGATCCGATCGTCGCCACGTCAGCGCCGGCAGCGGACGCTGCCAAGGAGGCAGCTGCCGCCGGTGACGCCCAGCGCGCCTCCACCACACGACAGACGTCTGTCGCCCTCGCCGAGCCCGCACCCGTGCACGGCGAGACGGTGGAGCTGCCGGCGGTGCGTCCACTGCGTGCCGCCGCCGACGCCGCCGCCGTCGTCGAGGGGCCGGACACGAGCGTGCCCAGCGCGCCGCAGCGGCCGGCACCTTCGACCACCCGCGTCGAGCACACCGAGCACGGGCTACCCATGCGGGTTCGCCAGGCCAACATCGCACGACAACTGCGCGACACGTCGCCGGGCCAGACGACGGCACCGGACGACGACGAGGCGGTCCGGTCCCCGGACGACATCCGCAGGATGATGGCCTCTTATCAATCTGGCACCCGCCGTGGGCGCGATGACGCCGCCCGTCTCGTCAACGCCGACGACCAGCAGGAACCCCACGCCGCCGCCGACGAAACGGTTGCGGTCGAAACTGACCGGTGAGAAAGAGGAACGGGCAAGTGCAGCAGAATTCCGCGGGCGATTTGGCCTGGCTGCTCGACGACCTGGTCGGGCGTGTGAAACAGGCCGAGCATGCCATCGTGCTCTCCGCCGACGGCCTGCTCATGGCCTCCTCCGCCCAGCTCAGCCGGGACGACGCGGAGCATCTCGCCGCGATGGCCTCGGGCATCCAGAGCCTCGCGAAGGGCGCCAGTAAGCGGTTCGGTGGTGGGCCCGTTCAACAGACCATCATCGAGATGAAGTCGTCGTTCCTGTTCGTCACCGCGGCCGGCAGCAACGCATGCCTGGCCGTCCTCGCGGCTGAAGACACCGACGTCGGACTTGTCGCATACGAGATGGCGATGGTCGTTGCCCGAGCCGGCAAGTTCCTCGCCTCTCCGACCCGGCCGAGTCAGCACACCAACAACTAGGGGCCGCCATGACGATGCCCGACGAAGAACCGGTCTGGTTAGACGATGCAGCCGGGCCGGTTGTCCGGCCGTACGCCGTTACCGGCGGGCGGGCGAAGCCAGCCAACAGCTTCAACGTGGTCGCCATTGTCCTGGCGACCCGATCGGCCCCGCCCTCCGAGGTGGGCATTGCACCAGAGCAGGCGAAGATCATCCACCTCTGTCAGCGTCCGCTTGCGCTCGCGGAAGTGGCCGCACACC
This sequence comes from Micromonospora sp. DT48, assembly GCF_049844495.1. Taxonomy (NCBI): domain Bacteria; kingdom Bacillati; phylum Actinomycetota; class Actinomycetes; order Micromonosporales; family Micromonosporaceae; genus Micromonospora; species Micromonospora sp. DT48. The sequence continues at coordinate 36,487 of NZ_JBNCLE010000029.1, forward strand.
TCAGCCTGCCCCTCGGCACCATCCGCGTGCTGCTTGACGGACTGATCGCTCAGGGATTCGTCCAGGTCAACGAACCTCGCCAAGCCGCCACCCTTCCCGACGACAGCGTATTCGAGGCGCTCATCAATGGACTACGTCAACTCTGAGCGGACGGGTCAGGCGACCCTCCCCACCGCCATCAAAATCCTCATCGCGGGTGGCTTCGGCGTAGGCAAGACCACCCTCGTGGGATCCGTCAGCGAGACCAAACCGCTGCGGACCGAGGAGGTCCTCTCCGAGCAGGGAGTGGGCGTCGACGACATCTCCGGTGTGGAGGCGAAGTCGACGACGACCGTGGCGATGGACTTCGGCCGGATCACCATCAGCGAGCAACTCGTCCTTTACCTGTTCGGCACCCCGGGCCAGGACCGCTTCTGGTTCGTCTGGGACGAACTCACCATCGGTGCCCTGGGTGCCGTGGTCCTGGCGGACACCCGACGGCTGGCCGACTGCTTCCCATCCGTCGACTACTTCGAGCGGGCGAGGCTGCCGTTCATCGTGGCTGTCAACTGCTTCGAGAATGCCCGCCGCTACAGCCTCGACGAGGTGCGACTGGCCCTGGACCTCGACCCGGACGTGCCGGTCATGCTCTGTGACGCGCGGCAGCGGCAGTCGTCCAAGGAGGTCCTCGTCGCGCTCATCGAGCACGTGAAGAGGCAGGGGCGAACCCGACGGCCCGAACCGGTGGGCAACTAGCCGGATCGCTACATCTCCGACTCCACCCGTTTTTGTCCTGAATGTGGGCGTATGCTAGCTATCGCCCGCGTTCATCCGTAGAACGGTGATGGAACTGGTCGGATGATGAGCCTGCTGGAGTCGCTGCTCGGCATCGGTGCGGACGAACTCGGTCCCGGTCACATGGCACTGAGGGCGGTGCTGACCTTCATCGTGTCGGTGGTGATCGTCCGCGTCGGGCACAAGCGGCTGTTCGGTAAGGCCACCGCGTTCGATCTCGTCGTCGCGGTCATGTTCGGCTCGATCATGAGCCGGGCCATCACGAACACGCTGAACCCCTTCTCGGTCTGGCTGGCCGGTTTCGTGCTCATCCTGCTCCACCGGTTGATCGCAACGCTCTCCTGCCACCTCAGGTGGTTCGGGCCGTTGGTCAAGGGCAGTCCGATCCTGCTCGTCGAGGACGGGCAGCTCCGTCCCGGGATGCGAAAGAGCCACATCTCCCGGGCGGATCTGGACGAGGCCCTGCGTGAGTCCGGCAGCGAGGCCGACCTGTCCCGGGTGCGGCTCGCCCATCTCGAACGCGACGGCACGATCAGCGTAGTTCCCCGCCGCGGTGAGTAGCGCTTCCCGGATGCGACGTTTGATGCCTCGGCGAACAGGTATGCGAGGGGCATGGCGACGTCCGAAGGGGCAGCGGTCGCCGGGGGGTCGGGTCGTGGCCGCCCGGCCGAGCCGCCCAACATCCTGTTCATCCTGGCCGATGACCTGGGTTGGGCCGATCTGGGTTGCTACGGCTCTTCGACTATCCGTACGCCCCATCTCGATCGACTCGCCGAGGCGGGCATCCGGTTCCGCCACGGTTACGCCTGCTCGCCGTGGTGTTCGTCGACCCGCATCGGGCTCTACACCGGGCGGTACCCCTCCCGACTGCCGGCGGGTCTGGAGGAACCGCTGACCTCGCACACGGAGGAGAACGGAATCCCGGCCGACCATCCGACCCTGTCGTCGTTGCTGCTGGCCGCCGGTTACCAGACGGCCATGTTCGGCAAGTGGCACTGCGGGTGGCTGCCCTGGTACAGCCCACTGCGGATCGGCTTCCAGACCTTCTACGGCAACTTCGACGGTGCGATCGACTACTTCGAGCACATCAACACCATCGGCGAGGCCGACCTGTACGAGGGTGAGACCTCGGTGGAGGAGGTCGGCTACTACACGTCGCTGATCTCCGACCGTGCGGCCGAGTTCGTCGCCGCCGACCACGACGGCCCGTTCTACGTGCAGCTCAACTACACCGCGCCACACTGGCCCTGGGAGGGGCGCGGTGACCATGAGATCGGCAAGGAGATCCGGCGCAGGTTCAGCCAGCAGCCGGTGCCCACCCCGTTGATCCATTCCGACGGAGGTTCCCTGGCGAAGTACGGCGAGATCGTCGAAGAAATGGACTCCGCCATCGGCAGGGTGCTCGCCGCACTGGCCGACGCCGGCCGGGCGGACAACACCATAGTCGTCTTCACCTCCGACAACGGCGGTGAGCGATGGTCGAAGAACTGGCCGCTCGTGGGTGAGAAGGGTGACCTGGCCGAAGGCGGCATCCGGGTGCCGCTGATCCTGCGGTGGCCGGCGGCCGTGGCCGCCGGCCAGACCACCGACGAACCCGTCGACACCCTCGACCTGACCGCGACACTGATCAACGCCGGTGGAACCGGCCCGGACGACCGCTACCCGCTCGACGGGGTGAGCCTGTTGCCGTGGCTCGTCGACGGCGCAGCCTTCCCCGAGCACGACCTCTTCTGGCGTACCTCCAGCCAGGGGGCGTTGCGCAGCGGGCGTTACAAGTACCTGTACGACCGGCGCGAGCGGTCGGTGCTGGGCAACTGGCCGCGCCGCGACGGCCCCTTCCACCTGATGTACGACCTGGCGGTCGAGAGTCGGGAGCAGGCGGACATCGCCCGTCACCATCCCGAGAAGCTGGCCGAGATGCGCGCGACCTGGGAGCGGATCGACGCCGAGTTGTTGCCCTATCCACCGGATCATCCGGGCTTGCCGCAGCCGTCGAAGACGAGGGCCGCCGCCAGCGAGCCGGACTGACGATGCGGGTGACGTGACGATGCTGTCAGATCTTCTCAGCGCGGTGGCGAACCTCGCGGTTCCGTTCTTCGCCGTGACCTCGATGCTTTCCGTCGGGTTCGCCTACTCGGCCAGGCAGATCCTCGCCCCGCTGCGTGATGTGCGGGCGTTGCTGCGGGCCCTGCTGGCCAACTTCGTGCTGGTTCCTCTGTTCACAGTCGGCATCCTCCGGCTCTGGCCCATCGACCGACCGCTGGAGGCCGGACTGCTCCTGGTCGCACTGTCCGCCGGCGCACCGTTCCTGATCAAGCTGACGGCGGCAGCCAGGGCCGAGGTGGCACTCAGTGCAACCTTGCTGGTGCTGCTACTGCCCGTCACCGTGCTGTACGCGCCGATCGTCGTACCCCGGGTGCTGCCGGAGGCCGAGGTCTCCGTGGTCGCACTCGCCACGCCGCTGGTGCTGGCCATGCTTCTGCCGCTCGCCATCGCTCTTCTGATCAACAGTCGCTGGCCGGAGCGGGCCCGACGGTGGGCGGCACTGACCCGCCGCCTCTCCACCGCCGCGCTGGTGGTGCTCGTCGTCGCCACCACGCTGGCCAACATTCCGACGATCATCGAACTGTTCGTCGAGGGCGCGATCGGGCCACCGCTGCTGATGATCGCCGGAGCCTTCGTGATCGGCTACCTGCTCGGCGGCAAGGACCGCGATGTCCGCGAAGTGCTCGGGCTCGGCACCGCGCAACGCAACATCTCGGCGGCGACGGTGATGGCGACACAGGGCTTCGGCAACAGCGCGCTGGTCATGGTGATCGTGACGTCGCTTGCCGGCTTCGCCCTGCTCTTTCCTGTCGCGGCGGTGCTCCGCAGACGGCCCACGAACGCGAGCAAGCGCAGGGCCGCCGATGCCGGCACAACCAGGAATGCCCGCGGCGCCGGCTGAGAGCGGCCGGCGCCGCACGGACGAGCGGGCCCGTCGGCGACGCCGGGCCCGCTCGGTTCAATCCGCTGGATCGGTCAGCTCATGCCCGGATCCGGAACTGTTGGTTGGTTTGTCCGTGGCAGTCGTAGAGCTGGATCTGGGCTCCGTTGTTGGTGCTCCAGACGTCGAGGCAGCGGTTGGATTGGACGCCGCTGATGGTGCCGTTGGAGTTGAGGTTCCACTGTTGGTTGGTTTGTCCGTGGCAGTTGTAGATCTGGACGGCGGCGCCGTTGCCGGAGCCGGCGGCGTCGAGGCACATGTCGCCGTAGACGCGGAGTTGTTTGGTGGTGCTGTTGTAGGTCCAGGTTTGGTTGGCTTGCCCGTGGCAGTCGTAGAGCTGGACGCGGGTGCCGTTGTTGCGGGAGGAGTTGGGTACGTCGATGCACCGGTTGGACTGGGTGCCGACGATCTGGCCGGTTGATCCGGAGGGCGGCGGCGTGGTCGGGTCGGTGCTCGGTGGCGGCGTGGTCGGGTCGGTGCTCGGCGGCGGCGAGGTGGGCGGCGGAGTCGTCGGCGTGGTCGGCTGGTCCAAGCCGAAGAACTGGATGGCGACCCGCGCCATGCCGCTGGACGGCAGGCTGTGCCCGGCGCCCTGGATGGCGTACGCCTCAACCTGGGTGCCGAAGCGGCGGCGGTTCCAGCTGGGCTGCGGGGTGTCGGTGGACGTCGGGTTCTGGCTCAACCCGTGCACGTTGGTCCACTGCTTGACCGACTCCTCCAGCAGCGAGTAGGGCACGAGGGTGTCGTTGGTGCCGTGCCACAGCTGGATCGGCGGGCGCGGGCCGGTGTAACCGGGGTACGCCCCCCGAACCGCGTCGCCCCACTGCTGGGGGGTCCGGTTCATCGTGCCGTTGGTGCAGGGGCCGCCGGGCGGGTAGGCCGCCGCGTTGGCGAAGCAGTTGAAGGGCACACCCATGAAGGACGCACCGGCCTTGAACAGGTCGGGGTAGACCGCGAGCATGTGCTGGGTCATCATGCCGCCGGAGGAACTGCCGGTGGCGTAGACCCGGTTGATGTCACCGCCGTACTGCGTCCGTGCGTAGTTGACCATCGACTCGATGGAGACCGGGTCGCTGCCACCCCCACGGCGCTTGGACGCCTCCGACCAGGTGTCGAAGCACTTGCCGAACCCGGCCTCCTGCATGGCGCTGGGGTAGATCACGATGAACCCGTACTGATTCGACAGCGAGGCGAACTCGCTGCCCGAGTAGAAGGCCGGCCCGGATCCACCACAGCCGTGCATGGCGACCACGATGGCCGGGTTGGCGGGACGGTTGTCCGGCACGTAGATGTGCATCCTCATGCCGCCCGGGTTGTTGCCGAAGTTGGTCACCTCGACCAGCGACGCGGCGGACGCCGGTGATGACAGGGCGACAAGACCCACGGTGAGGAGCAGGAAGCTGGCCAATCCAGCCAGCGCCGCCCTGGTTCGTTTCATGGCACCTCCATCGATGTTAACTAATGTAAACACTAGACATATCTCTGACGACCGTCAATGAAGCGCCTAATGTTTCGACACCGTGGGTCCGGCAGGCGGGACGCTGGAGCACCGTCCTGCGGTGGTCGGGGCTGCGTGGTCGGCCCGCGACCGGCAGCCCCGCCGGTGTTCGTACGAGGTCTGGACAAGCAGGGGCGGGCCCGGCATGATGCCGAGCCCGCCCGTTTCGATCCGCTCTGTCAGGTGCAGCCCTGCGCGTACCCGACCAGGATGCGTCGGGTCGGTCAGGTCAGGACCGGATGCGGAACTGTTGGTTGGTTTGTCCGTGGCAGTCGTAGAGCTGGATCTGGGCTCCGTTGTTGGTGCTCCAGACGTCGAGGCAGCGGTTGGATTGGACGCCGCTGATGGTGCCGTTGGAGTTGAGGTTCCACTGTTGGTTGGTTTGTCCGTGGCAGTTGTAGATCTGGACGGCGGCGCCGTTGCCGGAGCCGGCGGCGTCGAGGCACATGTCGCCGTAGACGCGGAGTTGTTTGGTGGTGCTGTTGTAGGTCCAGGTTTGGTTGGCTTGCCCGTGGCAGTCGTAGAGCTGGACGCGGGTGCCGTTGTTGCGGGAGGAGTTGGGTACGTCGATGCACCGGTTGGACTGGGTGCCGACGATCTGGCCGGTTGATCCGGAGGGCGGCGGCGTGGTCGGGTCGGTGCTCGGCGGCGGGCTGGTCGGGTCACCGGTCGGCGGCGGAGTCGTCGGCGGCGTGGGCAGCAACGGACAGGTGCTGCGGTAGGTGACGACGCCGCTGTTGTCCATCAGCGGGCAGAGGAACTGGCTGTACCGGGTGTCGTTGTCGACGAACATCTTCAGGAACGGCAGCATGGTCCGGATCAACACCGGGTTCGACCGGCCGACCATGAATCCGTGATCCCCGCCGGCAACCTCCAGGTAGACGCTCTCCGTCGAGGCCGGAAGGCTGTTGTACAGGTCGAGGGCGTAGGACGGGGTGACCACCGTGTCCGCCTGCCCGGAGATGACCATCGTGGGCACCTGGTTGCTGGCCAGGTTCGACGACGGCGAGAACGGCGTGATGCCGACGACGGCCTTCAACGACGAGCGACGCATGGCTGCGCTCAGCGCCCCACCGCCGCCCATGGAGTGACCGGAAACGGCCAACCGGCTCGGGTCGATCCGGTCGCGAACCGGGCTCTGCTGCGTCAGGTAGTCCAACGCGGCGAGCAACTGGGTGCCTCGGGCCGTGTCGAAGTCGTTGGTGCTGTTGGTCTCGATGCCGATCACGACGAAGCCGTGCGACGCCAGCCACGGCCCCATCCAGGCCAACTCGACGGAGAACAGCGCGGTGTAACCCGGCGAGATCGCGATGGCGCCGAAGGTGCCCTGGCTGGTGTCGGTCGGGTAGTAGATCCTGCCGCCGTTGAAGCCGTGCCCCGACGGGACACTGACCGACGTGTTGGCGAAGGGGCCGCGCTCGGTGGCGACGCTGGTCCGGGTCGGGTCCGGGCCCCGCTCGTACGGGTTGTCGGCGGCTGACGCCGAACTGGTCGCCACGGTCATGGTGAACAGACCGACGGCGGCTGCGATCCCGGCCGTGGCGAGCTTGAACAGCCGTCCGCGGACTTTGGCGGGCACCCGGTCAGCGGGGGCCTCCCCCGAGGGCGGGGGGTGATGTGCGTTGACTCGCACTGTCGGTACCTCCTGGTGGTGATGGTGGTGGGTGGTGCGGGATGGGCGGGCTCGGTGTGTACCGAGCCCGCCCGCACCGGCTGTGCCCGAGCCGGATCAGTGCCGTGTCAGCGTTGGAGGGTGAGGATTCCGGGGCGGTAGGGCAGGAGGCCGTAGTCGCCGCCGGAGTTGGGGGAGCGTCC
>NZ_JBNCLE010000030.1:0-38931 GCF_049844495.1 Micromonospora sp. DT48
CCCCCCCGGCCTGGTCTGCGGCCCCCGGCCCGACCTCGCCCCACCCGGGCGGGGGGGGGCGCCCCAGCGGCGGGCGGGGGGCCCCCCCCTGGCACCGGGAGGGCCACCGCACCCCTTCATCACCATGCGGCAGGCTGTATGACCTTGCAGCGGTAGCTGGGTACGGCTATTCTTCACTGCATAGTCATGCGGAGGTGGGTATGGGAATTCGGGCTGCGGTTGCCGGGGCGAGTGGTTACGCCGGTGGTGAACTGCTCCGACTGCTCGCCGGACATCCCGAGTTCGACCTGGTCACCGCCACCGCGCACAGCCAGGCCGGGCAACGGCTCGACGCCGTCCACCCGCAGCTGACCGGCCTGGAGGTGACGCTCGGCGAGACCACGCCGGAGGTGCTCGCCGAGGCCGACCTGGTCTTCCTCGCCCTGCCGCACGGCGAGTCGGCGGCGATCGCCGCGCAGCTGCCCGCCGGGCTGCGGATCGTGGACCTGGGGGCGGACCACCGACTCGTCGACGGTGACGCCTGGACCCGCTACTACGGCGGTCGGCACGCGGGCACGTGGACCTACGGCCTGCCCGAGTTGCCCGGGCAGCGGGAGCGGATCGCCGCCGCCGACCGGGTGGCCAACACCGGCTGCTACGCGGCCACGATCACCCTCGCGCTGGCCCCGTTGATCGCCGCCGGCATCGCCCGACCCGACGACGTCGTGGTCGTCGCCGCGTCCGGCACCTCGGGCGCGGGCCGGAGCGCCAAGACCCACCTGCTGGGCAGCGAGGTGATGGGCGACCTGTCGCCCTACAAGGTGGGCGCGCACCAGCACGTACCCGAGATCAAGCAGGCCACCGGGGCGACCGGGCTGTCGTTCACTCCGGTGCTGGCGCCGATGCCGCGCGGCATCCTGGCCACGGTCACCGCGCTGCCGACCGGCGACGCCGACCCGCGTGCGGTGCTGGCGCAGGCGTACGCGGACGCACCGTTCGTGCACCTGCTGCCCGAGGGGCGGTGGCCGCACACCGCCGCCACGTTGGGCGGCAACTCCTGCCACCTTCAGGCGACCGTCGACGTCGACTCCGGCCGCCTGATCGTGGTCGCCGCTCTGGACAATCTCGGCAAGGGTGCCGCAGGCCAGGCGGTGCAGAATGCCAATCTGATGTTCGGTCTGCCCGAGACCACGGGCCTGTCCGTGTGGGGGACCGCGCCATGACCGTGACCGCACCCGAGGGATTCCGGGCAGCCGGGGTGGCCGCCGGGCTGAAGAGCAGCGGCGCACCGGATGTGGCGTTGGTGGTCAACGACGGCCCTGACGCCGCCGTCGCCGGGGTCTTCACCACCAACCGGGTCAAGGCGGCACCAGTGCTCTGGACCGAGCAGGTCGTCCGGGGCGGCCTCGTGCGGGCCGTGGTGCTCAACTCCGGTGGTGCGAACGCCTGCACCGGCCCGGCCGGCTTCCAGGACACCCACGCCACCGCCGAGCACACCGCCGCCGCGTTGAGTACGGCGTATCCGCACCAGGTCGGCGCGGGTGAGGTGGCCGTCTGCTCCACCGGCCTGATCGGCGTGCGGCTGCCGATGCCGGCCCTGCTCGACGGCGTGGACGCCGCCACCCGAGGACTCTCCCCGGACGGTGGACCAGCCGCCGCAGAGGCGATCATGACGACGGACACCCGGCCGAAGACCACCGTCGTCTCCGGCGCCGGCTGGACCGTCGGCGGCATGGCCAAGGGCGCCGGCATGCTGGCTCCGGGGATGGCGACGATGCTCTGTGTCCTCACCACCGACGCGGTGGCCGGGCCGGAGACCCTCGACGCGGTGCTGCGCGCGGCCACCCGGGTCACCTTCGACCGGGTCGACTCCGACGGCTGCATGTCGACGAACGACACGGTGTTGCTGCTGGCCAGCGGTGCCTCGGGTGTCACCCCGAGCGAGGCGGACCTGGCCTCGGCGGTCACCGCCGCCTGCCACGACCTGGCCCAGCAGCTGATCGCCGACGCCGAGGGGGCCACCAAGCAGATCGCCATCGAGGTGGTCGGTGCGGCCAGCGAGGACGACGCGGTCGAGGTGGGCCGGTCGGTGGCCCGCAACAACCTGGTGAAGACCGCGCTGTTCGGCAACGACCCGAACTGGGGTCGGATCCTCGCCGCCGTCGGCACCACCTCTGCCGCGTTCGAGCCGGACGCCGTCGACGTGGCGGTAAACGGCATCTGGGTCTGCCGGGCCGGTGCCGCCGCTGAGGACCGCTCCAAGGTCGACCTCTCCGGCCGGGACGTCACCATCCGGATCGACCTGCACACCGGCTCCGCCGAGGCGGCCGTGTGGACCAACGACCTGTCGCACGCCTACGTGCACGAGAACTCGGCTTATTCAACGTGAGCGCGAGGAACGCAGCGCAGCGGAGTCCCGCAGTGCGAGCGGAGTGTGGTGCGGCGGGCGCGAGGAACGCAGCGCAGCGGAGTCCCGCAGTGCGAGCGAAATTCGGTGCGGTGAGCGCGAGGAACGCAGCGCAGCGGAGTCCTGCGGTCGGGAGCGAAAGGTCGGTGTGGTGAGCGCGAACTCGGATGTCAGCAACGCCCAGGCGAAAGCCGCCACGCTGATCGAGGCGCTGCCGTGGCTGGCCCGTTTCTCCGGCTCCACCGTGGTCATCAAGTACGGCGGCAACGCCATGGTCGACCCGGAGTTGCAGCGCGCCTTCGCCGCCGACATGGTGTTCCTGCGCTACGTCGGGCTCAAGCCGGTGGTGGTGCACGGCGGCGGACCGCAGATCTCGGCCATGCTCGGCCGGCTCGGCATCGACAGCGAGTTCCGAGGCGGTCTCCGGGTGACCACGCCGGAGGCGATGGACGTGGTCCGGATGGTGCTGGTCGGCCAGGTCGGCCGGGAACTGGTCGGGCTGGTCAACGCGTACGGTCCGTTCGCGGTCGGTCTCTCCGGGGAGGACGCCGGGCTGTTCACCGCGGTGCGGCGGCCCGCGTACGTCGACGGGCAGCCGGTCGACGTCGGTCAGGTCGGTGACGTCGAGTCGGTGGACGTCTCGGCGGTGGACGACCTGATCGCGGCCGGTCGGATCCCGGTGATCTCCACGGTGGCGCCGGACGCGGACGGGGTGCTGCACAACCTGAACGCCGACACCGCCGCCGCCGCGCTCGCGATCGCTCTGCGGGCCCGCAAGCTGGTCGTGCTCACCGACGTGCCCGGCCTGTACGCGAACTGGCCCGACCGGTCCAGCCTGATCAGCGAGATCAACACCGACGAGTTGGCGAAGCTGCTGCCGTCACTGGAGTCCGGCATGGTGCCGAAGATGGAGGCGTGCCTGCGGGCCGTCAACGGTGGGGTGCCGGCCGCGCACGTCGTCGACGGTCGGGTCGCCCATTCCACCCTGCTGGAAGTGTTCACCTCGGAAGGCTTCGGAACGATGGTGGTCCCCTCATGAGTGCTCTGGTCAGCCGGTGGCGGCAGGCGATGATGGACAACTACGGCACCCCGGGGCTGGCGCTGGTGTCCGGTTCCGGTGCCGTCGTGGTCGACGAGGCCGGCCGGGAGTACGTCGACCTGCTCGGTGGCATCGCGGTCAACTCGCTCGGCCACGCCCACCCGGCGGTGGTCGCGGCCGTGTCGAAGCAGGTGGCGACGCTGGGCCACGTCTCCAATCTGTACATCTCCGAACCGCCGGTGGCGCTGGCCGAGTTGCTGCTGGCGCTGGCCGGTCGACCGGGGCGGGTCTTCTTCGCGAACTCCGGCGCCGAGGCCAACGAGGCGGCGTTCAAGCTGTCCCGCTGCACCGGCCGTACCCAGGTGGTGGCCACTGTCGGCGGCTTCCACGGCCGCACCATGGGTGCCCTGGCCCTGACCGGCCAGCCGACCAAGGCCGACCCGTTCCGGCCGCTGCCCGGCGAGGTCACCCACGTCCCGTACGGTGACGTCGCCGCCCTGGCCTCGGCGGTGAGCGACGCCACGGCCATGGTGATCCTGGAACCGATCCAGGGCGAGAACGGGGTGGTGGTCCCGCCCGCCGGGTATCTCGCCGAGGCCCGGCGGATCACCGCCCGGCACGGTGCCCTGCTCGTGCTCGACGAGGTGCAGACGGGGGTCGGCCGGACCGGGCACTGGTTCGCCCACCAGGCCGACGGCGTCGAACCGGACGTGGTGACCCTGGCCAAGGGGCTCGGCGGTGGGCTGCCGATCGGTGCCACCCTGGCCTTCGGACCGGCCGCCGACCTGCTCGGCCCCGGTTCGCACGGCAGCACCTTCGGTGGCAACCCGGTGAGCTGTGCCGCCGCCCTGGCGGTGATCTCCACCATCGCCAGCGAAGGGCTGCTCGACCACGTCAAGCGGGTGGGTGAGCGGCTGCGTCGGGGGATCGAGAACCTCGGCCATCCGCTCGTCGGCGGCGTACGTGGTGCGGGTCTGCTGCTCGGCATCACCCTGACCGCACCGGTCTCCGCCGCCCTCGCCGGGGCGCTGCGCGACGCCGGTTTCCTGGTCAACCCGATCCAGCCCGACGTGATCCGCCTGGCACCGCCGCTGATCCTCACCGCCGGCCAGGTCGACGCCTTCCTCGCGGCGCTGCCCGCCGCCCTGACCGCGTCGGCGAGCGTCCCGGAGCGCGTGGTCGAGGAGGCGCCGCCGCGCAGTACGATCCCGACTCCCGCTCCGACGGAGGCTTCCGCATGACCCGGCACTTCCTGCGCGACGACGACCTGTCCCCGGCCGAGCAGTCCACGGTGCTCGACCTGGCCGACCGGATGAAAGCCGACCGGTTCGGGTTCGCGCCGCTGGCCGGGCCGCGTTCGGTGGCGGTGCTCTTCGACAAGCAGAGCCTGCGTACCCGGATCTCCTTCGACGCCGGCATCGCCGAACTCGGTGGTCATCCGCTGGTGGTGGACACCCAGGTGACCCACTTCGGCCGGGGCGAGTCACTCGGCGACGCCGGGCGGGTGCTGTCCCGGTACGTGGCCGCGATCGTGCTGCGTACCCACGGCGACGGCCGGATCGCGGAGGTGGCCGCGGGCGCCACCGTGCCGGTGGTCAACGCGTTGACCGACGGGTTCCACCCGTGCCAGTTGCTCGCCGACCTGCTCACCGTCCGCCAGCGGTGCGGCGGCACCGTGGGGCGGACGTTGGCCTACGTCGGGGACGCGGCGAACAACATGTCCCACTCGTACCTGCTGGCCGGTGCGACCGCCGGGATGCACGTGCGCGTCGCCGGTCCGGTCGGCTTCCACCCCGACGCGGACGTGGTGGCGCGGGCCGAGGCGATCGCCGCCGACACCGGTGGTTCGGTCCGGGTGCTCACCGACCCGGTCGCCGCCGTCCGCGACGCCGACGTGGTCGCCACCGACACCTGGACCTCGATGGGACAGGAGGACGACGGGTTGGACCGCACCACCCCGTTCCTGCCCTACCAGGTCAACAAGGCGCTGCTCGGGCACGCCGCGCCAACGGCTATCGTGTTGCACTGCCTGCCGGCACATCGCGGTGAGGAGATCACCGACGAGGTGCTCGACGGCCCGCAGAGTGCCGTCTTCGACCAGGCGGAGAATCGGTTGCACGCCCAGAAGGCGCTGCTCACGTTCCTGTTGGGGGAGCACGGGTGAGCGAGCGACGCCGCGCGGCGGCCTCCCGCAACCGGGAACGGAAGGTTGGCTGAGTGACCGCACCACTGACCCGTAGCGCCCGACACGCCCGCATCGTCGAGCTGATCCGCGAGCGGGCGGTCCGCTCGCAGACCGAGTTGGCCGAGTTGCTCGCCGACGAGGGCGTCCAGGTCACCCAGGCCACCCTCTCCCGGGACCTCAAGGAACTCGGCGCGGTCACCGCTCGTGGCGGTGACGGCCGAGCCGTGTACGTCATCCCCGAGGACGGCCATCGCCCGCTGCGCGACGCCGAGGCGGCACCGGCCCGGCTGGTGCGGTTGCTGCGCGAGCTACTCAACGAGGTCGACTCCAGCGGCAACATCGCGGTCCTGCGTACTCCGCCGGGTGCCGCCCACTATCTGGCCAGCGCGGTGGACCGGGCGGGCCTGTCGGAGGTCGTCGGCACCATCGCCGGCGACGACACCATCTTCGTCGTGGCGCGCACCGCCGACGGTGGCGCCGCACTCGGTGAACGGCTCGCCGGCTGGGCCCGCCGGGACGACAGCGCCGAAGGGAGCGGTACGCCATGAGTGAGGTCGCGTCAGACCTGGGTGCCCGGTTGGGGGACGGCTGATCGTGGGGACCACAATTGACCGGGTGGACGACAAGAGCTTGACCGAGAACAGCGCAGCGGCCAACCGGACGAGCCTGTGGGGAGGCCGGTTCGCCGGTGGCCCGTCGGAGGCGCTCGCCCGACTGTCGGTGAGCGTGCAGTTCGACTGGCGGCTGGCCCCGTACGACATCGCCGGATCCCGGGCGCACGCCCGGGTGCTGGCCGGTGCGGGCCTGCTCGACCCGGACGAGCTGGGCCGCATCCTCGCCGCCCTCGACGATCTGGAGGCCGCGTGCGCGTCAGGCACGTTCCGCCCCACGGTCGACGACGAGGACGTGCACACCGCCCTGGAGCGTGGGCTGCTGGAGCGGCTCGGCAGCCTCGGCGGCAAGCTGCGCGCCGGGCGCTCCCGCAACGACCAGGTCGCCACCGACCTGCGGCTCTACCTGCGTGACCACGCGCGGGGGGTGGCCGCCCGGCTGGTCGAGCTGGCCGAGGCGCTGGTGGAGCAGGCGGGGCGGCACGTGGACACCGCCGCGCCCGGTATGACGCACCTGCAACACGCCCAGCCGGTTACCTTCGGCCACTGGCTGCTGGCCCATGTGCAGCCCCTGCTGCGGGACCTGGAGCGGCTGCGCGACTGGGACCACCGTACGGCGGTCAGCCCGCTCGGCGCGGGCGCGTTGGCCGGTTCGGGGCTGCCGTTGGACCCGGTGGCGGTCTCCAAGGAACTCGGCTTCCGCACGTCCTTCGCCAACTCGATGGACGCGGTCGCCGACCGGGACTTCGTCGCCGAGTTCCTCTTCATCACCGCGATGATCGGGGTGCACCTGTCCCGCCTCGGTGAGGAGGTGGTGCTCTGGACGTCGCAGGAGTTCGGCTGGGTGGAACTGGACGACGCCTTCGCCACCGGCTCGTCGATCATGCCGCAGAAGAAGAACGCGGACATCGCCGAACTCGCCCGGGGCAAGTCCGGCCGGCTGGTCGGTGGGTTGGTCGCGGTGCTGACCATGCTCAAGGGCCTGCCGATGACGTACGACCGGGACATGCAGGAGGACAAGGAGCCGGCCTTCGACGCGGTCGACACCCTCGAACTGCTGCTGCCGGCGCTGGCCGGGATGATCTCCACGATGACGGTACGCGTCGACCGCCTGGTCGCCGCCGCGCCGGTGGGCTTCTCCCTGGCCACCGAGATCGCCGACTGGCTGGTCCGCAACGGCGTGCCGTTCCGGGACGCCCACGAGATCACCGGCAAGCTGGTGGCGCTCTGTGCGGCCCGGGACTGTGCCCTCGACGAGGTTTCCGACGAGGACCTGTCCGCCGTCAGCGAGCACCTCAACCCCGGCGTACGCGATGTGCTGTCGGTCCGCTCGGCGCTGGCCGCCCGGACCACGCCCGGCTCCACGGGCCCCGGCCCGGTCGGCGACCAGCTCGCCACCGCCGCCGACCAACTGGTCACCTGGCGCGAGTGGGCCAACCAACCCGTTGTCCCCCGCTGACCCACCCCGCCGCGCCTGGCTGTCGCGTGCGCCTGGCTGTCGTGCGCCTGGCTGTCGTGCGCAACTTCAGGGATGTTGCTGTCTCCCGGCCTCGCTGAGGCAGCAACATCCCCGAAGTTGCTGCCTCAGCGGCGGGGCGCGGCGGGGGTGGGGGAGGTGCGGGTGGTGAGGCGGTCGGAGCGTTGCTTGGCGGCCTGGGCGCTGCCCAGGCCGAGCCCCTGGCCGATCGCCTGCCAGGTCAGCCCCCGAGCGCGGGCCAGGTTGAACAGGCCCGCCTCCATGGCGTCGACTTCGGCGCGCAGGTGCGGGAAGAGGGTCAGCGCGGCGAGCAGATCCGCCTCGTCCACCGGGTCCTCACCCGGCACTGGCTCGGCTGACCCGGCGGCCAGTGCCAGAAGCACGGCGATCACCTCGTACGGGTCGGCGGCGTACGGGTTGGTGTGCCGCCGCCGCTGCTGCTCGGTGGCGGCGTGCCGCTCGGTGAGCCGTTGCAGGGCGGCATGGGTGTGGTGTGCCCGCTCTCGGGCGATGCGGGATTCGGTGGTCATGCCGCCAGTGCAACACTTCAACGAAGCGTTGTCAACGAGCTGTTGATGTTTGCGGGCGACGTGGCGCGGGCGGGTGTGACGCGCCCACCGGCACGGCATAGCCGAGGGTGGTCAGCGCCCGCCGGAAGTCCGCATCCCGGTTGACGGGCACCGCCAGATGCTGGTCACCGATCAGCCGGCACAGGGACCGTAGCGCCCGGTCGTGGCTGATCAGTGTGGCCAGGGCCGGGTCCGCACAGGCGATGAGGCGCACCTGCCCGAGGTCGGTGAGCCGCCCGGCCCGCTCGGCGACCTCATCCAACAGCGTCAGCAGCGCACCGGGTAGGTCGGGCTGCGCGGCCCGAGCCTGCAAGAATGCGGTGAACTCGTCCGGTTGCCGCCCGGCATCGACGGCGGCGAGCAGACTCTCCCGGCTCACGGTCCAGACGTGATCACCGGTGCGGCGGGCGTAGCTCTCCAACACCAGCAACTCGGCCGGGGAAGGGCTGCCGACAGCCACGACATCGAGGTTGGGTAGGACCTTCAACGTACGCTCGGGTGCCTCCGGCTGCGGCGGAGTGTACGACTTGCGTACGCCGAGTACGTACGCGCCGAGGTCGTTGAGGCGGATCGCCCGCAGCCCGTCGTACCGGCTGAGCGCGTCGAAGGAGTCGGCACCCCAGTTCTCGTGGTAGTCATCGCGGGCGCCGACCGGCTCGTCGTAAGCGACGTCGATCAGGCCCAGCGTCGCGGCGTACTCGAAGAGCACCGCGAGGGTGTAGCGGCCCTCCAGCAGCTCCCATTCGCCGAACCCGGCGTAGCCGAGGCTGCCGTAATGCGGGTCCTCCAGGTACAGCTTCCACAGCGCCCGCTCGCTGCGCGCCACCCGCGGCGACCAGGCGGTTTGCTTCATCTGCGCGAAGAGAGCGTCCACGTCGACCCACTCGCCGACAGGCTGGGCGGTGAGCGCCTCGGACACCTTCTGCCGCCGTGCCTTCGGCGCGGTGAGCACATTGGCGGCCCGTTGCCCCTTGATGCTCTCGATCCGGCTGAACTCATCGATCAGCCCCTTGCTCAACCAGGATCGCCACGTCGCCTGAATAATCGTGGCGGGTGGTTTGGCGAGAGCGGCCCTACCCTTCGCGGTCACCTGCAACCTGCCGCTGGTGATCTCAGCGAAGCCGCCAGCCTGCACCAGCAGCGGCCAGGCGAACGCAGCGATCGGCTCGTCCGGATAGAAGTCACCCGAGACCAGCGTCTTGGCCACCTCGACCACGCTGGCCGCCGCCGGCCGCCGCGTCTTCTCGCTGCATCGCAGCCGCCCGGAATCGCACAGCCGCAGCACGGCGTGCACATCTTCGGCCGCGTACCGTTCGGTGTGACGCACGAACTCGGCCACGCTGCCTTCCTCTCCACGTCGTCCACGTCGGTCGCGGCCACACCGCTGCGGAAACTCGATCGCCCCCGGGCAGAACCCGCAGCCTCACCGCGAGTGGTCGGTCCGCGATGCCACGGTCACTACACCTCCGACACCACCGTGAGGTGGTAGTTGCCGGCGCCGACCGACTTGTCGAGGGTACGGATGATCCGCTGAGGGTTGTCGTGCGGTCCCTGCTGAAAGTACGGCTTGCCGTCGAGGCCGAACGTGATCCGACTCGGCGGCTCCCAGGTGCCGAGGTGCGGGGCGGCGCTGTAGAAGTCGCGGTGCGGGTCGAAGCCGAGACCACGGGCGTAGTCGACGGCACCGAAGACCAGCTCACGGGCGAGGTCGGCAGGGGCCGCGAGCGGCTCGCTGTCGTACGCCGCGAAGAAGTCGGCGACGAAGTACGGCAACTCGCCGGGGCCAGAGGTTGTCGGCGGCAGAGCGTTCTTCACGCCCAGGCAGTAGGTGTCGACCAGGAACCCGCAGGTGACCAGCGCGTCGCCGGCACGGCGGGCGACCGCGACGCTGACCAGCCCCGCGCCCACCGCCATCGGCAGCAGTTCCTCGTCGTCAACCCAGTCGTCAGGCCGGTCGGTGAAGCCCAGGCCGTTGCTCCACTGCCGGCTGACCCAGCAGCCGACCAGCGGCAGCTCCGAGGGATGGACGCGGTTCGGCCGGTCGACAGCGGTACCCCGTACGAGATTGGTGGCCACGGCCCGGGTGACCCCGAGTTCCCGGGCGATCTGCTTGGGTGTCCTGCCAGCCGCCCGGAGCGCCTGAGCCTTCGCCTTCAGCTCGCGTGATGTCACCGCGACATCCTGATTCCGACCCCGGGACACGTCAAACCGCCACGCGCACCGTTCACCGATGATCAATGCCCGGCTGCTTCGGCCGGGCGGGTCGCGGGGAGGGCCGCCAGGCAACCGAGCGAGAGAGTCCGCCGACATCAGGAGCGAGTAGCAGGGAGCAGCGACACCGCCGACCCTGTCGTCCGATGTTGGGCCGTGCAGTGCCGCCCACCCCGGCGACCAGTCTTCGAGTGAGGACGTGTAGCGCCGGACTGTGGCTCACTCATCCGATCGCCCACCGCAGTCGTCTGTCCCCTCGACCCTCGCGGCGGTGCGAGGTTAGATCCGGCTGGCCAGAGCCGCCGCCTCGGTGAGGAGAGCGTCCAACTCCTCGTCGGAGACGGTGTCCGCGCCGAGTGTGTGCAGGATGGTCAGACCTTGGACACGGCCGGCAACGTGCGGGTCGATGTCGGTGTCGATGCTGGGATCGAGAGCAGCCATGATCAGCTTTTCGGCACTGGTCGCATCGGTTTCGGGGCCACCGGTTGTCATGCGCCGCATCTCGCTGACGAACCGGATCACCTCGTCCGGACTAGCACCGTCGGGAAACCGTCGGTTGACGGCAAAGTAGAAGACCGCACCCAGCAGAGTGCCGAAGCCTTCCCAACCCTGGTCGTCGAGGCGCGCCTCGATGCGGTCGTTCTCCGCGTGCTCGCCCTTAACCATCGTTCGGATGTAGGCGATCATCTCAGGATTGATCGTCACGAGGCTTCCTCTCCCGATTCTTCTTGGTCATGTTCCACAGACCTTTGAGACCGACGGCCACTGCGCCGGCTGCCATGATGACCGAGGTGACCGGGTGCTCCAACTGTGGTCGATCCGACGGCACGGCGGGTTTGGGCTGCGTAGTGGACGTCGACGTGCCACCTGCGCCGCCCTTCGCCTCCCGAACGAATTCGCGGAACGCAGTCGTCGCGGCCTGCTCTGCGTTCTGGAGGTTGCCTTCCGTCTCGTCGGCCTTCTTGACGTGCCGCCGGAGGAATGCCTCCGCCTTGTTGCCGCGCGCCTCCGACTCGGTGACCAGACGTTCGCCCGACGGAGACCCATCACCTGCGCTGTTGCGTGTAGGGGTGGAGCCGGGAGCAATCGCGTTGGCGTAGGAGGCGAGATGCGTGGCGGCGTTGCTGGTCAGTCGACCGAGTCGACCTGCCTTGTCGGCGGCCGTGCGGCTCTGCGTCACTGCCAAGCGGCAGTCTCGATCATCGGTGCCCTGGCATACCTCCGCATATCGGCTATGCCCTTGGCGAATTTCCTCCTGAGCGTGTACGGCCATCACCGCAAGTTCGTCGAGTTGTTCGATCGCCGCGTTGAGCTGGGCGACTACGCGCGTGAGGAGGCTGCTCATCCGAGCTTGTTCGTGAACGCGATGGCATGTCCCCTGGCGACGCCAATCCTCCGCAGGGCCAACTCCACTTCGCGTGCCGCATCGGCGAGTGCCTTCCGAGCCTTCTGCGCCTCGGGGTGTTGGCTGTCGTGGAGCGTGGCCGAGGCGATCCTTCGCACCTCGGCCAGCCTGTCACCGACGCGCTCGATGGTCGCCTTCGCCTGGTCGAGTGACAGAGTGCCGTCGCGGAGAGTCGCCTTCACGTCGCCGACGCTCATGGTCAGCCCAGAACGCTGATGTACTGCTGGGCGGCCTGGGTGCTGCCCTGGAGTGTCGTGGCAGCTTCGATCAGCCGTTGCTTGCTCTGCTCTGCGCGGGCGATGGACTCGGCGAGGGCAGGGTGACCGGTGCCGGCGGCGACCATCCGCAGCAGGGTGAGCACCTGCTCGATGCCGTCGACAGTCGCCCGGATCTGGTTCGTGGTGGTGTTGCTCTGCTCGGCTGCCTGGGCGAGCGCGGCTTTTACCTGCTCGATGCTGGCCATGCCGTCCTTCCCGGAACTGACGAACGCACCGCACAGCCCGGCGGGCGCCACTGTTCAGTAGTCGGGCGAACACTATCCGACGTTGATGGCTGTTCGCAGCCCCGCGTTCGACGAGTAGGGAGAACGCCATCTTGCGTGGATGACGTTCCCTCCGTCTACTGCGCTCAGTTGTGCAGCGTCTCCCGTTTCAGGCCAGAGACGAAGGTTGCCCACGCCGCTGGACTGAATGCGAGGACCGGGCCGATGGGGTCCTTACTGTCCCGTAGACCCACCCAACCCCCGAAGTCATTCGCGACCTCGATGCAGTTGCCGGATCCGTTGCTGCGCGTACTCTTCCGCCAGGTCACGCGGGCCGTGCTGACCTCTTCCACCCGCGCCGTCCTCTCATGACTCGTCGATCGCCCGTCGGATCAGGTCGCGCGACTCCCGAGCGCTGGCCGCCGTGGCGACCAGGTGCTCGAAGACTCGGCTGTACTCCCTGACCTGTTGGCCTTCGAGATAGAGGCTACCCGCGCGGGTTTCGACGTAGACGATGCCGGGATCGGCCGGTTCAGGAAACGTGAGGACGCTGAAGGCGCTACCCATCGAGCCATACTCGCCAGCGGCGAAGGTGAGGATCTGAATCGTGCGCCCAGGCTGGTCCGCCTCATCCGCGAGTCGCCGCAACTGCGCCCTGAAGGCGGCGGTGCCACCGACCGGGCGACGCAGCACGGCCTCGTCCAACACCACCCACAGCTTGGGCGGGTTGTCGGCCCGTTGGCGGCGTAGCCGCAGCTCGACGCGTCGATCGACCTCCTCAGTCGACGCATCGGGATGTTCGGCGCGCACCACGGCTCTGGCGTAGTCGGCGGTCTGAAGCAGGCCGGGGATCAACTGAGGCTCGAAGGCGCGAATCTCCGATGCCTCCGCCTCCAGACCCACGTAGACCTCGAACCACTCCGGCAACACGTCGTCGTACGCCTGCCACCAGCCGCGCTTGCGGGCATCCCTGGCCACCTGGACCAGTGCGTCGACCTCGTCTCCTTCGACGCCGTACAACTCCAGCAGGCCCCGGGCGACCGGTGGCATCACGGAGACCTGGGCATTCTCGATCCGGCTCAACGCCGACTTGGAGATGCCGATCTCCTTGGCCGCCTGGTCAGCGGTCATGCCGGTCTGCTCGCGGAGTCGACGCAAGGCAGCGGCCAGGCGTCGACGTCGGACCGTTGGGCTTCCAGTCACGACAGTCAGTGTTCCGGATCGGTGCGCGATCCGCAACGACCCCATCCCAAATCGGGAGTTGCGTATCGGGCCCAACCCGGTACACGATGAGTAGTGTCACGGATCGGCTGAGTTATCACCTCCGACTTGGTCCCCGCGGCAACCTGCTGCCCCGCTGCCGTACTGCCATCAGGGCTGCGGTGGTGGGTGCGTGGCGGGTCCGTCGGTGCGCGGCGGGCCGATGGACCCGCCTTCCACATCGCTGACGCTGACGAGAGCGAGGTCTGTCATGCGCAACCCATTCCGGCGGCGAACCGCCGGGCCCACGGACACCAGGTACGCCGCGCGGCACGCCGAACAAGCCGTCAGTCCTTCAATTTCGGGGACCTGTTACCGCACCGGCAGCTACCGGCCGCTGCGGCCGTGGCAGGTGCGTCAGCAGCGGTTCCCGCTGGGGCGGCGCGGCTACGACCCGATCGAGGTTGCCAGGTTCCTCGACCAGGTCGCCGGTGACCTGGAGGCGGCGTACCGGCAGGTGGCCGAGTCCCGCCGGGAGGCCGACCAGGTCAAGGCCGCGCTGCGGCGTTGGCGCTCCGAGCAGGTACGGGAGAACCAGGGGCGTTACCGGTGAGCGGCCGGTACGTCGTGCACCTGCCGGTGGTGGCGTCCGATCTCACCGGCGCGCAGCGGCTGGCCCGGGTGGTGGCCCGCTGGGCGTCGATGCTGCCGCAGGCCGATCCGGGGGAGACCACCGTGTCGGGCGAGGACGAGCAGGGCGTACGCCATCGGGTCTTCTGTGATCTGCGGCTGCCCGGCGGCGGGCGGTGCCTGCTCGGGGTCGACCACGACGGGGCGTGCGCCCGCCGGCTTGGGCGGTGGTCGGCTGTGAGCGCGAGGAGTGAGCCGGGTTTGCGAGCCCCACAGTCGCGAACGGAGACAGACCTGTGAGCGCGAGGAGTGAGCCGGGTTTGCGAGCCCCACAGTCGCGAACGGATACAGACCAGTGACCGCGGTGGTCGACTGTGACGAGTGTTCGGGGATGGGTTTCCTGGTGCGGCGGTGCTGCTGCACCGACGGCGGGGACCGGCTGGTGGTGGACGTGGGTGCGTACCGCGACGAGGCGTACGCCGGTTGTCGGGTCTGCGGCGGCGACGGCAGCGTGGCCGAGGTGTGTTACCGGTGCGGGCAGAGCGGGCGGCGGCGGGCGCAGCTCGTGGTGACGGTGGTCAACCTGGACAGCGGGGCGGCGGCTTCCCGGCGGCTGGTGCCCGGTCGGGTCGTGCCGCAGGTCGACGCGGAACGGGTGTGGCGAGCGCGGGAGCTGGTCGGCGAGCTGGCCGAGACGGTCGGGGTGCGGGGGTTGCGCCCGCGCTGGGGTCGGCGGCGCCTGGACGACATTCTGGTCTGGTACCCGACGTCGTGGCAGCCCGATCTGCCGCAACGGCGGCGGTTGGCGCTGGAGGCAGCGGCCCTGGCCCGGCAGGATTTCGACCCGTGGCGCGTCTACGTGGGACGCAGCACCGAAACACCGTCACCTGCGGTTCCCGGCCACGAGCTGGCCCGGCTCTGCGGGCTGGCCGATCTGCTTCACCTCGACCTGGTGGTGGAGGCCCGCCACCGGCACGGCTGGCTGCTCTGGCAGGTGCGCTACGACCTGCCCGGCTCGCCGGTGCCCCGGGAGCGGCACGTTGCCGGTGCCGTCGATCTCGCCTCGGCGGTCGCCGGCACCACCGTGGCCAGCGCCCTGCGTGGGCTGGACGAGCGGGGACGGCACGCCCCCGCGTACACGGTGCGGCCGGTGCCGACTGCCGACGTACCCCGGGTGGTGGATCTTGACCGGCTCGCCCGGAAGGTCCTCGCGGACCTGGCCGGCGACGCGCCCGGGGCGCAGGCCATCTGGCGCGACGGGCGTTGGTGGCACACGCCGCTGCACCCTGCCGGCCGGGTGGAGGAGCTGTACGAGCGGGAGACCGGCCAGATCGTCCAGCGGGTCGAGCAGAAGCTGCGGCGGGCCACCGAGCCGCCCGATCCGGTCTGGTGGGGTGAGCCGATCGCGCAGCGGCCGTGCCCGGACTGCCGGCCCGGCACCCGGCTGCGCCGCTGCGACTGTCGGCGTACCGCCGCCAGCCGGTCTGACCCGCACTGCCCGGACTGTGCCGGTGCCGGCTTCGCCCCGTCGGCGCTGCGCTGCTCGACCTGCCGGGACAGCGGGCGCATCCCGGCGGCGTTGACGGTGACCGTGACCGACCTGCGCCGGGTGAGCCACGAGACCTGGCGACCGATGCCGGGCGAGGCCGCGCCGGTGGTCGGCCACCAACCCAACGGCACCACCGTGCATCAGCTTCCCACCCGCTGGCGGCTGGCCCGCCACGCCACCACCTTCGGGGTACGCCCGGCTGACCTGAGCCGTCTCGACGAGGACTGGCCGCTCGACCAGGACCTGCTCGACGGTACGGTGACCGCCTTCGACCCCGACGTCGAGCCGGCCCGGCAGCACCTCGAACGCCTCGCCGCCGGGCTGCCCGGAGCGCGCCTGTTCGTGCTGGCCGCCGTCCCTGACGCACCGTCGCTGACCGACCTGCTGCGGCTCGCGCACGCTGTGGACCTGACCGCCGTGCTGACCTACTGCGACCACCGGCTCGACGTCGGTGAACCGACGAAGATCCAGGGGGAGCGGTGGCACGTGGGGCTCGCGGCGCGCGACGCCGAGATCGGCCCTGAGCTGCCGCTGTACGCCAGCGTCGAACTGGCCGTCGCCCGCTGCGTCGAGCACCTGGACAACCATCTGCTCGCCACCGTGCCCCGAGACCCGGAGCAGCCGGTACCCGTCCCGCAGGCCGCACCGTCGCCACCGCCGCCGGACCCGACCGTGCTGATCCGCCGGCTCGGCAACCACTACGCCGGCCAACCCGTCACGGCATCATTCAACCGCGGTACCTGCCACCTCTGGTTGGCCGAGGAGGGCGTCCTCCGGCCGCTTGCGCGAGCGGCCACGCTCCGCGACGCCGTTGAGGCCCTGCGCCTGTGAGCCACGGGCCGCCGATCCTCGTGCGCCCCGGTGGCGCGCACGCGGTGGCGACCCGCACGAGGCGTCAGCCGCCGATGCCTCGGATTGCTTCGATGACGGTTTCGGCGACCTCGCCCGGTCGGGCCACGGCCATCGCGTGCGAGCCGCCGATCAGCTCACGCTGGCCCTGCGGCTTGGCCCGTTCGGCCATGAACCGGTGTGCGGCGACCGGGATGTTCATGTCGGCATCGCCGAACACGAACCAGCTGGGCAGTGTCCGCCAGGCGGGGTCGCCGGTGAGAGCGTCGTTCAGGGCCTGCTCGGTGACCGGCCGCTGGGTGCGGGCCATGAGGGCGGCGACTTCGCTGGAGACGTCCCCGGCGAACTGCTTGTGGTAGGCGTCCTGACCGATCGCCACCTCGTTACCGCCGGTGGACACCGGATACTGCACCAGGGTGTCGGCGAGGGTGCTGCCGGGGAACTGCCCGGACAGCGACAGTGCGCTCTCGCCGGTCTCCGGGGCGAAGGCGTTGACGTAGACCAGGGCGCGCACCGTCGGGTTGTCGGCCGCCGCCTGCGTGATCACCATGCCGCCGTACGAGTGCCCGACGAGGATGACCGGGCCGCCGACCCCTCGGATCACGTCCAACAGATAGGCGGCGTCGCCGGGGAGGCTGCGCAGCGGATTGGCGGCGGCCAGCACGTGGTAGGCCCCGAGGCGCTCGATCACACCGTTCCAGCTCGCCGACTCGGCGAACGCGCCGTGCACGAAGATGATGGTGGGCTGCTGATCGGGCATCGCGTACTCCCTCACTCGGAGATGCTGTGCACCTACGACGGCGCCGATATGCCGGAGTACCCGCCAGGTGTGGATGAAACGTGCCGACCGATCCCCTGCGGCAGGGGATCGGTCGGCGGCCGGGACGGGTTCGCTCAGGCGTCCCGGCGTCGGAAGGCAGCCGCCGCTCCGCCCCCGGTGACGGCGATCCAGCCGAGCAGGACGAGCAGGCCGCTGACGGGCGTCAGGGGCGGTGCCGGGTCGGGAAGGTAGAGCAGGGCCCCCGCCCGGTCCGGCAGGTATCGGGCGTGCGGGGTGACGGTGCCCAGCACCGGCGAAACGACCAGGATGAGGCTGAGCGTGACGACGAGAGCGGGGACGACGGCCCGCGTGAGCGTGGCCAGCGCCAGACCGAGCGATCCGATGAGCACGAGATAGGCCGCCGCGCCGACGACCCTCCACACAGGAGAATCGGTGACCACGGGAACGTCGTGTGTGGACAGTGCGACGCGGGCCGTGAGCAGCCCGGTGACGAGCGCCGCGACAGCGGTTCCGGTGGCCCAGGCCAGGTAGGCGATGCCCTTGCCGACCAGCACCGCCAGGCGGTCCGGTACGCACAGCAGGGTGGTGCGGATCTGCCCATCGGTGTACTCGGTACCGACCACGAGGACGCCGAGCGCGACGGTGCCGGCCTGGAGGTACGGCACCGCCTGGAGGACGACCGCGACCGGGTCGTCCGCACCCAGCGGAGCGGCGGCCAGTGCCCCGGTGATGACCATCGCCGCGCCGATCGTGCCGACGGCCGTGGCCGGCACCGCAGGAAGGCCGGACAGCTTGGTCAGCTCCGTGGCGGCGGCCCGGGCATGGGAGCGGCTCACGCGTCCCGCCACCGGAAGACCGCACCGGCCAGCACGAGCAGCCCCGCCGTCCACGTCGCCATGACCAGGCCGCCGGGGAGCGGGGCGAGCGCCTCGTCGAACGCCAACAGGTCACCGGCGAACATGCTCATGCCTGCGAGGTCGGGCAGGAACCTGGCGAGCGGGGTGAGGTGGGACAGCAGCACGGAGACCGAGACGAGGGAGCTGTTCACCACGAGCACGATGATCGGAGCGATGCCGTTGCGGGTGAAGACCGTGACCGCGAGGGCGGTCAGCGCCGTGAGCATCCAGTAGATCCCGGCACCGACCGAGCGGGACAGCACTCCGTCCGGAGTCGGTGGGGCGTACCCGCCGATTATCTTGTCGGCCAGCGCCAACGAGGCGGGAATCGCCACCAGGGCCGCGACCGCGACCAGCAGACTGACGGCGATCGCCTTGCCGGCCAGCACGCCGAGCCGGCCGGGGGTGGCGGTGAGGGTCGTGGTGATCTGCCGTCCGCCGCCGATGTTCGCTCGGTTCGCGGTGTACTCGGCGCTGACGGCGACGACGCCGAGGACCACCGCGCCGACCGTGCCGATCGGTACCGCGGAGAAGACCGCCTCGACCGGCGAGGTGTAGGCCGTCAGCTCGGGTCGTCCGCTGCGCAGCGCGGCGCGGACACCGACGGCGTTGATCAGGGTGATCGCGACCGGACCGAGCACGGCGACAGCCAGGGCGACCATGGTCGCCGGCAGCGTCGCCGTCTTGCGTATCTCGGCGGCGACCGTGTTGGGGAAGCTCATCGCCCACCTGCCGTCGGTCCGGTGAGGGCGAAGAAGGCATCCTCCAGGGTCGGGTACCCGGCCGTGACCTCGCCGGTCGGGCCGGCGGCGACGACCCGCCCGTGGGCGATGACGACCAGGTCGTCGGCGATCTGGTCGACCTCGCTGATCAGATGGCTGGAGAGCAGCACGGTGCCGCCGGCGTCCGCGTGACCGCGCAGCAGTCCTCGGATCCAGCGAATGCCCTCCGGGTCGAGCCCGTTCACCGGCTCGTCGAGCACCAGCGCACGGGGTTCGCCGAGCAGCGCGGCGGCCAACCCGAGTCGCTGGCACATGCCGTACGAGAACCGACCGACCCGGGTGCCTCCGACGGCACCGAGCCCGACCTGGTCGAGCACCTCGGCGACCCGTCGGGTCGGGATGTGGTTGCTGCGCGCCATCCAGGTGAGGTGGTTGCGGGCGGTACGGGAGCGGTGCGCGCCGGAACCGTCCAGCATCGATCCGACCGTGCGCAGCGGCTGACGCAGCCGCCGGTACGGTCGGCCGTCGACCAGGGCTGTGCCGGCATCCGCCCGGTCCAGGTCGAGCAGGATGCGCAGGGTGGACGACTTGCCCGCACCGTTGGGCCCCAGTAGACCGGTCACCCGGCCCGGTGCGGCCCGGAAGGTGACGTCGGTGAGGATCTCGCGGGAGCCGCGCCGCTTGACCAGACGCTCGACTGACAGCATGCCCACCATGTCAGCCCGACGTGGTGGTCCGCGTCATCGGACCAGAGCCGGGACTTCCACTGGCTGCCCCCACCCCAGGTCGCTCCGACCCAGGTCCGATGTGCTGGCACGGTCCGGGTTCCTAGACTCGCGAGGTGGCACCTGACGGGCGACCGGCACGGCGATCCTGGCTGACCGCCGTCGCCGTCGTGGTGCCGGTGATCCTGCTCCTCTGCCTCACCACGGCGGGTGCCGAGGGGCCGGCCGGGACACTCCTGCTGACGCTGATCACCGCGGTCGCTGTCGTGGCGTCGCTCTGGGCGGTGCTGCGCGTCCGACACGAACGCCGGGTGTACGAGGACCGGCTGACCGCGTGGGCCGCCGAGCGGGCTGCGGCGGCCGAACGCCTGCGTATCGCCCGTGAGCTGCACGATCTGGTCTCGCACGGCATGGGCCTGGTCACCGTCCGTGCCGCCACGGCCGCGCGGATGACCGGGCCGACCGGTGCGACCGAACAGGCGAACGCGCTGTCCGACATCGAGAGGATCGGTCGGGAGACCACCGCCGAACTGCGGCGGATGCTCGACGTGCTCCGCGCACCGGGCGGCGAATCCGCTCCGTGGCGGCCACCCGACACGCTCGACGCCCTACCGGAGATCGTGCGGTCCGCCACCGCCACCGGGATCACCGCCACCGTCGACGTGCGGAACGTCGGTCAGGTGCCACCCGGCGTGCAACTCGCGGTGTGCGCGATCGTCCGCGAGGGGCTGAGCAACACCGCCCGGCACGCCGGTCCGACCCGCGCGCACGTCACCGTGGACCGCGACGGCGACGCGATCGTGGTGAGCGTACGCGACGACGGGCCCCGGCCCGGCTGGCGACCGCGCCCCGGTGCCGGGCACGGCCTGGACGGGCTACGCGAGCGGGTGAGCATGCTCGACGGTGCCCTGCACGTCGGTCCGGTCGGGCCGGGCTTCCACCTGACGGCACGGCTGCCGGCCCGGTGCTCCCCATGACCACTGAACCACCGGGTCGTGCCACCGCCATCCGGGTGCTCGTCGCGGACGACCAGCCGCTGCTGCGGCACAGCCTCGCCCTGCTCATCGACGGCACCCCGGGACTGACCGTCGTCGGTCAGGCCGCCACCGGAAACGAGGCGGTGTCGCTCACCCGGGAACGCCGTCCCGACGTCGTCCTGATGGACATCCGGATGCCCGACGGCGACGGCATCGAAGCGGCCGAACGCATCACCGCCGCCGCCGACCTGGGCGGCACCAGGGTCGTCGTGCTCAGCATGTTCGCGCTCGACGAGTACGTGGCCGCCGCGCTGCGCGCCGGAGCGCACGGTTTCCTGCTCAAGGACGCCCACCCGGACCAACTCGTCGACGCCATTCGGCGCACCCACGCGGGCGAGTCCCTCTTCGCCCCCAGCATCCTCACCCGTTTCGTCGCGCACTACCTCGACCGGCCCGGCCCGCCGGAGGTCCGGAGGATCGACGGGCTCACCGGGCGCGAGACGGAGGTGCTGTCTCTCGTGGCGCGCGGCCTGTCCAACGACGAGATCGCGCGGTCACTCACCATCTCGATCAAGACCGTCAAGACCCACATCGGCAACCTGCTCACCAAGCTCGACGCCCGGGATCGGGCGCAGCTCGTCATCGCCGCGTACGAGAACGACCTCGTCGCACGTCGACGCCCACAGTGACGGCCGGGTCGGATCAGCGCGAGGTTGCCGGTCGGGCGTCGGGCCGGGTTACCTGGACGGGTGGACCATCCCTGGCTGCGCGCTCCTGCCGCACACGTCGCCGAGACCGCACGCACGTTGCTCGGCTGGGAGGTGGCGGCGAACGGGGTCCGGATCAGGCTGACCGAGGTCGAGGCGTACGCGGGAACCGGGGTGGACCCCGCCTCGCACGCCCACCGAGGTCCCACGCCCCGGACGAGGGTCATGTTCGGCCCGGCCGGGTACGCCTACACCTATTTCGTCTTCGGCATGCACTGGTGTCTCAATGTCGTCTGTGGGGGTGAGGGGGAGGCGGCGGCGGTCCTGCTGCGCGCCGGTGAGGTGGTCGACGGCCTGGACCTGGCCCGCAAGCGACGCGGGGAGGTGCCCGACCGCGACCTCGCCCGTGGGCCGGCCCGGCTGGTGGTGGCGCTGGGTGTCGACGCGACGGCGAACGGCACCTGCGTGTTCGACGGGACCGGACCGTTGCTGTTGACGCCGTCGACCCGCCCGGTCGCACCGGCAGCCGTCTCCGCCGGGCCGCGCGTCGGCGTGGCCGCCGCCCACGAGGTGCCCTGGCGTTTCTGGATCACCGGCGACCCGACCGTCAGCCCGTACCGCCGGCACGTGCCACGACGACGAACCTGACGGTGCCGGGGATGGGAACGGCGGGGCGGGGGACACTGGCACAAGCCGGTGAGCGGAATAGTTGACGCGTCAACTATGTTGTCGGGAGCGTCGGGGCCACCCGCCCCGGTCGGACGACACGAGGAGCGGTCATGCAGTTCGGAGTCTTCACCGTCGGCGACGTCACGGTCGACCCGACCAACGGGCGGGAGCCGACCGAGGCCGAGCGGATCAAGGCGATGGTCACCATCGCGCTCAAGGCCGAGGAGGTCGGCCTCGACGTCTTCGCCACCGGCGAGCACCACAACCCGCCGTTCGTGCCCTCCTCACCCACCACCATGCTGGGCTACATCGCCGCCCGCACCGAGCGGCTGCTGCTCTCCACGGCGACCACGCTGATCACCACCAACGACCCGGTGAAGATCGCCGAGGACTACGCGATGCTGCAACACCTCGCCGACGGCCGGGTCGACCTGATGATGGGCCGGGGCAACACCGGGCCGGTCTACCCCTGGTTCGGCCAGGACATCCGCAACGGCATCCCGCTCGCGATCGAGAACTACGACCTGCTGCGCCGGCTCTGGCGCGAGGACGTGGTCGACTGGAAGGGCAAGTTCCGTACCCCCTTGCAGTCGTTCACCTCGACGCCACGCCCGCTCGACGGGGTGCCCCCGTTCGTGTGGCACGGCTCCATCCGCAGCCCGGAGATCGCCGAACAGGCCGCCTACTACGGCGACGGCTTCTTCGCCAACCACATCTTCTGGCCCGCCGAGCACACCCGGCGGATGGTCGGCCTGTACCGCCAGCGTTTCGCGCACTACGGTCACGGCAGCGCCGACCAGGCCATCGTGGGTCTCGGCGGTCAGGTCTTCATGCGCCGCAACTCCCAGGACGCGGTGCGCGAGTTCCGCCCGTACTTCGACAACGCGCCGGTCTACGGCCACGGACCCTCGCTGGAGGAGTTCACCGCGCAGACCCCGCTGACCGTGGGCAGCCCGCAGCAGGTCATCGACCGCACCCTCGGCTTCCGTGACTACGTCGGCGACTACCAGCGGCAACTGTTCCTCATCGACCATGCGGGGCTGCCCCTGAAGACCGTCCTGGAGCAGCTCGACCTGCTCGGTGAGGAGGTCGTGCCGGTGCTGCGCAAGGAGTTCGAGTCGCTGCGCCCGGCCCACGTGCCGCTGGCGCCGACCCACGCCTCGCTGCGGGCCGCCGCCGGTGGTGGCGGCGACAACACCGTGCACGCCGTCGACGACGTCACCGGCCGGGCACCGGAGCAGGCCCGATGACCCTGTCGGACGCCGGAGGCGGCCGGATGACCGCGCGTACCCTCGCCGTGGTCTCGGCCGGGCTCAGCCAGCCCTCCTCGACCCGGCTGCTCGCCGACCAGCTCGCCGCGGCCACCCGCGACGAGCTGGTCCGGCACGGCGAGCAGGTCACCCTGCGCCCGGTCGAGCTGCGCGAGCACGCCCACGACATCGTCAACCACCTGCTCACCGGCTTCCCGTCGGAATCGCTGCGGCAGGTCCTGGACGACGTCACCGGCGCCGACGGTCTGATCGCCGTCAGTCCGATCTTCAACGCCTCGTACAACGGGCTGTTCAAGTCGTTCTTCGACCTGGTCGACGCCGACGCCCTGAGTGGCCGTGCGGTGCTGATCGGCGCGACCGGCGGCACGGCACGGCACTCCCTGGCGCTGGAGCACGCGCTCCGCCCGATGTTCGCCTACCTGCGGGCGGTGGTGGCGCCGACCGCGGTCTTCGCCGCACCGGAGGACTGGGCCGGCGGTGCTGTCGACGGCGCGTTGCGCGCCCGGATCGACCGCGCCGGCCGGGAACTGGCCGACCTGGTACGGCGCAGCGCGCCGTCCGACGGGCCCGCCGACCCGTTCGCCCTCACCACCAGCTTCGACCAACTGCTCGGCGGCCAGGACACCTGACCACCCTCGACCGGGCCGCCGGCAGGCGGCCCGGTCGAGCTCTCACTGCTGCGGCTGGTGCGGGTGGGCGATGAGCACCGGGCACCGGGCATGGTGCACCAGCGCCTGGCTGACCGAGCCGAGCAACAGCCCGGCGAAGCCACCCCGACCGCGCGATCCGACCACCACCAGCGCCGCGTCCCCGCTCGCCTCGATCAGCGCGTGGTCGGCCTTCGGCGCGACGATCACCCGTTCGTCCACGGTCAGCCCCGGGTGGCTGCCCCGCGCCGCCGCCCCGGCGGTGGCGAGCAGCGCCGCCCCGTCGTCGTCCCCCTCGTCGGCGACGTGCACCAGCACCAGCGTGCCGCCCCGGCGGACAGCCTCCTCGGCGCCGTACCCGACGGCGAGTTCGGCCGACTCCGACCCGTCGACCCCGACCAGCACCGGCCCCTCGGTGGGAACCGGACGGTCCGGCGGTCGGATCACCAGCACCGGGCAGTGACCGTGCGAGGCGACCTGGGTGCCGACCGAACCGAGCAGCAGCCCGGCGAAGCCGCCCAGGCCCCGGCTGCCCACCACCAGCAGCTCCGCCCGGCGGGACTCCTCGACCAACGTCGCACCCGGCCCACCGGCCACCTGGCGTACCTCGACCGAGAGCCCGGGCCACCGGTCGACCAAGTCGGCGGCGGCCTGTTCGAGCATCTTGCGACCGTCCTCCGACGCCGCCGGTATGCCCACCTCGTACGGGTTGATCGGCACGCCGTAGCCGAGCGGGTGCAGGTAGCCGTGTACCAGGTGCAGCGGCCGGGATCGCCACACCGCCGCCTGCGCCGCGTGTTCCGCGGCCACCAGGCTCGGTGGCGATCCGTCCACCCCCACCACGACAGGTCGGTTCATCGTCTCTCCATCGGTCGGTCAGGTCATTGTCGAGGTGTCCCGCCCCGGGACACCTCGACACGCCACCGGTCAGGTCTCCTCGACCGTACGCAGTTTCCGGACGATCGCCAGCGGGGAGTGCGCGTGGTGCAGCACGGCGTGGCTGACCGAGCCGAGCAGCAACCCGCCCAGCGCCCCGCGTCCCCGGGCACCGACCACCACCAGTTGGGCGGTACGGGACTCCTCCACCAGCGCCCGACCGGGGGAGCCGCGCACCAACCGCCGCTGCACCGGCACCTCCGGATACTGCTCGGAGCAGCCCGCCACCGCCTCGGCGAGGACGCGTTCCTCCTCGTCCCGGAAGGCGTCCAGGTCGTAGACCAGCGGCAGGATGTCGCCCGGACCGACCGGGGTCGGATACAGCCACGCGCGCACCGCCACCAGCTCGGCGCCACGCCACGCCGCCTCCTCGAAGGCGAACCGGACGGCCTCCCGGGACAGCTCCGAGTCGTCGATCCCCACCACCACCGGCCCGTCCGCCCGCACCTCGCCGCGTACCACCAGCACCGGGCATTCGGCGTGCGCGCTGACCTGCACGGCCACCGAGCCGAGCAGCAGCCCGGCGAAGCCACCCAGACCACGATTGCCGAGGACGACCATCGCCGCGTCCCGGGCCTCGGCGAGCAGGACGGGACTTGCCGCCCCATCGACCACCGCGCCGGTCACCGCCACCTCCGGGGCCACCTTCCCGGCCTCGGCGACCGCCTCGGCGACGCACCGTTCGGCCTGGCCACGGAGCCCCGCGTCGGCGGGCGCGCCCGGCGCCGGCCCCAACGGCACCTTCATCAGCGGCCAGATGAACGCGTGCACGATCCGCAGCGGACGGTTCCGTTGCGCCGCCTCCCCCGCCGCGACGCGCACCGCCTGCAGGGCGGTCTCGGATCCGTCCACCCCCACCACGATGGGAGCACCGGTCTTGCTGACCATTACACTCTCCTCCTCGACGTCCCCGTCAGCCTGTCATCCGACGGCAGCGGAATGGGCGGACATGCCGTCGTCGGTACCCGGCGTTCGGCGGGTCAGCCGCAGCACCAGACCCGGCAGCACGCTGACCACGCCGCAGGCCAGCAACTCCGGGACACCGAGGGCCTCGGTGCCGAGCAGGTCCCGCAGCGGCGGCAGCAGCACCCCGGCGACCTGGAGCAGCGCGGAGAAGGCGACCGCGAGCGGCAACGCCGGATTCACCCACCGGTGCCCCGGCGGTCGGGGCGCGCGGACCGCCAGAGCGACCCCGAGCTGGGCCAGCCCGAGGACCACGAAGACCACCGACTGCCACGGACGGCCCCAGTGGGCGGCGAGCACGCCCGCGCCCAGGGTCACCGCCGCGATCAGTGCGCCGCCGACCAGGATCTGTCGGCCCAGCCCCGCGCCGAGCACCGACTCCTGCGGCGAGCGCGGTATCCGACGCAGGGCGCCGGGCTCGGCCGGCTCGGCGCCCAGGGCCACCCCGGGCACGCCGTGGGTGAGCAGGTTGATCCAGAGGATCTGCGCCGGCAGCAGCGGTACGGGCAGCCCGAACAACGGCCCGAGCAGCATCACCGCGATTTCCGCCACCCCGCCGGCGAGGGCGTAGCGCAGGAACCGGCGGATGTTGTCGTAGATCCGGCGACCCTCACCGATCGCGGTGGCCACCGTGGACAGATCGTCGTCGACCAGCACCAGGTCGGCCGCCTGCCGGGCCACCTCCGTACCGCCACCCATGGCCACGCCGATGTCAGCGCGGCGCAGGGCGGGCGCGTCGTTGACGCCGTCGCCGGTCATCGCCACCACGTGACCTCGGGACTGCAACCCGGCGATGATGTCGAGTTTCTGCTCCGGCTGCGTACGGGCGAACACCCGCGCCGCCGGTGGCGCCGCGGCCGGGTCGCCGTCGTCGCCGCGTACCACCGGGTCGCCCTCGGCCCACAGGCCCAACTGTCCGGCGATGGCCGCCGCGGTCGCCGGATGGTCGCCGGTGACCAGCACCAGCCGCACCCCGGCGTCGGCGAAACCGGCGGCGATCTGTGGCGCACCGGCACGCAGCGGATCGCCGACCGCGACCAGACCCACCGGACGCAGCCCGTCGGGGTACGCGGGGTCGGCCGGTGGCCGGTCCACCAGGGCGGCGGCCAGCGCCAGCACCCGCAGCCCGTCGCCGGCCAACCGCTGCGCGGCGGCGGTCAGCAGGGCCAACTCGTCGGCGTCGGCGTCCAGCAGCGGCGTGGTGAGCACGTTCTCCGGGGCGCCCTTGCACACCACCAGGTAGCCGCGCCCACACGCGCGGTGCACCGTGGTCATCCGGCGTAGCTGCTGGTCGAAGGGGTGTTCGGTGATCCGGGGCCAGGCGTTGCGGGTGCTCTGCGGGTCCAGGCCGCAGCGCGCGGCGAAGGCCACCAGGGCCGCCTCCAACGGATCACCCACGGCACCCCAGGACGGTCGCTGCTCGGTCGGCGGGGCGAGGGTCGCGTCGTTGCAGAGCAGCCCGGCCCGGGCCAGTCGGCGCAGCTCGTCCGGCACCGCCACCGGCGTGCCGTCGCGGTGCACGGTGCCGTGCGGGGCGTACCCGCTGCCGGTGACCCCGAACCGTACGCCGTCGCCGGTGACCGCCTGCTGCACGGCCATCCGCCCCTCGGTGAGGGTGCCGGTCTTGTCCGAGGCGATCACGGTGACCGAGCCGAGCGTCTCCACCGCGTGCAGCCGGCGGGGGATCGCCCGCGCCGTGGCCATTCGGCGCGCACCGAGCGCGAGGGCCAGCGTCACCACGGCGGGCAGCGACTCCGGCACCGCGGCGACCACCAGGCTCACCGCGGTGACCGCCATCTCCACCAGGGGTCGACCGCTGAGCAGACCGACGGCGAAGACCAGCCCGGACAGGGCCACCGCGGCCAGGCCGAGGATCCGGCCGAGCGAGCCGAGACGACGTTGCAGCGGGGTGGCCGCCGGTCGGGTGGTGGCCGCCAGGGTGGCGATCCGGCCGAGCGCGCTCGCCGCGCCGGTGCGTACCACCGTGCCGTCGGCCCGACCGGTGGTCACCACCGTGCCGGCGCTGACCTCCTCACCCGCCGCCCGGCAGACCGGCACCGACTCCCCGGTCAGGGCCGACTCGTCCAGGTGCAGCCGGCTCGCCTCGTGCAGCAGCAGGTCGGCGGGAACCACGTCGCCGGCCTCGACCCGCACCAGGTCACCCCGGACGAGCTCGGTTGCGGGCAGCACCGCGTGCCGACCGTCGCGGACCACCCGGGCGGTCGGTGCGGCGAGCTGATCGAGCGCGGCGATGGCCCGGTCGGCGCGTACCTCCTGCACCACGCCGATCGCCGTGTTGACTGCGACCACGAGCAGGATCACCGCGGTGTCGGGGTAGTCCCGCAGGACCGTGGTGACCACGGCGGCGGCGAGCAGCAGGGCGACCAGGGGATCGGAGAGCTGATGCACGATCCGGGTCGCGAGGTGCCGGCGGGGCGGTGTCGCGGCGGCGTTCGGTCCGTCGATCCGTAGCCGCCGGGCGGCCTCGGCCGAACTGAGCCCGGCGTCGGGTGCCGCCGCGACGATGCTCTCCCTGCGTACGTCCCCGTCCGCGACCTGGACCTGTCCGGCCACCGTCCGCTCCGCCCTGTGTGCCGGGCGTGCCCCGGCGGCACGCCCCTTCGACACCAGCCTCGCCGAGGTCGACTCCGCCCGGCAAGGGCGATCCGCCCGCGCGCCCCGGGACCAACGGCCCTGCCGCATGGTCCCCGTCGACGTGGTCACGCCCCGAGCGACATCACCGAACGTGCCCGCCGGGACGCGACGGGCGGCGTCGTGCTCAGCGTTCAGGGACTAGGCGGCGGGCCCGTAGCAGGCGAGCCCACCGGGGACGGGCAGCCCGGGGCAGTGGTGTGCGTACCCCGCGGAAGCTGACCCAGCCGCCCGGTCCCATGCTCAGCCGGCCGACGGCGGGTGGTCGCCGCCGAACCAGCGCCGTGGCACCGGCGGTGACCAGTCCGACGGCCAACACCCCGGCGGTGGCGACCAGCAGCCGGTCCGGGTCGGGCAGCGGCCGGTACCGGACGTGTCCGCCGGTGGCGACGAACACCCCGACCGGGCGTCCGTCGCGGTTCACCGGCACCAGGGCGGCTGGCGGCGTGCCGGGCAGTTCCAGCACCGGCCCGACCGACAGCGGCGCTGCCGGCTGCTGCGCCGTTTCCGGGGCAGCTCGGGGCGGAACCAGCAGATTCGGCCCGGTGGCGTTGAAGATCGCAGTCATCTCGGGTACCTCCTATCGGGCGTCGGAGCCGGCGCAGTCGCGGGCCACCGCGGCCCGACCGGCGGCCAACCGGGCGATCGGCACCCGGTACGGCGAGCAGGAGACGTAGTCGAGTCCGGCCTTGGCGAAGAACTCCACCGACTCCGGGTCACCGCCGTGCTCGCCGCAGACACCGACGGTCAGGCCGGGGTGCGCGGCCCGGCCCTCGGCCACCGCCAGGCGGACCAGCCGGCCCACCCCGGCGACGTCGACGGTCTCGAACGGCGACGCCTCGACGATGCCCCGCTCCAGGTAGTCGTGGAGGAAGGAGCCCTCCCCGTCGTCGCGGGAGAACGCCCAGGTGGTCTGGGTCAGGTCGTTGGTGCCGAAGGAGAAGAACTGCGCCTCGCCCGCGATCGCCCCAGCGGTCAACGCCGCGCGCGGCGTCTCGACCATCGTGCCGACCGGGATCGGCGGTGCACCCGGGACGGTGGCCAGCACGTCGGCCACCTCGGCCCGCACCGCGGCCAGCTCATGCACGTCGACGACCAGCGGCACCATGATCTCGGGGCGCGGGTCGCCGCCCTCGGCCACCCGCCGCGCCGCCGCCTCGGCCACGGCTCGGACCTGCATCGCGAACAGACCCGGCACCGTCAGACCCAAGCGGACCCCGCGCAGGCCCAGCATCGGGTTGCTCTCCTGCATGCGGCGGACGGCGGCCAGCAGCACCGCGTCGTGGCCCGGGTCCTGCCCGAGCGCCTCCGCCCGGGCCACCCGCGCGGCCAGCTCGGGCAACGGGGGCAGGAACTCGTGCAGCGGCGGGTCGAGCAGCCGGATGGTCACCGGCAGGCCGTCCATCGCCGCGAGAATCGCGACGAAGTCCTCCCGCTGCAACGGCAGCAGCTCCGCCAGCGCGGCGTGCACCTCGTTCAGCCCGTCGGCCAGGATCAACCGCTCCACCAGGGCCCGGCGGGCGCCGAGGAACATGTGCTCGGTACGGCACAGCCCGACGCCGTCCGCGCCGAGTGTCCGCGCCCGCGACGCGTCGTCCGGGGTGTCGGCGTTGGCGCGTACGCCGAGCCGCCGCACCGAGTCGGCGTGCCGCAGCAGCCGATCCACCGCCGACACCAGCCGGTCGGACTCCGGCGCCAGCTCACCGGCGAGGTAGCGGGTCACCGGGGACGGACGCACCGGCACCTCGCCGAGGTAGATCCGGCCGGTGGTGCCGTCGATGGAGATGAGGTCACCGGTCCGGACCGTCCGGTCGCCGACGCGGAACTCGCCGCGCTCCGGGTCGATCTCCAGCGCCTCCGCCCCGCAGACGCAGGTGCGTCCCATGCCCCGGGCGACCACCGCGGCGTGCGAGGTCTTGCCTCCCCGTGCGGTGAGGATTCCGGCAGCGGCGATCATGCCGGGCAGGTCGTCCGGGTTGGTCTCCCGGCGGACCAGGATCACCGGTCCGTCCGCTCCGGTGGCGGCGGCGTTGTCGAAGACCACCCGGCCGGCGGCGGCCCCGGGCGAGGCGCCGACGCCGGTGGCCAACGGCTCCGGCGTGGC
The DNA here is from genome assembly GCF_049844495.1 of Micromonospora sp. DT48. Taxonomy (NCBI): domain Bacteria; kingdom Bacillati; phylum Actinomycetota; class Actinomycetes; order Micromonosporales; family Micromonosporaceae; genus Micromonospora; species Micromonospora sp. DT48. The sequence continues at coordinate 30,643 of NZ_JBNCLE010000030.1, forward strand.
TTCGGGGTCGAAGGTGGGGAACATCAGCTGGGCGAGTTGCGCGCCGCTGACCCGGGTCAACGCCTCGTCCCAGCTGATCAGACCCTCGTCGGCGAGCTGCGCGGCGATCACGAACGCGGCTGCCGGGGTTCGCTTGCCCACCCGGGTCTGCAACATCCACAACCGGCCCCGTTCGATGGTGAACTCCACGTCGCACAGGTCCCGGTAGTGCCGCTCCAGCGTCGTCATGATCCCGGTCAGCCGGCGGTAGCTGGCCGGGTCGAGCCGGGACAGTTCGTCCAGGCCCACCGTGTTGCGGACCCCGGCCACCACGTCCTCGCCCTGGGCGTCGGACAGGTAGTCGCCGTACACGCCGGGCGCGCCGGTGGCCGGATCACGGGTGAACGCCACCCCGGTACCCGAGTCCGGGCCCAGGTTGCCGAAGACCATCGCCATCACGTTGACCGCGGTGCCCAGGTCGTCGGGAATGTGTTCGCGGCGTCGGTAGAGCACCGCCCGGGAGGCGTTCCACGACTCGAAGACCGCCCGGATCGCCAGGTAGAGCTGCTCGTGCGGGGCCTGCGGGAAGTCGTGACCGACCCGGTCGGCGAACACCTTCTTGTACGTCTCGACCAGCCCGTGCAGCTGCTCCGCCGTCGGACCGTCCGGCCCGGCGGTGGCCCGCAACGCGTCAAGTTCCCGTTCGAACTCCTCGGCCGGCACGCCGTGCACCGTCCGACCGAACATCTGGATCAACCGTCGGTACGAGTCCCAGGCGAACAGCTCGTCGCCGCTGATCCGGGCCAGCGCCGTCACGGTGGCGTCGTTGAGCCCGATGTCCAGGATCGTCTCCATCATCCCGGGCATCGAGTAGCGTCCGCCGGACCGGACGGCCAGCAGCAGCGGCTCAGCCGGGTCGCCGAGCCGCCGGCCCAGCCGCACCTCGATCTCCCGCAGGTGGGCGTTCACCTCGTCGAACAGTCCTTCTGGAATTGCCCGGTCGGCGAGGTACGCCCGGCACGCATCGGTGCTGACGGTGAAACCCGGCGGCACCGGTAGTCCGAGCCGGGTCATCTCGGCGAGGTTGGCGCCCTTGCCGCCGAGCAGGTCGGCCATGTCGCGACCGCCCTCGATGAAGTCGTACACGTACCTGGTCATGACCCGGCCTCCACTTCGCCGTTGATGCCTCTGCCTCGTTGGTAGCAACGCCGCCGCCGGTGGGGGCAGGGCCGAAAGCCGATCCGAGCAGGGCCGCTGGTCCTCAACCCGACGGCGTATGGTCGGCCGGTGACCGATGACCTGCGGCTCCGCCCGGTGCGCGAGGACGACCTGGTGGAGTTTTTCGTGCACCAGCTCGACCCGGAGGCCAGCCGAATGGCCGCCTTCGGTGCCGAGGACCCGACGGACCGGCGGGCGTTCGCCGCGCACTGGGTCCGCATCCTCACCGGCCCGGAGAACCTGGCCCGCACGGTGACCGTCGACGGCACGGTGGTCGGTCACGTGCTGGCCTTCCCGGTCGCCGATGCCTTCGAGGTCAGCTACTGGATCGACCGGGCGCACTGGGGACGTGGGTACGCCACCCGCGCCCTGGCCGCGCTGCTGCGGGAGGTCACGCGCCGGCCGCTGGTGGCGCGGGCGGCCACCGACAACACCGCCTCGCTGGCGGTGCTGCGCCGGTGCGGGTTCGTGGTGCGCGGCACCGACCGGGCGTACGCCCCGGGCCGGGGCCACGAGGTCGACGAGTACGTCCTGGAACTACCGGCGTGATCCTTACCCGCTGCGGCGTGATCCGCCCCCTGAAACGGAGGTTGACCAGGGCGGCGACTACCCTCGCGGGGTGAACTGGCTGGAACTGACCGGCTGGGCCGGCTCCGCGTTGCTGGTGTGGTCGCTGCTGCAGACGCGCATCCTCCGGCTGCGCGCCCTCAACCTGGTCGGCTGCGCCGTCCTGATCGGCTACAACGCCGCGATACAGGTCTGGCCCATGGTCGGACTGAACGTGGTGCTGGCCGTGATCAACATCTGGTACCTGCGGCGGCTGCTCACCACCCGCCACGACGAGCAGACCTACCAGGTGGTCGAGGTGGGCGCCGACGACGCGTTCCTGGCCCACACGCTGCGGGTGCACGCCGCCGACATCGCCCGCTTCAACCCGGGGTTCCACCCGGACCAACCGGCGGGTCGATCGGCCTTCCTCGTGGTACGCGCCGACGAGGTCGTCGGTGTGGTGCTGGTGCGCGACGTCGGCGACGGAGTGGCCCAGGTCGACCTGGACTACGTCACCCCGCCGTTTCGGGATTTCACCCCCGGCGAGTTCGTCTACCGGCGCAGCAGCCTGTTCACCGACCGGGGCTTCCGTCAGGTGGTGAGCCCACCGGGCATGATCGCCCCGTACTACCACCGGCTCGGGTTCCACCGGGCGGGGGAGTCGTACGTGCTGGATCTGCCCGCCCCCGCGCTGCCCCAGGGCTGACCGTCCCGCCCGTCGCGCCAGCGCTGGCTGTCGCGGCCGTGGTGCCAGGGCGATGATTCACCGCCGGAACGAGTGGGCATAGGCACCGCTACGCCGGTGGGGCCGCCACCGGGCGCGGTCCAGCGAGGGAGAACCGGGCGTGCAGAGCTACTGGAGCCAGCTGGCCCTGGTCGCAGTCCTGATCGTGTTGAACGCGATCTTCGCGGGGAGCGAGCTGGCGCTGGTCTCGCTGCGCGACAGCCAGGTCCAGCGGCTGGAACGCACCGGGCGCACGGGCCGGGTGCTGGCCCGGCTGGCCCGCGACCCCAACCGCTTCCTGGCCACCATCCAGATCGGCATCACCCTGGCCGGGTTCCTCGCCTCGGCCGCCGCCGCGGTGTCGCTGGCCAAGCCGCTGGTGCCGGTGCTGGAAGGGATCCTCGGCCGGGCCGCCGGCCCGGTCTCCGTGGTGCTGGTCACCTTGGTGCTGACCTTCGTCACCCTGGTCTTCGGCGAGCTGGCCCCGAAACGGATCGCGATGCAGATCCCGGAGCGCTGGGCGCTGCTCGTCGCCCGGCCGCTCAACCTGCTGGCCGCCCTCACCCGGCCGGCCGTCTGGGTGCTCGGTGCCACCAGCGACCTGGTGGTCCGACTCTTCGGGCTGGACCCGAAGCCCGAGCGGGACGAGATCAGCCCGGACGAGCTGCGGGACATCGTGGCCGGCCACCATGGCTTCACCAAGGAGCAGCAGACCATCATCGCCGGCGCCGTGGAGATCGCCGAGCGACGGCTCCGGGCCGTGCTGGTGCCGAGGTTGCGGGTCTTCTGCCTGGACAGCGGCACCACGGCGGAGGCCGCCCGAATCGTGCTGGCCGCCTCCGGGCACTCCCGCGCGCCGGTGGTACGCCACGGAGGGCTGGACGACGCGGTGGGCGTGATCCACCTGCGGGACCTGGTCGGCGTCGGCGGCGACCAGCCGGTCGACGAGTACGCCCGCGCGCCGATGCTGCTGCCGGACTCGGTGCCGGTGGTCGACGCGCTGCGCCGGTTCAAGGCCGAACGCCAGCACATGGCCCTGGTCGTCGACGAGCGCGGTGCCGTCGAGGGCATCGTCACCCTGGAAGACATCCTCGAGGAGATCGTCGGGGAGATCTACGACGAGACCGACCGCGATGTCGGCGAGGTACGCACCGACGCCGACGGTGCGTTGCTGTTGCCGGGCACGTTTCCCATCCACGACCTCTCCGACATCGGTGTGGAGCTGCCCGGACGCCCGGACGGCGAGTACACCACCGTGGCCGGGCTGGTCCTGGCCGGTCTCGGCCGGATCCCCGCCGCCGGGGAGCAGCTGACCGTCGACGGCTGGCGGCTGGAGGTGACCCTCGCCGACGACCGGGTGGTCTCCGGTGTCCGGCTGCGTCGCACGGCCCAGACGCGCACGGACCCGGACGAGCCCGTCGTCGAGGTGCCCGCATCCGATCCGGCCGTACCCGCCGACGTGCCCGAGCCCGCTGTCCCCGCCGCCGTGGACGCGCCCGAGACGCGCCCGGACGGCACGGCGGGCACGCCGACGGATCTGCCGCCGGTGCTGGACGGCAACCGGCGCTGAGTCAACCCGCCGGGTCGGCAGCGGGCGGCTCCGGCAGCGGTGGGTCCAACCGCACCCGGTCGAGCGGCAGCTGCCTGGTGCGGCGACCGAGCATCCGGGCCAGCGCGCGGATCGCCCACGGACCCGACGGGTGCCGTTGCGGACCGATCAGCCGCCCACTCATCCGCCCGTACCAGTGCCGCGCGACGACCAGGTCGGTCAGCCGCAGCGGGCCGTCGGCGGGACCCCGCAGGACGAGGTCCACCACCCGACCCAACCGGCGGCCCTGGAGGTCGTACGCGGTCCGGCCGAGCAGCTCACCCGCTCGCACGGTTCGCTCCCGGGATCCGGCCGATCAGATTCCGGCGCAACCACTGCTCCACCGGCGAGGTGGGCAGCTCGTCGGCGCCCACTCGCAGCCACACCGCACTGTCGACCCGCTCGATCAGGGCGTACGGGATGCGCAGCGGCCGCATCGGGCGATCCGTGACGAACTGCTCGGCGGCCAGCACCAGCATCCGTCCGAGCCGCCCGCCGACCCGCTGCCCGAGCACCCCCGGCCCGCTGAGCAGCGACCGCAGGTACGGCACGCCGTCCGCGTCGAACGCGAACTCCACGTCGTCGACCTTGCCGATCAGCCGCCCGTCCCGGTCGACGAGTTGCCGGTCGAGCAGCTGTTGGCTGACCTGGATCCTCACTGGCCCATCCTCGTACCGATCGCCAGCGGTACGGCGACGATCGACGCGACGAGGATGACCAGCAGCAGCACCGAGCCCAGCAGGTTGAGTGCTCGACCGTTGACCCGGTCGCCCAGGTAGGTGCGGTCGTTGGCGACCACCAGGATCGGCAGGTAGGTCAGCGGCAACGCCACCGCACTGATAATCAACATGTACTCGGTGAGCGTCACCGGGTCGACCGTGGTGAGCAGCAGGAGCACCCCGAGCAGCACGCTGACCAGCAGTACCGTGTGGAAGCGGGCCGCCTCGCGGGGACTGACCCGCTTGCCCCACTGCCAGCCGAAGTACTGCGCGGCGGCGTACGCGGCGGACAGGCCGGTCTCCAGCGCGGCGCCGAAGGTGACCGCGAAGAACGCCAGCGCGGCCACCGCCAGACCGACCGCGCCGAAGGCCAGCACCACCGGGTGCGCTACCTGGTCGAGCCCGTCCACCGACAGCCCGGCGGGGCGCAGCACCACGGCCGCTGTGGCGATCAGCGACAGGGCGAGGAAACCGCCGATCGGGAAGCCGACCAGCACGCTGAACCGGGCGTCGGCGAGGTCGTCCGCGCTCCAGCGTTCCTCCACTCCGCCCGAGGAGAAGAAGAACACCTCGTACGGGCTGACCGTCGAGGCGAACAGCGCCACCGCCACGAACCAGTACGCCCCCCACCCCTGGCCGGAGTCGTCCGGTGCCACGGCGCTGCGGCCGAGCGACGCCCAGTCGGTCGGCAGCCAGAACAGGGCGACGGCGAAGACCACCAGAGCGAGCCCGGCCAGCCCGAAGACCCGTTCCATCACCGGGAACCGCATCCGCCACAGCACCAGCCAGACCGCGATCCCGGCGATCGGCACCCAGAGCAGGTACGGCACCCCGGTGGCCAGCCGCAACGCCAGCGCCACCCCGCCCAGCTCGGCGGCCAGGGTGATCACCGTGACCAGGTAGGAGGCCACCAGGTTGACCAGCGCCATCCGCGCGCCGAGCCGCTCCCGGATCAGGTCGAAGACCGCCCGGCCGGTCACCGCCGCGATCCGTCCGGCCATTTCCGCGTACGCGCAGATCGCCACGACCCCGAGCAGGAGCACCCAGGTGTGCGCCATCCCGAAGCGGGCACCGGCCTGACCGGCGGCGACCAGGTCGCCGATGTCGACGAAGCCGCCGACCGCCGACAGGATGCCGAGGGTGGCGGCGAGGAGCTTCCTCACGTCGGCGGCCAGGGCTCGGTCATCGACGCGACGATAACGCCGCGAAAGCCGCTATCTACCCAAAACCGCTACGCCTTCGGTCAGGCACCCCGCTCGCTGGCGTCCGGATAGAGGTTCTGGAGGCGGACCTGGCCTCGGGCGACCAACTGCCCGTCCGCGTCGGTGATCTCCACCTGCCACAGCTGTTGGCTCCGCCCCCGGTGCACCGGGGTGGCGACCGCGACCAACTCACCGTCGCGTACGGCCCGCAGGAAGTCGGTCTGGTTGGACACGCCGACCACCCGCCCACGCTCGCCCAGCCACACCCCGGCCCCCAGGCTCGCCGCCGTCTCCACCACCGAGCAGTGCACCCCGCCGTGCAGGATGCCGTACGGCTGGTGCAGCTCCGGGCGGACCCGCCAGCGGATCGTGACCCGGTCTCCGCTGATCTCGTCCAACTCCAGCCCGAGCAGGGCGAAGAAGCCGCCCGACATCACCGACACGTCCACGGTCACCTCCACGATCTTGGAATGGCCAGCCTAGTGCCGGTGTGTTCCGGCGGAACCCGGTAGGGCCGGACCGGGCTGATGGGGGACAATCGGTGATCGTGACCGACAGCAACCTCCCGCCGGTCCGGCGGGACTCCCTCACGGACGACCTGCGCTGGCGGGGCCTGATCCAGGACTCCACCGACCCGGACGAACTGCGCGCGCTGCTCGACGGTCCGGGAGCCTCCTTCTATGTGGGCTTCGACCCGACCGCGCCGAGTCTGCACGCCGGCCATCTCATGCAGGTCACCACCGCCCGCCGCCTCCAACTCGCCGGGCACCGGCCGTTGCTGCTGGTGGGGGGTGCGACCGGGCAGATCGGCGACCCGAAGGAGAGCGCGGAACGGACCCTCAACCCACCGGAGGTGGTGGCGAGCTGGGTCCAGCGGATCCGCGACCAGCTGGCACCCTTCGTGTCGTACACCGGGGATCACGCCGCCCGCCTGGTCAACAACCTGGACTGGACCGGTGAGATGTCGGTGGTGGAGTTCCTGCGTGACGTCGGCAAGCACTTCCCGGTCAACCGGATGCTGGCGCGTGAGGTGGTCCGGGCCCGGCTGGAGAGCGGGATCAGCTTCACCGAGTTCAGCTACCAGCTGCTCCAGGCCAACGACTTCTTCGAGCTGCACCGTCGGCACGGCTGTCAGCTCCAGTTCGGCGGTTCCGACCAGTGGGGCAACATCACCGCCGGAGTCGACTACGTCCGGCGACGTGGGCTCGGCCCGGTGCAGGCGTTCACCACCCCGCTGGTGACCAAGTCGGACGGCTCGAAGTTCGGCAAGACCGAGGGCGGGGCGATCTGGCTCGATCCCGAGATGACCAGCCCGTACGCCTTCTACCAGTTCTGGATCAACGTCGACGACAGCGATGTGGCGCGTTACCTGCGCTACTTCAGCTTCCGTTCCCGGGAGGAGCTGGAGGAGCTGGAGAAGGAGGTCGCGGAGCGGCCGGCGGCGCGGGCGGCGCAACGCGCCCTCGCCGAGGAGCTGACCACCCTGGTGCACGGCGAGCGGGAGATGGCCCAGGCGGTCGCCGCCAGCCAGGCCCTGTTCGGCCGGGGCTCGTTGGAGGAGCTGTCCATGGAGACGCTGCGCGCCGCGCTCACCGAAGCCGGTCTGGTACGCGTCGACACCCTCCCGGAGGTGGCCGCCCTGTTCAAGGAGTCCGGCCTGGTGCCGAGCATGAAGGAGGCACGGCGGGTCATCGCCGAGGGTGGCGCGTACGTCAACAACACCCGGGTCACCGCGACCGACGCCGTGGTCTCCCCGTCGGACCTGCTGCACGGCAGGTACCTCGTGCTGCGTCGGGGCAAGCGCTCCTTCGCCGGGGTGGAGGTCACCTCCTGACCGCCGACCGGCAGGTGTGACGTGGGACGCGTCCGGTGGATTTGACGATCAATCCACCGGACGCGTAACTTCTCTCTGCCAGCGCGGAACGGACGAAACAGGTCGAAAGACCCCAGGCCGGAGCGCAGGTAGACCCTCTCGGATCGGATGGATGTCCTCCATCGCGTCCGGGCCGGGCGGTGCCCCAGATTCGCCGGGAGGCGGATTTGGTGGGGCGGAACCGACCGGGTATGGTTGTCGACCGGCAGGGCCCCAGGCGCGCTTAACGGGAAACCGCAGCGGCTGGCCTGCCAAAACCAGGATCAGCTCTGGCGAAAGCCAGCCGGATCGTGGTGCCCGGATAACGGGTGGAAGCGTGACAAAGCGGCACGAGCCGGTTTGACACGACAGAAACCACCGGGTAACGTAGTAAAAGTGCCCGGTGCGGTTGTGGTCGGGTGTGGTGCCCCGGATGGCGGCCCGTTGGTGGGTTGTTT
>NZ_JBNCLE010000031.1:0-36814 GCF_049844495.1 Micromonospora sp. DT48
GCCCAACGGCCATACCAGCCCAAAACGGCGGCCGAACCCCGCCTCGCCGCTTGACACAACCCATAGGGACACCCCCCTGCACGAGTTGATCAAGAAGTTTTCGTCAGCGAGAGCGCGATTCCTGACGCAAACTTCTTGATCAACGCGGCGGGGGGCCTCCGCAGGGGGGCGGGGGGGCCTCCGCAGGGGGCGGGGGCGGGGGTAACGGGGCGGGACCCTGCGGCAGGGGGATTGTCACAGGGGTGGGCGCTGCTGGCGGGCAGGGGGATTTGCGAGGATGGCGACCATGGCATACGACCCGAGCACCCTGCCCGACGTTTCCGGGCTCACCATCGGCATCATCGGTGGCACCGGCGACCAGGGCCGAGGGCTCGCCTACCGGTTCGCTCGGGCGGGGCTGACGGTGCTGATCGGTTCCCGCTCGGCACAGCGGGCCGCCGAGTCGGCCGCCGAGATCGCCGCCCTGCCCGGTGTGCCGGCCGACGGCAGCGTCAACGGTTCCGACAACGACGACGTGGCCCGTCGCTCCGACCTGGTGATCATCGCGGTGCCCTGGGACGGGCACGCCGCCACCGTCGGGGCACTCGCCGAACCACTCACCGGCAAGATCGTCGTGGACTGTGTGAACCCGCTCGGCTTCGACAAGCAGGGCCCGTACGCGCTGCCGGTGCCGGAGGGCAGCGCCGTCCAGCAGGCCGCCGCACTGCTGCCCGACTCCCGCGTGTGCGCCGCCTTCAACCACGTCAGCGCCCCGCTGCTGGCCGATCCCGAGATCGACCGCATCGAGTTGGACGTGCTGATCTGCACCGAGGAGCGGGAACTGGTCGGCATCGTCGGCGCGCTCGCCGCCCACATCCCCGGCATGCGTGGCATCTACGCCGGTCGGCTGCGTAACGCCCACCAGATCGAGGCGTTCACCGCGAACCTGATCGCCATCAACAAGCGTTACAAGGCGCACGCCGGGGTCCGCGTCACCGACCTCTGACGGTACGACCACCGACAGGGGTGTGGCCCGGCGGTCGGGCCGGGCCGCACCACGCAACTGTCAGAAGATGACGTCGACCCCGGCGGACTTGCAGGCGGTGGTGACGGAACGGCCGGCCTTGGCGAAGGCCGGGTTGTCTGCGGCCGTGGCCGGATCCTCGGCGTTGGCGGCCTTGCCGGCCTCCGCTGCGAACCGCTCCAGCGCGGCGACCACCTTGCTGCCGGTGGCACCGGTGGCAGCCACCCTGATGACCTCGTTCTGCAACCCGGACAGGATCTTCTGGAACAGGGCCGGCGACGTGTCGGTTCCGGATTTCAGCGCGGCCGTCAGGTTCTTCTTCATCTCCTCGGAGGCCTGCTTCGCCGTCCGACAGAGTTCCTTGTCGCTCACCACGTCCGACGCGGCGGCGGTGGACGGTGCCGAGCTGGGTGGGGCCTCGGCGGGCGGGGCGGAACTGGCGGACGGCACCGTGGCCGACGGCGAGGCGTCGGTCGTCGGCTTCTCGTCACCGCAGGCGGTCAACGCCAGCAGCGATGCGCAGGCCAGGGCAAGGAAAGCAGTACGGACCCGTCTCACGAGCGAAACCGTAGCGGTTTTCAGGCGAACCCGCTCGCCTCACCTTCCGGTGGTGTCGTACCCGCCGCCGCCCGAGATGGCGTGCGGCGGGTACGAGGTGGACTCAGAAGGTGTGTTCGGGGGCGGGGAACTGGCCGGAGCGGACCTCGTCGGCGAAGCGGCGGGTGGCCTCGTCGAGCGCGTCGGCCAGGGCGGCGTACCGCTTCACGAAGCGTGGTGTCCGGCCGGTGCGCAGACCGGCCATGTCCTGCCAGACGAGCACCTGCGCGTCGGTGTCCGGGCCCGCGCCGATGCCCACCGTGGGGATCGGCAGTTCGGCGGTGACCCGCTTGGCGACGTCGCCGGGCACCATTTCGAGCACCACGGCGAAGGCGCCCGCCTCGGTGACCGCCCGCGCGTCGGCGAGGACCTCGTCGGCGGTGTCGCCGCGCCCCTGCACCCGGTATCCGCCGATGGTGTGCTCACGCTGGGGCGTGAAACCGATGTGCGCCATCACCGGAATGCCGGCACCGACGATCGCCTCGATCTGCGGGGCGTAGCGCTGGCCGCCCTCCAGCTTCACGGCGTGACAGCCGCCCTCCTTCATGAACCGTACGGCCGTCCGCAGCGCCTGGGTCGGGCCCTCCTCGTACGAGCCGAAGGGCAGGTCACCGACGACCAGGGTCTGCCGGGTGGCCCGGACCACCGCCCGCACCAGCGGCAGCAGTTCCTCGGCGGTCACCGGCAAAGTCGTCTCGTAACCGAACACGTTGTTTGACGCCGAGTCGCCCACCAACAGCACCGGGATCCCCGCGGCGTCGAAGATCGCCGCCGTGTACTGGTCGTACGAGGTGAGCATCGACCATTTCTCGCCGCGCTCCTTGGCGGCGAGCAGGTCGCGGGTGCGGACGCGACGGGTGGCCGGGCCACCGTAGAGGGCGGTCACTTCGCCGGATGTGGATTCCACGATGTTCTCCTTTCCTCGAGGCCGCGTACGCGGTCCCCGGGTCCTGCCGCGATCGTCCCACCGGGTGGGCGGTCGACGGCAGGGCGAAGTGGAGGATGTCACTCCGGCCGGGCACCACCGTCCGGCCGGAACCGCCCCCGGCCCGTGCCCACCGAGCTGCTGCCCCGTGGGCGGTCAGCCGTCCTCGCGCCAGCGGTTGGTGATCGGCAGCCGCCGGTCCCGTCCGAACGCCTTCATCGAGATCTTCGTGCCCGGCGCGGACTGGCGACGCTTGTACTCGGCGGTATCCACCAACCGCAGCACCTTGTCCACCACCGCCGGGTCGTGACCGGAGGCGATCAGGCCGTCCCGGCCGAGGTCACCGTCGACGTAGCCGATCAGGATCGGGTCGAGCACGTCGTAGTCGGGCAGCGAGTCGCTGTCGAGCTGCCCCGGGCTCAGCTCGGCGCTCGGCGGCTTGCCGATCGAGTTCTCCGGGATCGGTGGGGTCTGCCCCAGCCGTACCGCCTCGGCGTTGCGCCACTTGGCCAGCCGCCACACCAGGGTCTTCCACACATCCTTGATCGGGTTGAAGCCGCCGACCGAGTCGCCGTACAGCGTCGAGTAGCCGACCGCCAGCTCACTCTTGTTGCCGGTGGTCAGCACCAGATGGCCCTCCTGGTTCGACAACGCCATCAGGATGACGCCGCGTACCCGGGCCTGGAGGTTCTCCACCGCGACGCCGGAGAGCGACAGGTTCGCCAGGAAGGTGTCCACCATCGGCTGGATCGGCTCCACCCGGTAGTCCAGTCCGGTCCGCTTGGCCAGGTCGGCCGCGTCGGTGCGGCTGTGCTCCGAGGAGTGCTGGCTGGGCAAGGAGACACCGACCACCCGGTCGCCGCCGATGGCGTCCACCGCGATGGCCGCCGCCACCGCCGAGTCGATGCCGCCGGAGAGCCCGAGCACCACCGAGGGGAAACGGTTCTTCTCGACGTAGTCACGCAGGCCGAGCACCAGCGCCTGCCACACCTCGGCCTCGTCGGCCACCGGCTCGATGAGGCCGCCGACAGCCGCCGGGCCGGTGGGCGAGGGCGGGATCTGCTCGACGGTACGACGGACCACCCGTAGCCCGTCGGTGACCTGATCGTCGTCCGCGCCGGGCTCGGCGCTGGCCTCGTCGGCGGCGGGCAGGTCGACGTCGTGCACGAGCAGGTGGTTGACGAACTGCGGTGCTCGGGCGAGCACCGTCCCGTCCGCCGCGACGATCATCGAGTCGCCCTCGAAGACCAGCTCGTCCTGGCCGCCGATCATGTTGACGTAGGCGATGGTGGCACCGGCCTCGGCGGCCCGGCGGCGGACCACCGGAAGTCGCACGTCGTCCTTGTTCAGCTCGTACGGCGAACCGTTGATGTTGACCACCAGCCCCACCCCGGCCCGCCGGGCGGCGGCGAACGGCCCGCCGGCCTGCCAGAGGTCCTCGCAGATGGTCAGCGCCACGTCCACCTCGCCGAGCCGGACGACGGTGAGCATGTCCCCGGGCACGAAGTAGCGGTCCTCGTCGAAGACGCCGTAGTTGGGCAGGTGGTGCTTGAAGTAGGTGGCGACCACCGCGCCACGGTGCAGCAGCGCGGCGGCGTTGCGGGTGCCCCGGCCCGGCTGGGCGTCCGCGCCGAGCTGCGACGGACCGTCGGCGTCCAGGTAGCCCACCACCACCGGCAGCTCGCCCAGACCGTCGGCGGCCAGATCGGCGGCGAGCCGGTCCAGCGCCGCCCGGGAGGCGGCCACGAAGGAACTCCGGAAGACGAGGTCCTCCACCGGGTACCCGGTCAGCATCATCTCCGGGAACAGGACGAGCTGGGCGCCGGAGTCGGCGGCCCGGCGGGTCCAAGCCCGGACGAGACCGGCGTTGCCGGTGAGGTCACCGACACTGGGGTTGACCTGGCACAGGGCGAGACGCAGGGTGGGCATGTCCTCATCTTGCCCCAGCGGCACCGGGCCGACACGTCGGCATGGGGCGGTACGACCGGGCCCGACCGCCGGTCGGGACGGGACGGGACGCAATGGCCGCGGTTCGGTTAACGTCTGCGTAATCGGGTCGATGGAGACTGGTCGGTCAGGTCGGGCATAGTCCGACCGCAGCCGGACATAGAGTGTCGCGGAAGGTTGGGGAAGTGGACCGTCAGCAGGAGTTCGTCCTCCGTACGCTGGAAGAGCGGGACATCCGGTTCGTCCGGCTGTGGTTCACCGACGTGCTCGGCACGCTCAAGAGCGTGTCGGTCGCCCCCGCGGAGTTGGAGGCCGCCTTCGAGGAGGGCATCGGCTTCGACGGGTCGGCCATCGAGGGGTTCGCCCGGGTCTTCGAGTCGGACATGGTCGCCGTGCCCGATCCGACCACCTTCCAGGTCTTCCCGTTCGAGGGTGGGGTCAGCGGCGAGAGCGCCCGGATGTTCTGCGACATCTCACTGCCCGACGGCAGCCCGTCCTGGGCGGATCCGCGTCACGTGCTGCGCCGCGCGCTGTCCCGGGCGGCCGACAAGGGCTTCACCTTCTACACCCACCCGGAGATCGAGTTCTTCCTGCTGGAGAACGGCCCGATGGACGGCTCGGTGCCGGTGCCGGTGGACACCGGCGGCTACTTCGAGCACACCACCCACGCGGTGGCCCGTGACTTCCGCCGTCAGGCGGTGCTCGCGTTGGAGCGCATCGGCATCTCCGTCGAGTACAGCCACCACGAGGTCGCCCCCGGCCAGCAGGAGATCGACCTGCGGTACGCCGACGCGCTGACCACCGCCGACAACATCATGACCTTCCGGCACGTGGTCAAGGAGGTGGCGCTCTCCACCGGCGTGCAGGCCACCTTCATGCCCAAGCCCTTCACCGACCAGCCGGGCAGCGGCATGCATACCCACCTGTCGCTGTTCGAGGGGGAGCGCAACGCGTTCCACGACGCCGGTGACCCGATGAAGCTGTCCAAGGTGGCGCGGGCGTTCATCGCCGGGCTGCTGGCCCACGCCCGGGAGTACACCGCCGTCACCAACCAGTGGGTCAACTCGTACAAGCGGTTGTTCCCGCAGGCGCTGCCGGACCGGGTCACCGAGAGCCCGGCGTACGTCTGCTGGGGGCACCTGAACCGCTCCGCGCTGGTCCGCGTCCCGGCGTACGGCAAGCCGAACTCGGCCCGGGTGGAGATCCGCTCGCCCGACTCGGCCGCCAACCCGTACCTCGCCTTCGCGGTGCTGCTCGGCGCCGGGATGAAGGGCATCGAGGAGGGGTACGAGCTGCCACCGGGCGCCGAGGACGACGTGTGGGCGTTGACCAGCGCCGAGCGGCGGGCGATGGGGTACGAACCGCTGCCGGAGAACCTGTCCGAGGCGATCGACGTGATGGCCGGTTCGGAACTGGTCGCCGAGGTGCTCGGCGAGCACGTCTTCGACTTCTTCCTGCGCAACAAGCGGTCCGAGTGGGAGCAGTACCGCCGCGAGGTCACCCCGTACGAGCGTCAGCACTACCTGTCGCTGTAACCGCTGGTCCGCCCGGCGGCCCGTCACCGGGCAGCCGGGCGTTGCGGGGTGCCGCTATCGTCTCGATCACCGTGCCGGCGTCCGTCGGCCGGAGATTCGTCGGGAGGCAGTCGGTGCTGGAGGACCTGCTCAGCGGAGCCTGGCAGAGCGTGGTGTTCGGGGTTGTCGGAGTCGGCCTGATGGCCGCCGGCTTCTTCCTGGTCGATCTGCTCACTCCGGGCAAGCTGCGGGAGCTGATCTGGATTCGCCGTAACACCAACGCCGGCCTGCTGCTCGCCGCCAACCAGCTCGGCGTCGCCGGCATCGTCTTCACCGCGATCCTGACCAGCTACAGCGACTTCGCCAAGGGGCTGGCCTCGACGATCATCTTCGGGCTGATCGGTCTGGTCATCATGGCGCTGGCCTTCTTCGTGCTGGACCTGCTCACGCCGGGACGGCTCGGCGAGGTCATCTGCGCCGACGAGCCACACCCGGTGGCCCGGGTCAGCGCCGCCAGCCACTTCGGCGCCGCGCTGATCGTCTGCGCCTGCATCGCCTGACGCGGACTCGCCGCTGGTCGGCCCCGCCGCGAGTGCGGGGCCGACCTCGGACGGCAGCGGCCGACCGTGCCCGGCGGCAGCGCGGCCGACCACCCTCGGGTGCGGCGTTACTTGCCGGCCGGTCGACCCCCGCCGGCCCAGCCACCGAAGACACCGGCCTCGACGGCGGCGGTGATGGCGTCGGCCTGCTCCTGGGTCAGCTTGCCCTCCTCGACCGCCCGCGCGAGCCGCTCGGTCAGCGCCTTCTTGCGCTCCTCGGCCGACGGCGGGGTCCGCCGCTCACCGGGCTTGCGGCCCTCGGCGCCGTCGCCGCGCTTGTGGCCCTCGGCGCCGTGGCCGCGCCCGAGGAGACCCCGGCGGCCCTCGTGGTCCGTGCGGCGCTGCTCGCGCAGCTCCTCCAGCGCCTCGGTCACCTTCTCGGTCGGTACGCCCAACTCCGCGGCCAGCGCCTCGGCGAACGGAGCGTGCCGCGCGGCGCGCGGCTCCTGCGGATCGCCCTGGTCCGCCCTGCTGGTGCTGGCGCTCGGGGTGGTTTCGTCGTCGGCCAGCGCCACGGTGGGAGCGGCGATCCCCACGCCGAGTACGCCCGCCACGGCCAGACCGGCCAGCAGGTTCTTCTTCGAGATCGTGCGGGACATCGTTCCTCCAACTCGTCGTGACACGGTGAGGTCACCGTGCTGCGGTGACGTCACCGACAGTGGCCGGTCCGGCTGGGCGGCAACCGTGGCGAAGCTGTCAACGCGCTGGCAATTTCGAGCACTGATCCGGACACATCGGGTGAAGGGTCAGCGGACGGCGGCGGTGACGGTGAGGGTACCGGCGTCGGCGTCGAGGGTCGCGCGGGTGCCGAACGGCACGGTGAGCTGACCCGGACCGTGACCGATCGGCAGGCCGCCGAGCACCGGCACGCCCAGGTCACCGAGGCGCTCGACGAGCACGTCGGTCACCGTGGTGTCCCAGCCGTCGGCGCAGTCGGTGAACTGCCCCACGGCCACCCCGGCCAGCCCGTCCAGCGCGCCGGCCCGGCGCAGTTGGGTCAGCATCCGGTCGACCTTGTACGGCGGCTCCTGCACCTCCTCCAACAGCAGCACCGCGCCGGTCAGGTCGGGCATGTCCGGGGTGCCGAGGGAGGCCACGACCAGGCAGAGGTTGCCGCCCAACAGTCGGCCGGTGGCCCGCCCCGCGACGCGTACGCCGAAGGTCTCCTCGTCCTCGACGGCGCGTACGGTGACCGGCTCGGTGCTGGTCATCGCCGCGTGCAGCGACTCGGCCGAGGCCAGCGGGGTGCGCTCGTCCCGCCAGGCCGCACCGGGACCGTGCACCCCGGCCAACCGGGCACCCCGCCACAGGGCCAGGTGCAGCGCGGTGATGTCGGAGAACCCGGCGACCACCTTCGGGTCACGGCGTACCGCCGCCATGTCGATCGCGTCCACCACCCGCTGCGCCCCGTAGCCGCCCCGGGTGCAGATGACGCCCCGCACCTCCGGGTCGGCGAACGCGGTGTTCAGGTCGGCGGCCCGCAGTTCGTCCGGCCCCGCCAGATAGCCCTGCCGGGCGTACGCGTTGGGCGCGAGCACCGGCCGCAGGCCCCAGCCGGTGAGTAGTTCCAGGCCCCGGGCCACCCGTTCCGGCCGGGTCGGTCCGGACGGCGACACCAGCATCACCGTGTCACCGGGGCGCAGGGCAGGCGGGCGTACGACGTCGTCGGGCGTACTGCGGTCGGACACAGCGGGACAGCCTAGTGCGGTGGCCGGGTGGGCTCACCGAGCGCGCCGGAACCGGACGAGCGGCGGCGTGCCGTGTCGGAGCCGACGACCCGGCACGATCCCCTCACGCTGGTCGGATCGGCCGGACCGGATAGCCTCGACGGTGTGGCAACTGCGTTGGTGATCGAGAACGACCCGACCGACGACCCGCGCCGCCTGGGGGAGTGGCTGACCGAAGCCGGGTTGGAGTTGTCGGTGGTCCGCCCGCACGCGGGCGACGCCCTGCCCGCCGACCTGGACGGGCACGCCGCCCTGGTGGTGCTCGGCGGTGACCAGCAGGCATACCCGCTGGTCGACGGTCGGCCGGGCGCGGCCTGGTTCCCGGCCGTGGAGAAGCTGCTCCGCAAGGCGGTGCGGCACCGGGTGCCGACCCTGGGCGTCTGCCTCGGCGCTCAGCTGCTGGCCACCGCCCACGCCGGCACCGTCGAGCGCAGCCCGTCCGGGCCGGAGGCCGGACCGGGCGTGGTGGGACGGCGCGACGCGGCCGAGAAAGACCCGCTCTTCCGATATGTGCCGCTGATCCCCGACGTGTTGCAGTGGCACGCCGACGAGATCACCGAACTGCCCGCCGGCGCCACCCTGCTGGCCGCCTCCACCCGCTATCCGCACCAGGCGTTCCGCCTCGGCGACCGGGCCTGGGGGTTGCAGTTCCACATCGAGTGCGACACCGCCATGATCGCCGAGTGGGCCACCGACTCGGCGCTGCTGGCCGAGCTGGGTTACGACCCGCAGCTGGTGATCTCCGCATGTGACGCGGTGATGGCCGACGTCGAGGAGGTCTGGCAGCCGTTCGCGGCGCGGTTCGCCGCGCTCGCCCTCGGTGAGCTGGAAGACGGATCGCGTCGCAGCCTGCCGCTGCTCGGGCACTGATGGGCCGGCCGACCAGCGCCACGGGCCGACTCGCCCGCTACGGCTTTGGCGTGACCGACGACGACGCGGGCGCTCGCGCCGCCGACCTGCTCGGGCCGGACGGGCTCGACCTGTGGCGGCCCGAGAGCCAGGAACCCACCGACGAGCAGGCCCAGGAGTTGCTCACCGCGCTGTCCCGGGTCGCCGACCCCGACCTGGCGCTGCGGCAACTGCACCGACTGGTGGAGGCGGAGCAGCGCGCCTCGGCCGGGCCGAACGGCACCGGCACGGGCGGTGCGGTGCGGCAGCGCGGTGCCGGTCCCGGCCAGGCCACCGCGACCGGCGGCAACGCGGGCGCTGCCGCCGGTGCCGGTGGGGGCATCGGGGCGGGTTCTGCGGTGCTGGCCGCGCTGCACGACGACCCGGGTCTGCGTCGGCGGCTGCTCGCCGTGCTGGGCGCCTCCTCGGCGCTCGGCGACCACCTCGTGGCCAACCCGGACCACTGGTCGGTGCTGCGCACCGAACCGGACGGTCTCGCCCCGACCGCGGACGGCAGCCTCGACCTGTCCGGCGAGGGCAACCCGGTCGCGGTGCTGCGGCGGGCGTACCGGCTGGCGTTGCTGCGGATCGCGGCGGCCGACCTGACCGGCGGGCGTGGCCTGGAGCAGACCATGGCCGCGCTCTCGGCGCTGGCCGACGCGACACTGTCGGCCGCGTACCGGACCGCCGTGGCGGAGCTGCCCGAGGGCACCCGGGAACCCCGGCTGGCCGTGGTCGCGATGGGCAAGTGCGGCGGTGGCGAGCTGAACTACGTCTCCGACGTCGACGTGATCTTCGTGGCGGCCGAGGACGACGACCTGACCGCCGCCACCACCGTGGCCACCCGACTGATCCACATCTGCGGTCTGGTCGCCTGGCCGGTCGACGCCGCCCTGCGCCCCGAGGGCAACCGGGGCCCGTTGGTGCGGACCCTCGCCAGCCACCTGGCCTACTACCGGCGCTGGGCCCGGACGTGGGAGTTCCAGGCCCTGCTCAAGGCCCGCCCGGCCGCCGGTGACCTGGCGCTCGGCCAGGAGTGGATCGACGCACTGGCACCCCTGCTCTGGCAGGCGGCCGAACGCCCCGAGGCGGTCGAGGACGTCCGGGCCATGCGGCGCAAGATCATCGACAACATCCCGCCGAAGGAGCTGGAACGCGAGATCAAACGCGGCCCGGGCGGGCTGCGTGACATCGAGTTCGCGGTGCAGCTGCTGCAACTGGTGCACGGCCGGGGCGACGACACGCTGCGGGCACCCGGCACCATCCCCGCGCTGCGCGCGCTGGTCACCGGCGGCTACGTCGGCCGGGCCGACGGCGAGGCGCTGCTGCGCGGCTACCGCTTCCTGCGTACCGTCGAGCATCGGCTGCAACTCCAGGGCCTGCGGCGCACCCACACCGTGCCGACCGAGCCGGGTGCCCTGCGCTGGCTCGCCACCGCGCTCGGCTACACCGCCACCCCCGGCCGCAGCGCCGTCGAGGAGTTCCGCGCCGAGTGGGTCACCCACGCCTCCGAGGTACGCCGACTGCACGCCAAGCTGCTCTACCGGCCGCTGCTGGAGTCGGTGGCCCGGGTACCGGCCGACGGGCTGCGGCTGACCCCGCAGGCGGCCCGCAACCGGCTGGAGATCCTCGGCTTCGCCGACCCCGCCGGGGCGCTTCGTCACCTCCAGGCCCTCACCGGTGGAGTCAGCCGCACCGCCGCCATCCAACGCACCCTGCTGCCGGTGCTGCTCAGCGAGTTCGCCGACGCGCCCGAGCCGGACCGGGGGCTGCTCAGCTACCGGCAGGTCTCCGACTCGCTCGGCAGCACCCCCTGGTATCTGCGACTGCTGCGCGACTCCGGGCCGGTGGCCCGCCGGTTGGCCCGGGTGCTCTCCTCCTCCCGGTACGTGGCGGACCTGCTGACCCGCGAGCCGGAGGCGCTGCGCCTGCTGGCCGAGGAGAGCGAGTTGAGCCCCCGCCCGCGCGAGGTGCTCTTCGAGGGCCTCACCGCCGCCGCGGCCCGGCACAGCGACCCGGTCGAGGCGACCCGCGCGGTGCGCGCCTTGCGCCGCCGGGAACTGCTCCGGCTCGCCTGCGCCGACCTGCTCAGCCGGGCCGGTTCGCTCGCCCCGGGACGCGCCGACGGCGGCCGGTCGGCCTCCCCGCTGTCCGACGTCACCGCCGTCGGCACCGCGTTGTCCGACGTCACCGACGCGACCCTCGCCGCCGCACTGCGGACCGCCCGCGCCAGCCAGCCGGCCATGCCGGAGCTGACCTTCGCGGTGATCGGGATGGGTCGGCTCGGCGGGTACGAGTCGAACTACCTCTCCGACGCCGACGTGCTCTTCGTCTACGAACCACCCGAAGGGGTCAGCGAGAGCGCGGCCAGCGCCGCCGCCCAGGCCATCGCCGAGGAGCTACGACGACTGCTGGGCATGCCCGCGCCGGACCCGCCGCTGGGTGTCGACGCCGACCTGCGACCCGAGGGTCGGCAGGGGCCGCTGGTCCGCAGCCTCGCCGCCTACCAGCAGTACTACGCCCGCTGGTCGCGGGTGTGGGAGGCGCAGGCGCTGCTGCGCGCCCGCTGTGTCTGTGGTGACGCCGAGCTGGGCACCCGGTTCGAGCGGCTGGTCGACCCGATCCGCTACCCGGCCGACGGCCTGACCCGGGAGCAGATCATCGAGATCCGGCGGATCAAGGCGCGGGTGGAGACCGAACGGCTGCCCCGGGGCGCCGACCCGGCCACCCACACCAAGCTGGGCCGGGGCGGTCTGGCCGACGTGGAGTGGGCGGTGCAGCTGCTCCAACTGCGGCACGCGGGCGCGTACCCGCAGCTGCGCGGCACGCGTACCCTCGACGCCCTCGCCGCCGCCCGGGACGCGGGCCTGGTCGACCCGGCGGACGCCGAGGCGATGACGGCCGGCTGGACCCTCGCCGCGCAGGTCCGCAACGCGCTGATGCTGGTCCGGGGCCGCGCGGGCGACCAGTTGCCCCGGCACGGCGTGGAGCTGGCCGGCGTGGTCCGGCTGCTCGGCCGCGACGACCCGGGCGAGTTCCTCGACGAGTACCTGCGCACCGGCCGCCGCTCCCGCGCCGCCACCCAACGCCTCATGGAGATGTAAGGAAGGGCACCCTGTTAACGCCTGCGGTAGAGCAGGGGCCCCTGCTTAACACCCCGGCCGGTCGTGGTACGACTGCTCGGGTGTCGACACCCATCCCTGCCGCCGCCCCGGACGCGCGCGGCAACGGTGCTTCGTCAGGTGTCGGCGGCCCTCCGACCCTGGCCGTCGTCGGCGCGCTGGTGGTGTCGCTGGTGTTGGCGGTCCTGTTCCTGCTGGCCCCGCCGATGGGCACCGACCTCTCCGCGCAGATGGCCCGCGCGGGTTTCGCCGAGCGCAACGGTTTCGCCCCGCTGGACTTCTCCTGGTACGGCGGGGTCAACCAGTTCGGCTACAGCCTCTACACCCAGACGCTCGGCGGATGGGTGGGCGTGCGTACGGTCGGCGCGGTCGCGGCGGTGCTCTCCGCCGTGGCACTGGCCTGGTTGCTGGTGTTGACCGGAGCCCGCCGTCCGCTGCTCGGCAGTCTGCTGGGTGCGGTCGTCCTGGTGGGGAACCTGGCCAGTGGTCGGATCACCTTCGCCGTCGGCCTGATGTGGGCGCTGGTCGCGCTCTGCGCGGTGGCCGTGTCCCGGCCGGCGTGTCGGTGGCAGCTCTCGGCCGCCGGTGCGGCGGCGGTGCTCGCCACGGCGGCCAGCCCGGTGGCAGGACTGTTCATCGGCCTCACCGGCGGCACCCTGCTGGTCCTCGACCTGGTGCGGCGTCGACGGCCGGGAGCCGCCGCCCTGGTCCTCTGCCTGGCACCGCTGGTGACGGTGGCACCGATGGTGGTGCTCTTCGGCAACGGTGGCTGGCAGCCGTTCACCGCCGAGTCGCTGCGGGTCAACCTGGCGCTGGTCGTGGTGGTGCTCGCGTTCGTGCCGGTGCGAGCCGTGCGGGTCGGCGCGGGGCTCACCGCGCTGCTGCTGGTCGCCGCCTACTACCTGCCCAGCCCGGTCGGCTCGAACGCGCTGCGGCTACCGATGCTCTTCGCCCTGCCGGTCGTCGCGGCCTACGCCGAGATGAGTCGACGGTGGCTGGCCGCGCTGCTCGTCGCGCTGTTCTGGTGGCAGTCCCCGGTGATGACCAGCGACATCGTCCGTCGAGGGTCGGCACCGGTCTACGCCGCCTTCTACCAGCCTCTACTGGACGAGCTGGACCGGCGGGCACCGGTGGGCCGGGTCGAGGTGGTGCCGCTGCGGGACCACTGGGAGAGCGCCCACGTGGCCGCCGCCGTGCCCCTGGCCCGGGGCTGGGAGCGGCAGGTCGACGCGGGACGTAACGGCCTCTTCTACGACGGCAGCCTCGATGCCGCCCGGTACGGCGACTGGCTGCGCCGAAACGCCGTCAGCTACGTCGCCGTCGCACCGGACGCGGCCCTCGACCGGTACGGCCGGGACGAGGCGACGCTGGTCCTGGCCGGTCAGCCGTACCTGCGTGAGGTCGGACGCCCCGGCCGGTGGCGGCTGTACCAGGTGCTCGATCCGCAACCGCTGGTCTCCGCTCCGGCCCGGCTCGTCGCCTCCGACGACGCCGGTGTGCGGTTCACCGTCGAGGAGCCCGCCGACGTGCTCGTCCGGGTCCGGTGGTCCCGGTGGCTGTCCCTGAAGTCACCAGCGGGCTGCGTGCGACCAGGCGCGGACGGTTGGGTCACCGTACGGGCCCACGATCCGGGCACCTTCGAGATCACCAGCAGTCTGCGGCCGTCCGGTCACTGTCGGTCGGCCTGAAGCCCGGCAACAGCCCACCTCCGTACCGCGCTCACGATTGCTGGCAGCATGACGGACGTGCCCCATCACCTCGTGCGCTGGACCGGACTGGCCGGATCGATCATGCTCTCCGTGGCGGCGTTCCTCGGCGGCGCCCTGCCCAGCGGGGACCTGCGGCCGAACCCGGTCAAGATCTGGCTGGGGCCGAACGGGCCGCTGATCATCGGGCTGTGGCTGTTCGGTACCGCAGCCATGGCGGTGGCGTGGTGGACGCTGCGTGACCGAGTGCCGTCGGCCCGGTGGGCGCTGGTCACCGCCGGGCTCTGGGCGCTGCCGTTCCTGGTGACCCCGCCGATGGGCAGCCGCGACGTCTACGCGTACGCCTGCCAGGGGGCGAGCTACGCCAACGGCATCAGCCCCTACGAGTACGGGGTCTCCACGCTGCCCTGCCCCTGGCTGGACACCATGTCGTACATCTGGCGGGACACCCCTGCGCCGTACGGTCCGCTGTTCGTGGTGCTCTCCGGTGCGGTGGTCGCCGCGACCGGTTCCCTGGTCGGCAGCATCGCGCTGTTCCGGGCGCTCGCGGTGGCCGGCGTGGTGCTCACCGCGGCCTGCCTGCCGGTGCTGGCCCGTCGCTGCGGCGTACCGGTCGGCCGGGCGCTCTGGCTGGCGTTGGCCAGCCCGCTGGTGGGGGTGCACCTGATCGCCGGGGCGCACAACGACGCCCTCATGGTCGGGCTGATGGTCGCCGGGCTGGCCGTGGTGGTCGCCCGACCCGGGCGGCCCTGGCCGCTGCTGGTCGGCGGGGTGGTGCTCGGCCTGGCCGCCGCGATCAAGGTGACTGCGGTGGTGGTGGTGCCGTTCGCGGCGCTCGCCGCGATCACCGGCGGCTTCTCGCTGCGCGCGCTGCTGCGCCACGGTACGCCGGTGGTCGCCGGTGCCGTGACCACGCTGTTCGGGGTGACCCTCGCCGCCGGGCTGGACCTCGGTTGGATCACCGGACTGTCCCACGGCAACGAGGTGGTCGCCTGGACCTCGCCGCCGACCGCCATCGGGCAGACCGCCGGCTACCTGGCGCTGCCGTTCGGCCAGCACATCGACGCGCTGCCGGTGACCCGGGGCATCGCGGTGCTGGTGCTGGCGGGTCTGCTGGTGTGGCTGTGGTTCCGGGCCCGGCACCGTGACCCGCTCTGGCACGCCGCGCTGGCGTTGACCGCGACGGTGGCGCTCGCCCCGCTGTTCCACCCCTGGTACTGGTTCTGGCCGCTGGCCCTGCTCGCCGCCACCGCGCAGCGCACCTGGTGGTTCAGCGCGGTGACCGTGGTCTCCGCGTTTCTGGTGCTGGCCGACGGTACCGGGCTGCCCCGCTACACCAAGACGGTCGGTGCACCCCTGATGACGCTGTTCGTGATCGTGGTGACGATCCGCTTGGTACGGTCGGCGAAGGAGGCCCGAGCGGCGGCGCGCCGACCGGTGCCTGTCGAGTAGGCCGGTTCCGGCGGGGCGACCCGCGTTCAAGGAGAGGTACCGCCGGTGACCGAGCCCGGCTCCCGGCCCGTCGGTCCCCGTGACCGGGCGGCCCGCTACACCGGGCTGGTCGGGGCGCTGCTGCTGGCGGTCGCCGGGTACATCGGGGGAGCCCTGCCCGATTCCGCCACCACCCGGTTCTGGAACACCGACGTCGGCCCGCTGACCGTCACGGTGTGGCTGCTCGGCACAGCCGCCATGGTTGGTGCCTGGTGGGCGCTACGCGACGGCGCGCCGTCGACCCGGTGGGCGTACGTCACCGCCGGGTGGTGGGCGCTGCCGCTGCTGGTCACCGCCCCGCTGGGCAGTCGGGACGTCTACTCGTACGCCTGCCAGGGGTGGATCTACGCCGACGGTGGTGATCCGTACACCACCGGAGTGGCCGCGGCCGGTTGCCCGTGGGTCGAGGCGGTCGCACCGGTCTGGCGGGACACCCCGGCACCGTACGGGCCGTTCTTCGTGCTGCTCGCCGCGCTGGCGGTGGTGCTCGGTGGCGGGTTGGTCGGCACCGTGCTGCTGTTGCGGCTGCTGGCCCTCGCGGGCGTACTGGCGGCGGCGGCCTGCCTGCCCGGCCTGGCCCGCGCGGCCGGGGTACCACCCCGACGGGCGACCTGGCTGGTGCTGGCCTGTCCACTGGTCGGGGTACACCTGATCGCCGGGGCGCACAACGACGCGGTGATGCTCGGCCTGCTACTCCCGGCCCTGCTGCTGCTGACCCGCCGCGATGCTCCGCAAGCGGTACCACCGGTCCACCGCAACGCCCCACCGCCGCGAACCTCGCGGAGCCGGCCGTCGGTCGACTCGCGCTGGTGGCGGCCGGTCGGGTCGCTGCGGCGTTGGCGGCCTTCGGCTGGTTCGTGGCGGCGGTCGGTCGGGTCGTGGTGGCGGTTGGTTGGCTTGGGTCGGGGGCCGTCGGCTGGTTCGTGGCAGTGGTCGGTCGGGTCGTGGTGGCGGCCGTCGGTGGGGGTGCTGCTGGTGGCCGGGTTGCTGCTCGGGCTGGCGGTGTCGGTAAAGGTCACCGCCGTGGTGGTGCTACCGTTCGTGGCGCTGACCGCCGTACGGGGTCGGCCCGTGGTGCGGGCGCTGCTGCGGGACGGTGGCCTGCTGGGGGTCGGGGCGGTCGGCGGGCTGCTGGTGCCCTCGCTGCTGACCGGTCTGGGGCCCGGTTGGCTCGGCGGGCTGGGCCGCAGCGGTGACACCGTGCAGTGGACCTCGCCGCCGACCGCCGTCGGCATGGTCGTCGACTACGTCGGTGAACTGTCCGGCCGACAACCCGACGCGGTCCCGATAACCCGTGTTCTAGGCCTAGCCCTACTAGCCACCCTCCTCCCCCTCCTCTGGCATCAAACCCTCCAAACCCCCCCACCCCACCCCCCGCACCCACCCCACCCACCCCACCCACCCGTGTTGATCAAGAAGTTTTGGTCTTCTGGACCGGCGTGTCGAGACCAAAACTTCTTGATCAACCCGGGTAAGGGCAAGGGTGGGGGTGGGGGTGGGGGTGGGGTGGTGTTGGGGGCGGTGGGGGTGGCGTTGGGGGTGACGGTGGTGCTGGCGCCGGTGTTTCACCCCTGGTACGCGACCTGGCCGCTGGCGGTGCTCGCGGTGGCGGCGACCCGGACCGTCTGGTTCGTACTGCCGTGTGCGCTGGCGTCGTTCCTCGCCCTGCCGGACGGCACCAACCTGGCCCGGCTGACCAAGGCTCCGGGCGCGATCGGGATGACCATCCTGCTGCTCACCGCAGCCGCCTGCTGCCTGCCCAACCAACGCCCCCGCCCGTCACCCCCACCCCGCTGACCACCCCACCCCGCCGATCACCCCCACCCCGCTGACCACCCCACCCCGCCGATCACCCCCACCCCGCTGCTGCCGGGTTGCGCCGGAGCCCTACCGGACTGTGGCAGTGCGGCTGCTCGACACGCCGGTACGCAAGCAGCTGCCCTGCCACAGTCACCGGTCCCACCGCGAGGACTCGGTCAGCGGCGGGCGCCGCAGGTGGGGCAGGGGTCGGCCGGGGTGGTTCTCAGCTGGCCCGCCCCGTCACGCTGCCTGCGACGGTGCAGGGCTACGGCGGCTGGCAGCACGAGCGGTCCGAGTAGCCCGACGGCGAGGGCGGCACCGACCATGGTCGGGTAGGTCGGTCGCGGAGCGCCACTGAGGCCGTCCACCGCGCCGGCCAGGATGTGCACACTGAGCAGACCGATGGGGGTCAGCAGGGCGACCGCCGCCCAGCTGCCCCGCCAGTCCCGCCGCATGGCCAGCCCGGCGGCGAGCAGCAGCGCGACCCCCAGCAACACCGCCCCGACAGCTGGCAGCAACTGTTCCGAGGTCCACCGGTACGACCCCCAGTAGAGCTTGTTGCCGGCTGTGGCGGCGAACGTCCCGCCGATCGTTGCCGCGATCGTCGGTAGGGTTCGAGCCGCCAACGGCAGGTGTGCGTCGACGGCCAGCGCCAGCACCCCGAGGGCGACCTGTGGGACCAGCACCAGCAGCGGCGGCCGGGGCAGCCCGGCGACCGGGCTCACCAGGAGAACCGCCCCGGTGACCAGCATCGCCCCGGCGACAGCCACCCGGGTGGGTCGACCCGGTGCGACGAGCACCAGGGCGACCGCCACCAGCCACGTCAGCCACGCGACGATGCCGGTCGAGGTGAACGGACCGAACACCGGCAGGCCCGCCTCGGTGGGTGGTGGGTTCTGCTCGACGAGGGCCCAGAAGCCGGCCAAGAAGGCGGCGGTGGTCAGCGCGAGCAGCGCTGCGAGGCGTACCCCGGGGATCAGGTCGGTGGCACCGGCGGCCCGCAGCCGCTGGCGGAGGCCCCCGCGCACGAGGTCGGCGGCGTCCGCGGGCGACGGCCAGCGCCGTCGCGGGTCCGCCAGGTCGAGGTACGTCCCGACGATCTCGTCGCCCCGGTCGTGGCGGTAGTCCGCCGGGTACGCCCGCAGCAGGTGCCGGTATCGACGCTCCAGGGCGCTCATGCCAGACCTCCGGCGGTACGCAGGACGAGCGGTCGTGCCGAGCGGGCGCGTAGCCGTGCGGTGGCGGCCTCGACGTTGCGGCGTAGCCGTTCGGTCTCGGCGGCGAGCGTGGCGTCTCCGGAGGGGGAGAGGCGGTAGTAGCGGCGCAGCCGCCCGTCGACGGTCTCCTCCCGGTCGAGTTCGACCAGCCCGGCGTCGGTGAGCCGGTCCAGCGCGCCGTAGAGGGTGCCGGGGCGTAGCGACAGCCGCCCGTCGGAGAGGGCCGCGACCTCGCCAATGATCGCGTAGCCGTGCATGGGCTCGCGGGCGAGCGCGGTCAGGATGAGGAAGGTGGGTTCGCGCAGCGGTGTATCCACGCGCTGAATATATCGGACGCGAAGCTATTGGGTGGCCCGTCAATGCGTTCGGGCCGACCCCGCGAACGCGGAGCCGGCCCGAACGATGCTGAGTGGAATCAGCAGTCGAAGTACATCGCGAACTCGTGCGGGGTCGGGCGCAGACGCACCGGGTCGACCTCGTTGGCCCGCTTCCAGTCGATCCAGGTGGAGATCAGGTCGGGGGTGAAGACGCCACCGTCGAGCAGGTAGTCGTGGTCGGCTTCGAGGGAGTCCAGCACGGCCGGCAGGGAGCCCGGCACCTGCTTGACGTTGCCCCACTCCTCCGGCGGGAGGTCGTAGAGGTCCTTGTCGATCGGCGCCGGGGGCTCGATCTTGCTCTTGATGCCGTCCAGACCGGCCATCAGCATCGCCGAGAAGGCGAGGTAGACGTTGGCCGACGGGTCCGGCACCCGGAACTCGACCCGCTTGGCCTTCGGGTTGCTGCCGGTGACCGGGATACGGGTGCAGGCGGAACGGTTGCGCTGCGAGTAGACCAGGTTGACCGGGGCCTCGAAGCCGGGCACCAGGCGGCGGTACGAGTTGACCGTCGGGTTGGTGAACGCCAGCAGCGACGGGGCGTGGTGCAGCAGACCACCGATGTACCAACGGGCCATGTCCGAGAGGCCGGCGTAGCCGGTCTCGTCGTAGAACAGCGGCTCGCCGCCGAGCCAGAGGCTCTGGTGGGTGTGCATGCCGGACCCGTTGTCGCCGAAGAGCGGCTTCGGCATGAACGTGGCGGTCTTGCCGGCGGCCCAGGCGGTGTTCTTCACGATGTACTTGAAGAGCTGGAGCTGGTCACCGGCGTGCAGCAGGGTGGAGAACTTGTAGTTGATCTCCGCCTGACCGGCGGTGCCGACCTCGTGGTGCGAACGCTCCACGGTGAAGCCGGTGTCGATCAGCCTGCGGACGATCTGGTCACGCAGGTCGGCGTAGTGGTCGACCGGCGGCACCGGGAAGTAGCCACCCTTGTACGCGGTCTTGTAGCCGCGGTTGCCGCCCTCCTCCTCACGACCGGTGTTCCAGGCGCCCTCGATCGAGTCGATGTAGTAGTACGCCTGGTGGGCGGAGGTCTCGTGGCGGATGGAGTCGAAGATGTAGAACTCCGCCTCGGGGCCGAAGTAGGCGGTGTCGGCGATGCCGCTGGCAGCCAGGTAAGCCTCGGCCTTCTTCGCCACGTTCCGCGGGTCACGCGAGTACGGCTCCCGGGTGAACGGGTCGTGGATGAAGAAGTTCAGCGCGAGGGTCTTCTGCGCGCGGAACGGGTCGATGAAAGCGGTGGCAACGTCCGGGAGCAGGAGCATGTCCGACTCGTGGATCGCCTGGAAGCCGCGGATCGACGACCCGTCGAAAGCGAGACCGTCGGTGAAGAAGTCGTCGTCGACGGACTCCACCGGCAGGTTGAAGTGCTGCATGACGCCGGGCAGGTCACAAAACCGAACGTCGACGAACTTCACGTCCTCGTTCTTGAGGTAACGCAGGAGTTCCTCGGGATTGGCGAACACTCGTCCTCCTGGCACGTCCACGGATAGCTAAGCTTTTGGCGACGCTATGGCCGTGCCGTTGCCCGGCCATGTCTCCAGTGTTTCTGCCGTGTTACGTCACTCGCGTTGGGACGCCCCGGTGCCTGGCCCGGACACCTCAACCCGAGGAAACGGGTCCGGCTGTGCCAGTGTAGTGAAGCTTGATGAGAATGGTCCTTTTTGACGCCACGCGTCTGCTCGCCTCCGGGCGTACCCCCGCTGGTCAGCCGGTCGGCGCGTGCGCACCCTCCGGTCAGGTCGGCGCACTCGCCACGGGGCTCGGTCCAGGCCGTCCGACGTCGCACTAGGCTCGTCCGGGTGACCACCCAGCCGTCTCCCTCGCCGCCGCCCGCCACGGACCCCGACTTCGCCCCGGCCGATCTCGGCCGCCGATTCGGGGCGCTGGTCGTCGACTGGATCCTCTGCCTGCTCGCGTCGGGCCTGTTCGCCAGCCCGACTCGGGACGCCTGGGCCCCCGTGCTGGTGTTGATCCTGCTGTACTGCGTCTTCCTGGGCCTGTTCGCCCAGACCCCCGGCATGTACCTGACCCGGATCCGTTGCGTCGACTGGTCCGACGGTGGGCGGATCGGCCTGCCCCGGGCGCTGCTGCGTGGGGTGCTGCTCGCCCTGGTCGTGCCCGCCTTACTGATGGACCAGCACCGACGTGGTCTGCACGACCGTCTCACCGGCTCGGTCGTCACCCCCGCACCGCGCTGACCGAGGCATCCGCCGCGCTGACCCGCGCCACCTGCCGTGCTGATCGCGACATCCGCGCTGATCCGGGAACTCCCGCGCCGCGCTGACCCGCGTCACCTGCCGTGCTGATCGCGACATCCGCGCTGACCCGCGCCGCGCTGACCCGCGCGGCGGGTGCGGGCAGCGGGTCAGCGACCGCGCATCTGGCGGAACGCCCCGCGCGGCGGGCGGAGGTTCTTGGGGATGGCGCCCTTGGGCATCTGCGGCCGGGCGGTGAGCGCCTTGAGTCGCTTGTCCAGGGCGTTGACGTCCTTGCCACTGAGGTTGCGGGGCAGCCGCATCAGCGTCATCCGCAGCTTGCGGATCGGCAGCTCGCCCTCGTTCTGCCCGATGACGTAGTCGTAGAGCGGGGCGTTGCCGATCACCTTCGCCAGCCGACGCTTCTCCTGGCCGAGCAGCCCGCGAATCCGTTGTGGGTTGCCCTCCGCCAACAGGATCACGCCAGGTCGGCCGATGACCAGGTGCACCATGTCCATCTGCGTGGTCGAGCTGACCGCCGGGGAGACCCGCCAGTCACCACGCATGTTCTCCATGATCTGCGCGGCGGCGCCCGGCTGCCCCTCGGCCGCGTTCATCATCGCCCGGTTGGAGCGAAGATTGAGCACGATCAACAGGCAGAGCAGGGTGAACAGGATGCCCAGCGGCAACCAGAGCCAGCCCCAGAACACGATCGCGACCACGGTCAGCGCGAGCGGAATCAGCACCGCACCAGTGGCCAAGGGCGCGAACCACTTGTCCTGCTTGGCGGTGAACCGGAACACCAATCCGATCTGCTTCAGCCGCTGGCCGAACGAGACCTTCTCCTGGGGCTTTGCCATGCCGTCGAGTCTAGTGGTCGCCCGCCGCACCGTTGATCCGCGCCCGACTCGACGGCCAGGCAGACACCGCACCACCCGCCGACTCCGCCGATCACGTGGTCTGCGGTCGTACCCATAGGGCACAAATGCCGCACGAAGCCCGGAGGGTTTAGCGGGTGGCCGCGGCCACGGTCTCGCGGGCGGCGAGGGCCTGCTGGTAGAGGCGACCGGCGCGGTACGACGAGCGCACCAGCGGACCGCTCATCACACCCGCGAAGCCGATCTCCTCGGCCTCCTCGCGCAGCTCGACGAACTCCTCCGGCTTGACCCAGCGTTCCACCGGGTGGTGTCGGGAGGAGGGGCGCAGGTACTGGGTGATGGTGATCAGCTCGCAGCCGGCGTCGTGCAGGTCCCGCAGCGCCTGGGAGATCTCGGCCCGCTCCTCGCCCAGCCCCAGGATCAGGTTGCTCTTGGTGACCAGACCGTCGGCGCGGGCCTGCCGGATGACGTCCAGGGACCGCTCGTAGCGGAAGGCCGGCCGGATCCGCTTGAAGATCCGGGGGACCGTCTCGACGTTGTGCGCGAGCACCTCGGGCCGGGCGCCGAAGACCTCGGCGAGCTGTTCGGGCACCGCGTTGAAGTCCGGAATCAGTAGCTCGACACCGCAACCGGGCTGGAGAGCGTGGATCTGCCGGACGGTCTCGGCGTAGAGCCAGGCGCCGCCGTCGGGCAGGTCGTCACGGGCGACACCGGTGATCGTGGCGTACCGCAGGCCCATCGAGACCACCGACTCGGCGACCCGGCGCGGCTCGTCGGCGTCGAACTCGGCCGGCTTGCCGGTGTCGATCTGGCAGAAGTCGCAGCGGCGGGTGCACTGGTCACCGCCGATGAGGAAGGTGGCTTCGCGGTCCTCCCAACACTCGTAGATGTTGGGGCAACCGGCCTCCTGGCACACCGTGTGCAGCCCCTCGCGGGCGACCAGCCCGCGCAGCTCGGTGTACTCCGGGCCCATCTTGGCCTTGACCTTGATCCATGGCGGTTTGCGCTCGATCGGCGTCTCGGCGTTGCGGGCCTCGATTCGCAGCAGTCGCCGCCCCTCGGGGGCGGGAGTCGCGGAACTCGCGGCCTGGCCGGTCGTCGGCGCGGAGTGCTCGATCGTCACAAAAACGAGCCTACGCCGGACGGTGGCTGTCGATGAACTGCGGGCGACCGCCGTCACCCCGCAAATCCTGTGACGCCGGACACCGAGGACCGGACAAACGGGTAACACAACGACGGCGAACAGCCCCCCGTGAAAGGAAGGGCACCCTTTTAACGCCTCCGGTAGAGGAAGGGCCCCTTCTTAACACCGGTGCTCAGTAGAGCCCGCCCGGCTGGCCCCGGTGAAAAGGCGACGAACGAGGCTTCCGCTGCGGCGGGAGCGAAGGTGTGGTGGCATCGCGAGGTTCCCGCTCGCCCACACCTCCCGGGGATCGCGTTGCGATTGATCGAGGAGGTAGCCATGCAACGCATCCTGTCCGACCAGCTCACCCGGCACACCGGCGGTACCGTCCGGATCGGCGGCTGGGTCCACCGCCGCCGACTGCTCAAGTCGGTGGCCTTCCTGATCGTCCGGGACGCCGCCGGCCTCGCGCAGGTCGTGGTCACCGACCCGGCGGTACGCGCCGAGATCGAGACGCTGCCCGAGGAGTCGGTGGTCGAGGTGGTGGCCACCGTGGCCACGAACCCGGCCGCGCCCGCCGGGGTCGAGCTGACCGCCCCGACCGTACGCCCACTCGGCCCGCCTGCCGCACCGCCGCCGTTCGACCTGTACCGGCCCACCCTCACCGCCAGCCTGCCCACCCAACTCGACCACGCGCCCGTGGCGCTGCGTCACCCGACCCGCTCGGCGGCGTTGCGGATCTCGGCGGCGGCGGTGGCGGGTTTCCGCGCCTCGCTGGACGCCCGGCGGTTCGTGGAGATCCACACGCCGAAGGTGGTCGCCTCGTCCACCGAGAGCGGGGCGAACGTCTTCGCCCTGGACTGGTTCGGTCGGCCCGCGTACCTGGCTCAGTCACCGCAGTTCTACAAGCAGCTCATGGTCGGGGTCTTCGAGCGGGTGTACGAGGTCGGGCCGGTGTTCCGTGCCGAACCACACGACACCGTGCGGCATCTGGCGCAGTACACCTCACTCGACGTCGAGCTCGGCTTCATATCCGACCATCGGGACGTGATGGCGATCCTGCGGGACACCCTGGCCGGGATGCTGGACGCCGTCGCGGACCGGGCCGGTGCCGCACTGGCCACCCTCGGCGTGAGACCGGCGCAGATTCCGGAAGCCCACTTCACCGAGGCGGTGCGGATCGCCGGTGTTCCCGTCGACGAACCGGACCTGGCACCCGCGCACGAACGGGCGTTGGGTGAGTGGGCGCGGCGGGAACACGGCTCGGAGTTCGTCTTCGTCACCGGGTACCCGATGGCGAAGCGACCCTTCTACACCCACCCGGACCCGGCGCGGCCGGGCTATTCCAACGGCTTCGACCTGCTGTTCCGGGGTCTGGAACTGGTCACCGGCGGGCAGCGGCTGCACCGCCACGCCGACTACCTGGCCGCCCACGGCGAGCCACTCGACCCGTACGCGGGCTACGTCGACGCCTTCCGCCACGGCATGCCCCCGCACGACCCCCTGACACCAGGAGTTGACCAAGAGGTTTGCGTCAGCGACAGCGCGATTCCTGACGCAAACCTCTTGATCAACGCGGTGCAGACCGGGAGGTCAGGTGGCGGTGATGGTGGGGAGGTGGCGTTCGACCACGGGGAGGACGTCGGCGACGGTGACGGGGCGGCCCAGTTCGGCGGTGAGGGAGGTGACGCCTGCGTCGCGGATGCCGCACGGCACGATCCGGTCGAAGTGCGCCAGGTCGCAGTCACAGTTGACGGAGAAGCCGTGCAGGGTGACGCCCCGGGCGACCCGGATGCCGATCGCCGCGACCTTGCGTTCCGGGCCCCGCTCGTCGGCCGGCACCCAGACCCCGCTGCGCCCCTCGACCCGGCCGGTGGCCAGGCCGAACTCGGCACAGACGTCGATGAGCAACTGCTCGACCCGCCGCACGTACGCGACCACGTCGACCGGGTCGGACAGGCGCAGGATCGGGTACCCCACCAGCTGCCCGGGACCGTGCCAGGTGATCTTGCCGCCCCGGTCCACGTCGACCACCGGGGTGCCGTCCATCGGGCGGTCCCACGGTTCGGTGCGCTTGCCGGCGGTGTAGACGCTCGGGTGCTCCAGCAACAGGACGGTGTCGCCCTGCTCGCCGGTCACCACCGCCTCGTGCAGGCGGCGCTGTTCGTCCCAGGCGGCGGTGTATTCGAGGACACCGGCGCGTACGGCCGTCAGGCCGGAAGTCGTCACGGTCACGATTTCAGCCTAGACCCGTACTCGCTGGTCACCTGGGGTGAGCCGGGTCACCGGCGGACGTGCCACACCCAGACGTCCTCGACCCGTTCCGGCTCGCCGAAGAGCAGGATCAGGGTGCGGCGGATGGCGTCCTCGTCGACCGGCCATTTGGCCCCGTGCACCTCGTCGGCGAGGACGACGGTCTCGATCCGCCAGTGCTCCAGGTCGGCCCGGACCTCCTCGCGGGTGCCCTCGGTGACGATCGGCGGCAGCCCGGTACGGGCGGCCTGGTCCAGCAGCGCGCCGAACGGGCGCGGCACCGGGCCGATGCGGCCCCGGTCGTCGGGTCCGCCGGGGCCGAGGAAGAACCCGGACGGGATGGCGAACTCGCCCTGCCGGTTCGCCAACGCGTACGCCTGCCAGCGCTGACCGTCGGGGTAGACGTCCAGGGTGAGCGGCGCGGGGGTCAGCACCCCACCCGGGGAGACGTGGTCCCGCCAGGCACCGGAGGTGATGAAGCGGGGGATCGGCTCACGTTCGCTGGTCAGCAGCGGGGTGGGGAACAGCGGTGCCAGGGCCACCGCGAAGCCGAGCGTCCAGGCCACCGCCGCCGGGCGGGACGGTGGACGTCGACGGAGCTGGTCCACCGCGTACGCCAGTAGCAGGCCGACCACCGGCGTCACCACCAGCGCGAACCGGGCGGGCAGCGCGGCGTTCACCACCGGCAGGTGGCCGAGCAGGTCGAACGGCATCGGCAGGTCGGTGCGCCGCCCGTTGACGGTGGCCACCGGCCCGAAGGAGAGCGCGGCGAAGACCACCGCGACGATGCCGAGGGCCCACAGGGTCGCCCGTCGACGGGCGTCACCGGTGCGCCACAGCAGTACGAAACAGCCGACGGCGAGCACCAGCAGTGGCAGCCCGAAGAAGGAGTTCTCCTCGGTGGGATTCGGCGCCAGCGAGGTGCCGAAGCCGGCCTCGCCCGCCAGCGAGCGGCGCGGGTAGGCGGCGTAGGCCGCGATGTCCTCGGAGTGGATGACGGCGTCGAAGCCGGTGCCGTGGAACCGCTGCGGCCCGGCGAAGTGCAGCCACAGCGGGTAGGACAGCAGCACGCCAGCCACCACCGCGGTCACCGCCAGCCCTTGCAGGAACTCCGGCAGTACGGCACGGGCCTCGGCGCGGTTGGCCGGGTGCAGCGCCCAGACGGCGACGAAGAGGGCGAGCGCCAGCGCGGTGAAGAAGAGGCCCTCGGCGGCGATCGAGAAGGCGACCGCGACGAGTACGCCGAGGATGGCGCCGTCGCGCACCCGGTGGCCGGGGCGGCGCAGCGCGAACAGCCGCCACACCAGCAGCGGCACCAGCCAGCCGGCGGTCCAGTTCAGGTGGGCGTTGGCGTGCGAGACCATCCCCGGGGAGAAGCCGATGAACAGTCCACCGACGGCGGCGGCGAGCGGGCTGCGGACCAGGTGTCGGGAGAGCAGCCAGTACCAGGCGACGGCGGTGGCGGCCAGGTTGAGGGTGAGGATCACCAGGAAGGTGGCCGGCGGCCCGATCAGGTACGTCAGCGGGGCGAAGACCACCGCGTACACCGTGATCGAGGTGTTGACCGCGAGGTTCACCCCGTCCGGCACGTTGATCAGATAGGTGAAGAGGGGGTTGTCCCCATGGGTGACCGCGTGCCCGCCGAAGGCCAGCAGCCACTCGAATAGTGCCTGGTCGCTGGAGTTGACGGTGATCGCCCGCCCGTTCGGGTCGATCCAGAGCCCGCTGGTCACCCAGACCGAGAGCGCCAACGCCACCAGCACGACGATCAGGTCGGTGCGGCGGTGGGCGACCCGGGAGGGCGACGGCGAAGCGGGCGCGGACGCCACGGACGGGGAGGTGGGCACCTAGCGGACGTTACCAATCGCACCGGGACACGCCGGTCAGACCCGGCACCTCCGCTTGCAAGGAAGGGCACCCTGTTAACGCCTCGTGTATTAAAAGGGACCCTTCCTAACGCTGGCGCGGGCTGGCGCGGGCTGGCGCGGCCCGTACGCCTCGACACATCTGTGCATCGACGAATGTGTGTACGGCCACCATGTCATCGGTGCGACACACCTGCGTAACGTCGCGGCAATCATTGGTGATCCAGCTCACACTATGGAGGCTCTCGTGCGCCGCACCCGTACCCGGCTCGCCGGTGCGCTGGCCGGGCTGGTCCTGGCCGCCGCCGCGC
Source organism: Micromonospora sp. DT48 (assembly GCF_049844495.1). Classification (NCBI taxonomy): domain Bacteria; kingdom Bacillati; phylum Actinomycetota; class Actinomycetes; order Micromonosporales; family Micromonosporaceae; genus Micromonospora; species Micromonospora sp. DT48. Next base: position 27,539 of record NZ_JBNCLE010000031.1, read on the forward strand.
TGGTGGTCGTCGCCCCGCCCGCCCAGGCCGCGTCCCTGACCCAGGTCACCGGCTTCGGCTCCAACCCCGGCAACCTCGCCATGTACGCGTACCGGCCGGACAACCTGCCCGCCGGCGCTCCGGCCGTGGTGCTGCTGCACGGCTGCGCCCAGAACGCCAGCGGCTACTTCGCCAACTCCGGCTGGCAGAAGTACGCCGACCAGTGGCGGTTCGCGCTGATCGTGCCCGAGCAGCGCTCGGCCAACAACTCCAGCTCCTGCTTCAACTGGTTCGAGACCGGCGACACGGCCCGGGGGCAGGGTGAGGCGCTGTCCATCAAGCAGATGGTCGACCACGCGCGGTCGGCGTACGGCATCGCGGCCGACCGGGTCTACGTCAGCGGCCTGTCGGCCGGTGGGGCGATGAGCGCGACGATGCTCGCGACCTACCCGGACGTCTTCGCCGGTGGCTCGATCATCGCCGGGATGCCGTACCGCTGCGCCACCAGCATGGTCAACGCCTTCTCCTGCATGAACCCCGGCGTGGACAAGACCCCGGCGCAGTGGGGCGACCTGGTCCGCAACGCCCACCCCGGCTACTCCGGCACCCGCCCGAAGGTGGCCATCTGGCACGGCACCAGCGACTACACGGTGGCGACGGCGAACGCCACCGAGTCCCGCGACCAGTGGACCAACGTGCTCGGTGTCTCGCAGACGCCCACCAGCACCCGACAGCTCCCGGCGGGCACCAGCGTGGAGGTGTACGGCGACGACGTGGTCCGCGTACACCGGGTCTCCGGGATGGGGCACGGCACCCCCGTCGACCCGGGCTCCGGCGCGGACCAGTGCGGTACCGCCGCCGCGTACTTCCTGGACACCATCTGCTCGACGTACCACGACGCGGTCTTCTTCGGCCTGGACGGAGGCATCACCCCGACCCCGACGGCGACCCCGACCCCGACGGCGACCCCGACCCCGACGCCGACCCCGACCCCGACGGCGACCCCGACGACGTCGCCGACGACGTCGCCGAGCCCGACCACCTCGCCCAGCCCGACCGCCTCGCCGAGCCCGACCGGTGCCCCGGTCTGCGTCACCGCGAGCAACTACGCCCACGTCACCGCCGGGCGCGCCTACCACTCCGGCGGCTACGCCTACGCCAACGGCTCCAACCAGCGGATGGGCCTCTACAACACCTTCTACACCACCACCCTGCGCCAGACCGGCCCCAACCACTGGACCATCGGCTGCTAGCTCGTCAGTCGTGGAGGGCGGCGTGCAGGGCGGTGCGCAGGTCAGGGTGCCGGAAGGTGAACTGGGCACGGTTCAGCACGCCGGGGAGGACGCGGGTGCTGGTCAGCGCCTCCTGGGCGAAGCCGCCCAGGGCGACCTTCAGGGCCAACGCCGGGATCGGGATGACCGCCGGACGGTTCAGCTGGCGGGCCAGCTCGCGGGTGAACTCGGCGTTGGTCACCGGAGCCGGGCCGACCACGTTGACCGGCCCCGCGAGGTCCGCCCGAGCCAACAGGAAGGTGGTGGCGTTGAGCCAGTCGGTCATCGAGATCCACGGAATCCACTGCCGGCCGCTGCCGAGCCGACCGGCGATGCCCAGCTTGAACGGCAGCAGTTGCGGTTTGAGCAGCCCGCCGTCGCGGTGCAGCGGCAGCCCGGTACGCAGCCGCACCACCCGTACCCCGGCGTCCTCGGCCGGTCGGGTGGCCGCCTCCCACACCCGGGTCACGTCGGCGAGGAACCCCTCGCCAGCCGGCGCGTCCTCCTCCACCACCCGGTCGCCGGTGTTGCCGTACCAGCCGATCGCGGAGGAGTTCAGCAGCACCTCCGGCCGGTCCGCCGCTGGCAGCCCGGCGATCGTGGTGGCCAGCGTGGTGGTGGTGTCGACCCGGCTGGACCGGATCAGCTGCCGGTACCGGTCGTTCCAGCGTTTGTCGCCGACGCCCGCGCCAGCCAGGTTGATCACCGCGTCGGCCTCGGCGACCACCGCCGGGTCCAACTGCGCCGCCGACGGCGACCATCGTCGCTCGTCGGCGGCGCGTGGTGGCCGTCGCACCAGCCGGGTCACCTGGTGCCCGTCGGCGACGAGCAGGTCGACCAGCCGGGTGCCGAGGAAGCCGGACGCGCCGGCCATGAGGATCCGCATGCCCTACATCTTCGGGTACGCACGGCGACCCGACCGCGTCGAGTCGGTCATGCCCCCGTATCGACGCCGCCCGAACGCAGCTCCGACAGCTCCCGCTCGACCTCGGCGTAGGCGTCGGCGGGCAGCGGCCCGAGGGTCAGCACCCGGGTGTTCTCCTCGACCTGTGCCACCGTGCGGAAGCCGGGGATCGGCACCGTACGCGGGCTGCGGGCCAGCAGCCAGCCGAGCGCGCCCTGGGCGAGGGTACGGCCGTCGGCGGTGAGCGCCGCCCGGACCCGGTCGATGCGGCGCGACCATTCCGGCGCGGGCTGACCGTCGGTGAACCAGGGCAGCCACTCGGGCGCCCGCCCCCGCACGTCGTCGTCGCCCAGCGACCTGGTGGCGGCGGTGAGCAGACCCATCGCCAGCGGCCCCCGGTTGATGCTGGCCAGGTCGTACTTGTCGCAGACCGCGAGCATGTCGGCGTTGTCCCGCAGCACGGACTGGTCGTGTTGGATGGCCGTGCAGTGCGGGGCGGCCGGGGCGAATACGCCCGCCGAGGCGGGGTGGTCGGTGCTCCACCCGTACGCCCGGATCTTGCCCTGGGTGACCATGCCCTCCAGCGTGTCGACCAGGTCGAGCGCGAGCGTCGGATCCAGATCGTTGAGGTGCAGCTGCAACAGGTCGACGTAGTCGGTGCCGAGCCGGCGCAGCGACGCCTCCAGGCTGGCCACCGCGTACTCCGGGCGGTGGTCCTCGCCGGTGGCCCGGCGGGTCGCCTCCGCCGAGGTGTGGCCGAACTTGGTGGCGATCACCACCTGGTCGCGGCGGCCGGTGAGCGCCCGGCCGAGCACCCGCTCGCTGTGCCCGGCCCCGTAGTTGCTGGCCGTGTCGAAGAAGGTCACCCCGTGCGCGATCGACGCGTGCACGGCGCGTACCGACTCCTCGTCGTCGACCTCGCCCCAGCCCAGCGGCTGTCGGTCGTCGCCCCACAACGGCCCGCCGATCGCCCAGCACCCCATGCCGATGGCGCTGACCTCGATCCCGCTGCGGCCCAGTTTCCGTGTCATCGTCATGGGCGCCAGCGTCCCCTTTAGAGCGCGCTCGAAGTCAAGCGCGCCGCCGCGACCTCCCTCCGGCCGCGCTGGCCCGCCGGCTGCGACCTCGCGGGTGGCCGCGACCTCGCCGGTGGCCGCGAACATGGGGCGACGACGCCACGTTCACGAAGTCGGACGTCGTCGCCCCAGATCTTGGAAAGTTTCCGTCATCAGCTAACGAGAACTGTCCAAGATTTCCTACGGCGGTGGGTGGATCAGAAGGCGACGGTGTGGTCGCGGGTTGCTGTCGGAGTGGTCAGGACGGCGTCGAAGGCTTGTCGTACGTCGGTCTCCAGCGCCGCGCTCTGCGTTCGGATGCTGGCCAGCGGCGATTCCGCCGCGCGTGGGTCGGTCAGTGTGATCTTCGCGGTGAATCCCGCGTCGAGCACTGCCTGTTCCACGCTGCCGGGCGCGGGAGCGGGCACGTCGACGTCCTCGACGGTGAAGCCGACCGGTGACCCGTCGGCGGGAAAGGCCATCTCGGGTACGCGATCGCCGGTGTGCGTCAACGCGACGGCACGATAGTCGCGGCCGAGACCGTGGGCCAGATAGTGGCCCATCGGAAGGGCGGTGAGCGTGCCGTCGAAGCACACCGGGGTCTTCTGGATGTGGTTGTTGTGGGCGACCACGGCCATGCGGGCGTCCGGCCCTGCCGCCGAGAGGTGCCACTGCACGGTGGCCGCCATGAAATGGTCACGGATCGAGGTGTCGCCGGGCAGGCCCTCGCCGCTGAACAGATCACTCATGGCGCGCAGCATGTACTCGGTGTGACAGGCGGCATCGAGGTGACGGCGCGCGGTGGCGTAGCGGTCCGGGTCGCTGCGGGAGAGGTAGACGGGTTGGAGAGCCCGCATCCGCAGCGACAACCGGGCGAGTCCAGCCGCGAGGGCGTCCTGCCGGGCTGGGTCCAGGGCGCTCCACTGCGGCGCCGACACCGCGGCGGAGCCGCCGCTGATCTCGTCAGCCACCGGGAACAGGCGATCCAACAACTCGGCGGCCTCGCTGTCGACGCCCCGTAGGTAGTCCGCCACCGGCTGGAGGTCGGGGCGCAGGGTCAAGGTGTTCGGTAGGTCGATGCCGACGATACCCAGGGGATGTGGCCGGCTGCGGTTGTAGCGTCGTAGCCAACTCAGTAGCTCCCCGAAGAGTCCGGCGGTCAACGGCCCGGCGAGCCGGTGCAAATCGGCGTCGTCGCCGTCGCCGGCAAGCCACGGGTTCAGGGCGTCGGCCTCGCTCGCGCCCAACTCGAACGCCAGGATGGTGAGGCCGCACTCCTCGACGAGATAGCGCAGGAGGCGGGCACGGGCGAGGGTGAACTCGCGGACGAAGTGGGAACCTTCGCCGACGCCGACGACCCGCGCCCCGGCGAGGAGGGTACGCAGCGGTGCCAGGTCGGTCAGGTCCGGCTCAGCCGGATCCAGGGTACGCAGGACAGCAGTTCGGTCACGCAAAGCCATGATGGGCGCTCATTTCTCTGTGAAAGGACACGACGTCGAGGACGCACGATCGATGTCGCGCGTCGAGCAGGCGAGTGCGCCGTGTCAGAGAAAGAGGCTGCCGGTGGCCATAGGCAGATCCTACCGGTCGCTAGGCGACCTCGTGGGTGGGTGTGGCGGTGGCGCGTACGGAGGTGAGGATCGCGTCGATGCGGTCCACGTCGGCGGGGGCGAACAGCGACTCCGGGCCATGTGGGGCGATCTCGGTGAACGGCGACTCGTAGAGCCTGTCGATCTTCATGGCACCGTTCTGGGTCAGGTGACCGATGACCATGTGGATGAAGTGGATCTGGTTCCTGGTCAGCGTCCGTCCGTCGAGGAACTCGTTGAACGCCTCGGTGGCGGCCTCGCGGTCCAGGCCGACCAGCGACCGGATGAACAGCCCCAGTCCGTCAGCCGACCGTCGGGCGCGCTCGAGGTCGTCGGCGGTGCCGACACCGCTGTCGGCGAGCATCCGCTCCAGCTCGGCGAGGTCGGTGGGGGAGAGCTGCCGATTGCGGAGCACCTTCTGCAACGCCACGTGATCCTCGTGCTGACGCAGGTAGGCCCGCGTCTTGGCCCGGAACCGCTCGTGATCGGTGCCGACCCGCGCCTGCGGAATGGAGACCTCGGTCAGCTCACCGAGTTGGTCGACGAAGTCGGTGTAGACGACGGTGCGTTTGTTCCGCTCGATCAGGCGCACCAGAGAGCGGACCCGGCGGCGCACCAGCTCCAGCATCGGCAGGGTCACGTCCTGCCACCACTCGTCGCCGGCAACCTCGTCGAGCAGCTCCCGCTGTTCGCGGATGGCCGGGATGCTGGTCTGTTCCAGCAGCGCCGAGGCGATCTCCTGCACCTGCGTGCGTAGCCGCTCGTAGGCCGGTTCCACGTCGAGCTGGCCGAGTTGCAGACGCAGCATCATCAGGTCGAAGCGCTTGGCGGTCTCGTCGTCGTCCTTGACCGAGGTGGGCAGCCCGGCCAGGTCGCGTCCGATCTCCTCGACCGCCTCGGGGGTGAGCCGGTGCCAGTTGGCGAAGTCGGCGTAGTACTGGACGGTCCGCCGTTTGGACCGGACGACGAAGTTGTCCAGGTGCATGCCGCTGACTCGCTCGTGCAGGTGGTGGGCGATGTCCCAGCGCAGGCCGGACTCGCTGCGGGTGCCGTCCACTGCGGGCTCGCCACCCCGCGGCAGGCGCTGGTCGAGCCGGTAGAGCAGTTCGACTCGCGCCTTGAACAGCCGAGCGGTGAGGGGCTCGCCGAGCGAACCCTCGCTGGCCGGCACGTCCTGACTGAAGTACGCGAAGTTCGCGCAGCAGTCGAAGACGAAGAAGTTCTCCTTGTCCTGGCCGGGACCGAACAGGTCCGGGCACAGCCGGGTGCCCCGGCCGATCATCTGCCAGAACTTCGACTTGGACCGGACGACCTTGAAGAAGACCAGGTTGACGACCTCCGGCACGTCGATGCCGGTGTCGAGCATGTCCACCGAGATGGCGATGTGCGGGGCCTTGTCCTTGACCGAGAAGTCGTCGATCAGGCCCTGCGCCCGCTCGACCTGATGGGTGATGACCTGCGCGAAGTGGCCCGCGAGGTGCGGGTAGTTGGCGTCGAACCGCTCGCGGATGAACCTCGCGTGGTCGTTGTTCTTGGCAAAGATGATCGTCTTGCCGAGCCGGTCGCCACCGGCGACCGTGTGCCCGTGCGTCATCAGGGTCTTCAGCACCTTGTCGACGGTGTCGGTGTTGAACAGCCACTTGTTGACCGCATCGGGGTCGACGCCGTCCGGCGGACCGCCCTCGCCCCAGTCGAGGGCGTCCCAGCGTTCCTTCTCCTCCTCGCTGAGGTCGTCGTAGCGGATGCCCTCCTGCGGGAACTTCAGCGGCACCGCCACCGCCCGAGGCGGCACCAGGTAGCCCTCCTCGACCGCCTCGTCCAGGTCGTAGTGGTCGGTGGGCACGCCGTCTTCAAGGTTGAACAGGCTGTAGGTGTTGCGGTCGATCTCGTTGCGCGGGGTGGCGGTGAGTCCGAGCAGCAACGAGTCGAACCAGGCGAAGATCGCCCGGTACTTCTGGTAGACCGAGCGGTGCGCCTCGTCGATGATCACCAGGTCGAAATGCCCGGGGCCGAAGCGCCGTACGCCACTCACGGTCTCGTTGATCAGGCCCATCATGGTCGGGTACGTGGAGACGTACACCCGACCGTCGGTGTCCTTCTCGGTGACCAGGTTGACCGTGGCCACCTCCGGCAGGTGCGCCTTGAACGCGTTGACCGCCTGGTTGACCAGCGCGTTGCGGTCGGCGAGGAAGAGCACCCGCTTGACCCAATTTGCCCGCATGAGCTGGTCGACCAGGGCGATGACGGTGCGCGTCTTGCCCGCGCCGGTCGCCATCACCAACAGCGCCTGGCGCTGCCGGTGCACCTCGAACGCTTCACCGACCGCCCGGATCGCCCGCTTCTGGTAGTGCCGCTCGACGATCCGCCCGTTGATGTCCAGCTCGGCCAGCGGTCGGCGGCTCTCCCGTCGCTGCACCAGCAGTTGTAGCTCCGCCTTGGTGTAGAAGCCCTGCACCGGTCGGGGCGGGTAGGCGGTGTCGTCCCACAGCCAGTGGTCGTATCCGTTGCTGTAGAAGATGACCGGGCGCTGTCCGTACGCCTGTTCCAGGCAGTCGGCGTAGAGCTTGGCCTGGTACTGGCCGGCGGTGGCGTGCCGGCGGGCGCGCTTGGCCTCGACCACGGCGAGCGGCTTGCCGTCGTCGCCCCACAGCACGTAGTCGACCGCGCCCGCGCCACTGCCGCCGGGCATTCCGGTGACCGGGAACTCCCGGTCGCGCTCCTGGTCGAGTGGCCAGCCTGCTTCCTTGAGGAGTACGTCGATGAAGAGGTCCCGGGTCTGCGCCTCGTTGTAGTCGTGGTCGTCCGGGCGGGTCTCGTTGGCGGCCTTGGCGGCGGAGATCTGGGCGCGTAGCTTCGCCAACTCGGCGTCCAGGTTGGCGTTCTTCTCCCGTTCGGCGGCGAGCGCGTCGTCCTGCGCGGCGAGCTTGTCGGCCAGCGCCTTGATCTCGGCCTGGCTGGTTCGCTGCGGTCGCCCGTGCGTCGGCCGGGGGAGAAGCGTCTCGTCGAAGGCGAGGGTGCTCGGCGGCACCTGCGACTGGTCGCGGGTGTAGCGCCGGGCGATCCAGTACATGACGTGGAACAGCTCCCGCACGACAGGAATGGAATCGGTGGACTTGACCGGCGCGGTCTTGTGCACCGCCCAATTGCCCTGCTTGCGGATGATGTCCATCTTGGTATTGAGAACCGGGCCGGCCAGATGCCGCAGCGTCGGCTCGTGGATCATGCCGTTGAGATCTTTCTTGTACGGCTGGTTGAGCGTGCTGTCGACCTCGAACAGCCAGGTGAGCGTGTGTTCCAGCGTCCGTCGGGCATAAAAGCAGGCGGTACGCGGATCGAGCACCGTATTCCGCTCGGCCTTGAACGCCTCTCGGAACAGATCCGGCCACTCGGCCCGCAGAAAGTGAAAATTGCTCATTTCCAGCGCCACCCCACGGTCGACAGCGGCCTACGATCATTCCACATCACCTCTTCAACGACACACGAGAAAGCCCCGCCCACCGATCGGCGAGCGGGGCAAGCGGGTTTAGAGCGTGTCTCAGGTGGTGAGTTTGAGGTAGCGCTTGTGGCAGGTCAGGGCGGCGGCGAGGGTGACGAATGCGCAGTAGAGGCTGGCTGAGCGTTCGTAGCGGATGGTCAGCCGGCGGTAGCCGGTGAACCAGGCGAAGGTCCGCTCGATCACCCACCTGTGTCGGCCGAGCCGGTTCGGCGATTCGATGCCGCGGCGGGCGATGCGGGGTCGGATGCCGCGGGTGCGGAGCATGCGGCGTAGGTGGGGGTAGTCGTATCCCTTGTCGGCGTGCAGCTTGTCCGGCCGGCGCCGTCGTGGTCCGCGTCGGGAGCGGATGGCGGGGATGGCCTGAACGAGGGACTCCAGGCAGCGGCTGTCGTGGGTGTTCGCGGCGGACACGCCCACGGACAGCGGCAGCCCGTTACGGTCGGACAGGGCGTGGATCTTGCTGCCGGACTTGCCTCGGTCGACCGGACTCGGACCGGTCAGACCGCCCCCCTTTTCGCCCGCACCGACGCCGCGTCGGCGGTGGCCCGGGACCAGTCGATCAACCCCTTCGCGCCGAGCTGGTCCAGGGCGGCGACGTGCAACCTGCGCCACAGCCCGGCTCGGGTCCAGGCGACGAACCGGCGGTGCGCGGTGGCCTTGGACACTCCGAACCCGGGTGGCAGGTGCCGCCACGCGCAGCCAGTGGTCAACACGTACACGATCGCGGCGAACACCGCCCTCGCGTCGATCGGCGGCGTGCCCCCGCCCTGCGGACGGCGAGGCGGTGGTGGGATCAACGGACCGGCCAGGCTCCACAACTCGTCAGGTACCCATTGCAGGATCAACCGCTCGTCCACAGTAGAAACGATCTACCAGACCAGGCCACCCAACCGCCACCCGAGACACGCTCTTACTGGACGTTTGCTTCATCTTCGCGCGAGTAGCGGCCGATTTGCGTCTCGGGCCTCGATGGCGGAAGGTG
>NZ_JBNCLE010000032.1:0-32022 GCF_049844495.1 Micromonospora sp. DT48
GGTCGGGCACCTTCCGCCATCGAGGCCCGAGACGCAAATCGGCCGCTACTCGCGCGAAGATGAAGCAAACGTCCAGTGAGATCAAACCGTCGGCCACCGCCCGCCGGTACAGGCAACGCAACGACGCGATCAGATGCTCCGCCGCACTGCGCCCACCCCGCGCATTACGCCGGGCCACCACATGCGTCTTGACGTACTCCGCCAACCGCTCAATCTCCGACGGCGTCGGCTCGTCAATGCGCCGTGCGCCCCACTGCTCCACGACGCGCTTCCAGTACGAGCCGTACGCCCGCCGTGTGCCTGCGGTGACGGCAGCCGCCACGACCGGCACGTACTGGGCGAACGTCGGTGCCGGCGGACGGTCCGACGACGCTGTTAGCAGGTCCGCCGGGGAAATGCCCATCCGCGACAGCAGCAGCCGGGCGGCCTCCAGTTCCGCTTTGCTCGCCGTGCCCGCGCTCATGCCGGATCACCACCCAGCACCGCGCGTTCGGCCTGGGCGACCATCTCGTCCAAGGCGATAGGCGGGTACACCACGAGCAGTTTCGCGGCGGGGTCCGCGGTCAATAGGACGCGCTCGCCCGCTGCGAGGCCGCACCAGTGCCGCACCGCGGCCGGCAGCAACAGGTGCCCCTGGCCGGTGACAGTGAAGACTCCCTGGGGGTCGCGGCGCACGACGATGACCCCTCCACCTTGACGGATTTCCAGGCGGGCACCGGGTTCCCAGCCCATTGCTCCGATGATCGACCGATCACGAATTCGGCCGCTGCTGTCGATCGAGGCTAGGCGATACATCTTCGCTTCGGTGCGCTGCTGCGGAAGTGCAGGCATCGGCAGGGGCGCCCGACGCAGCGGGCGGTCAGCACCGGTCCGGGCAGACCTGGCCTGGTCCGGAAGCAGGACCGGAGGGACGACGGAGGCCGCCGAGGGCTCAGTCACAGCGACCACCACCCTCAGCCAACACATGGCCAGCGAACGTGGTCGCGAAGATCAGGCTCACGTGGTCAAGGACGCTTGACCACCAGTACGTCGGATACGGCACAGGTGCCGCAAGTTTGTGTCCGAGGGGGGACTTGAACCCCCACGGTCCGCACTGGTGCGCAATATCCCGTACCTGTGTTCAGACCACTATGAACACCCCACCTACCGTCTGACGCTGCTGCGAACTCCTGCCGAGCAGGGGTGGGGGTGGTGGCGATGAGCACCTCGTCCGTGCCGCCCGTGGTTCCCAGGGTGATCCCTGGATACGCCGGCACCGGTCCAGGGCTACTGGGTAGAGCCAGGCGGCCGCTTCCCTTGCCGGCGTTGAGTTCCGAGTTCACTCGAACAGCGGACGCCGCGTACGCGTTGAGCGCGGTGGACAAGAGCGGCCGGATCGCTGACCGCAGCATCGTCCGAGCGCTCGGTTGGTCACCGGAAACCCGCCTGGACATCCGCGAGCAATCCGGAGTCATCCTGGCTTGCGCGACCGCCGATGGTACCTACCGCATCGACGACCGCGGCTACCTACTCCTGCCGTTGACGGTGCGCCGCTGGTGCCGGCTCAAGGCTGGAGATCGCGTCCTGCTGGTCGCCCAGCTTTCCGCCGGTGTCCTGGCGGCGCATCCCCTTGCGGTGCTCGACCGGCTGCTGGCTGGCACGCACTCGGCTGTGAAGAGGGGTGAGACGGCGTGAGCCAGACCGCCGCTGAGCGGCCGGAGTTGGAGGCCGCCCGCTTGTTGCTGGAGCGAATGGGCATCTCCCCCGCCGATCTATTGGGGGTACAGCCGACCCGTCCTCCCGCCCCGACATTTGCCGAATACGTGCCGGTCGTCGCCGCAGCCGTGTCGCCCGGCACCCGCCGGGCATATGGCTCCTACTGGAAACGGGTGGTGCACGCGTGGGGTGATCGGCGTATCGACGAGCCCCTTCCCTCCGAGATTGAGCAGTTGCGCGCCGAGGTGCAGGCCAACGTGGTGGCGCGACGCAACAACCGCGGCGGACGATCCGCCGCAGAACATCTGGTGTCCGCCCTGCGCTGCCTGTTCCGGCGGGCCGTAGCGGATGGGTACCTTGACGCGGCTGACAATCCGGCGTTGAAGGTGGCCAAGCCGCGCAGGTTGCCCAGCACGCGGCGGGCGATCGGCGACGCCCGCTTGGCGGAGATCAACAAGGTGGCGGCCAGGACGGGCGACGATCCGGCTCTGGACAGCTTGCTGATCCGGTTGCACACCGAGACGGCTTGTCGTCGCGGCGGGGCGCTGGCGCTGCGCCCGCGAGATCTGGACACCGACCAATGTCTGATCTTCCTGCGGGAGAAGGGCGGCACATCTCGCTGGCAGCCGATCTCCCCAACGCTGATGCGGCACCTGCTGGCGCATCACGCTGAGAGGGGTGATGGCGACCGGAACAGCAAGCTGCTGCGCTACCGCGACGGTCGGCCGCTGACCTATCGGCGCTACGACCACCTGTGGTCGCGAATCGGACAGCATCTGCGCTGGGTGCACACCCAGCAGATCAGCACCCACTGGCTACGGCACACGACCCTGACCTGGGTAGAACGGACCCATGGTCACGCCGTGGCCCGCGCTTACGCCGGACACACGGAAGGCGCCGGGAACGGCTCTACGGCCACCTACGTACGGGCAACACTGCAGGAGGTCGCGATTGCCTTGGCCGGTCTGACTGGTGAGGAGCATCCGCTCGCTGCGGAACCCTAGACGATGATCACCTGTGGCCTCCCTCGCGTGGGCGAGGGAGGCCACCCGTTCCTGTCGGGTATCCCGCTGCCCTCGCCGCGCCCGCCCTCTATCGGGCAGCCAACCACGTCCCTGCCGCGACGACCGGCAAGGACGCCGGCAAGAAGGTGTCCGGCCGCAAACGCGGCATTCGTCACCGACACCCTCGGCCTGCTCCTCGCCGTCGTCGTCTCCGCCGCCAGCGCCAACGACAACACCGTCGGCATCGACCTGCTGCAATGGGCAAAAACCACCTACCCAACCCTGGCCAAGACCTGGGTCGACGCCGGCTTCAAAAACCGCGTCATCGAACACGGCGCCACCCTCGGCATCGACGTCGAAGTCGTCACCAAAGACCCACAGGCCAGGGATTCTCCATCGTCAAACGGCGATGGATCGTCGAACGCAGCCTGTGCGCCGCGAGGCGCCCTGTTGTATCCCCGGTTCAGCCGGGAGGGACTTGGAGGGAGGTTCCTGGGTCGAATGGCTGACCTGATGCTGAAAGGCTGAGGGAACAAGAGCATGCCAGCTAACCCGGTGACCGGGTCCAGTGGTCAGGGACGGTGCGCTGGGGGACCCGCGTGATATGGCGAAAGCTGGATTGCCTGCCTGGGCGAACCCGAGCGTGTCGTAGGCATGCGACAGGGCATCCCACAAGACCGCCATCCGCGACGCCGTGATCGGCAGCGGGCCACCCGCCGACGCCGATCCTCCCGCTACAGCCAAGCCAAGGTCGAGTTCACCCTGCCCCGCGGCCATCCGCTGCCGAGCCGCAGCCTTCAAAACTTCCAGCTCGGCATCATCGTGCGCCGACCCGATGCTCGATATCGCGCGATCCACGCCGCGACGAGTACACGATCCACCAAACCCGGGGCTTGACAACCCCCACCGACAGGCCTGCCCGACCGATAACTGAGGGTGATCAGGCTGGGCTGCTGCACGCGTTGTCAGCCGTGCCGGATCCTCGCAGCCCGCGTGGATTGCGCTACCCGCTTGCCGGGCTGCTCGCGGTTGCGGTGTGCGCGGTGATGGCCGGCGCGTCGTCGGTCACCGCGATCGCGGACTGGCTGCACGATCTGGACGACATCGCCCGGGTCCGGCTCGGCTTCCTACGCGGGGTCCCCGCCACGACCACGATATGGCGACTGTTGATCCGTCTGGACGCCGACCTGCTCTCGACGGTTCTCTCGCCTGGCTACGCACCCGGACCCGACTGGCGGACAGTCCCTCGCGACCGAGGTACCGGCAGGTCATCGCCATCGACGGCAAGACCCTGCGGGGTGCCCGCCGCGTCGACGGCAGCCAGGTACACCTGCTGTCCGCGCTGGACACCAGCACCGGCATCGTCCTCGCGCAGATCACCGTCGCGGCGAAGTCCAACGACATCCCCGCCTTCGCGCCGCTGCTGGACGCCGTCGAACAGGTCCTGGGCAGCCTGAAGGACCCGATCTTCGCTGCCGACGCGCTGCATACCCAGACCGCCCACGCGACCGAGATCGCCGCGCGGGGTGCCCACCTGCTGATCCCGGTCAAGGGCAACCAGCCGACCCTGTTCACGCAGCTCAAGACGCTGCCCTGGACGCAGATCCCGGTCGGGCACCAGACCCGCGACTACGGTCACGGCCGCCGGGAAACCCGCACCGTCAAAGCCATCACCCTGCACACCCCGGGCCGGATCGGATTCCCCCCATGCCGAACAAGCCATCCGGATCACCCGGACCCGCACCACCACCACCAGCAGCGGCAAAACCACCCGCCGCCGACGCCCAACCGAGCGACCTGCAGGAATGGATCCGCCGCGAGTGGCTCGTCGAAGCCCTGCACCATATCCGGGATGTGACGTTCCGTGAAGACTCACATCAGGCCCGGACCGGCAACGGACCCGCTATCATGGCCACCCTGCGTAACACCGCGATCGGCTTCCACCGGACCAGAGGGGAAACCAACATCGCCAGAGCCACCCGACACGCCAACCGCCGCCCCCACGACCTGATCACCGCCGTCACCAGCAGCAACCCGAGAACGCAATGACCCTGGACAGCCGGTGCGGCGCACATAGACGAGATCACCGATGATGGCAGGGCGGGCATGACTTGGGACGATTCAACAAGGCGTAGAACCCTCGATGATCATCTGAACGGGTCATGCCCGCCCTGCTACCACGAGCACGGGCGCGTCTATACCAAGCGGATCAAGCCGGACACTCTCACGACTTTGCCGAGGCCCTGTCGCAACCACGCTGAGCAGGACGCGCCATCGGCGGCCATATCCGATGGCGCGACCAACGCGACCGATCGAGAAACCGGATTCGCGATCAACTCCAAGACCCGCCACCTGGATTACCCGACCAAAGCCGCATGGTGAGACGCTCAACCTATCACACGTCAAATACGAGAAGCAGATGTCTTCTCAGAAATCTTCAAGAAGATGCCCCTGACTTCTCGTCAGTTCATGTAAGCGATCAACAAAAAAGGGATCTGGGTTGCCCATTTTCCCGCTATGCTGGAGCCTGCCTGTCAACTTTTCAACCACCTCCAGCAGGAGGCCCTTCCCAGTCCGCACCGCCCTAAGTCTCCAGGCCCAGCCAAAGCCAAGTTCGGTCAGCGCCAACTCGTCCGACAAAGGCTGCAGGAATAGGCCCTGCTCAGACACGGCCCAAATACACTGCCCTAGACCGTTCGGACTCTGGGAGAGTTCCTCCACCTCGGTCGCAACAAGACGCACGTCGACGGCAAGGAGCCCGGCCCTAACCCACCTTTCCTGAAGTATACGTGCACCCTCTTTGCCGACCGGTACATCAAGTTCCACAGTCTCCCACCCAATTTGAGGCTGAAATGGCGCGCTCCCAACGGATTCTACAACCGCAGCAGGGGACGCTCACCTTCTCCTGCCGCATTCAGGATCCTACCCAATCCCCGGCGCAGCGACTCGAGTTGGTTCATCGTAGACGCAAGTGACAGCTCAAGTCGCCTCGGCCACCCGAAAGTATCCTGCGCCCGGTCCGACAGGACAAAATACAGCGATTCTCCTATGATCCCGCACTCCTCAATTCCACCGTAAAGAGTACGGTGTAGCGCCAGCCGCCGGAGAGAATCGTCCATTAATTGAGCGGAAACGGGATAGGCAGGAGAATCGACTATGCAATAACCGTCCTCGCATTCGTCCTCGTCAGTGTCGAGCTGAAGCTCCAGGTACAGCTCGCCTCTTCCATTCGTTGCGTTGATTGCGACCGAGTGCCAGCCCTTCTCAAGGTGGCGGTCAATGTCCACGCTCTGGACTTCCCACATCTGCCGGTTGCTCGACGCGTTCACTTTCACCCCCTAGGCATTCATCTGCCTCAGCGACGACGGATCACCCTACCGCCGACCGATACTCTCATGTTGCCCTCCCACGTGTAGACATAGGTCCCGCCACCCTTACTTGCAACACGCATCGCGTACTTACATGCACTACAGGGAGCATACTGGCCTTCAATCAACATCGTTTGGCCAGGCTGCAGAGGAATATGGCGAGTCGCCCTTGACTCCGTGTGCGCCAGCAGGGTATTGAGAGGGAATCCCTTCGCTTTCTCCTCAGGAGTCATGTTTCCGCTGACCAGGCGGGTGCGATGGATAATGCTGCCTTCCGCGTCATAGACGGTGACGGTTGCGTTGTGGGGGGGCCGCTTGCTCGCATAGAAGCCACCAGCGAGCACATGGTAGCCCAAGCCGTCGATCTGATCGGATAGCTCCGCAGACTCAAGGGCCTCCGCCGTACACCAGTCAGGGTGTGCGTCACAGATTTTCTTACCTACGTACGACTCCTTGATTTGAAGGTCACCCGCGAGCATCGAGCCGTCGATGGAGTACTTGTTGACTTCAGCCTCAAGCTCCTCGCGATCCGGTGCCGCAATTGCAAACGTCCCGAGGAGAATGGCCGACTTGCTGCCACCAGACTTGATGGGTGGAGTCTCTCTTTTGACAGGCTTAGGGAGAGGCTTCACCTTAACAACGGTCCACCTATTCTTGTGGAGGTTGTAAGTTACCTTTTTGTTTTGCTTCTTCCAGTGGGCGTCTTCTGCGGCTCCGCCGCCGGTGGCGAGGGGAATAAGTCCGTCGGGGTCGCTGAGGGTCGTGGGGTTGTTGTTAGCGTAGCTGTAGCCGCTCCATTGTTGCGGGTCGGCGACATCCTGGATCGGGTCGACGCTGATAAATCGGCCAATGCTGGGGTCGTATTCGCGGGCGCCGAGGTGGGTCAGGCCGGTATCGTCGCGGGTGCCGCCGACGAATCCTCGGGTGCCGAGGAAGATAGAGGGTGGCGTGGTGCGGTCTTCGCCATATGGCAAAAGGCGATTGCGGTTGGGGGTGAGGTCGTTGGCGTAAATTTGAACTTGTTCGGTGCCGTGGTGGTCGGCGCCGCTCCAGACCAGGCCGGCCAGAGTGCGGACGGCGATGGTGCGGCCGGCGGCGGTGTAGTAGCGGGTGCCGTCGGCTTGGTTGCTGCCGTTGGTAAGGGTGAGTTCGGTGTTCCCGAGGTAGAGGGTGGTTTTGTCGGGGGCGCGGCTGATGAGCCGGTTGCCTTCGGTGTCGTAGATGTAGGTGGTGTCGTCGGTGCCTTCGGTGAGGGTGTCGAGGCGTCCTTCGGCGTCCCATGCCAGTTGCTGCGCCACACCGGTGTCGCTGTTCCGGGTGAGGGTGTTGCCGGCGGCGTCGTAGGTGAACGACCGGGTCGGTGTGGTGGCGAGGGGGCCAGTGGCGGTGATGCTGGTGACGGCATGGGGTTGGCTGGTACCGGGGGCGGGGTGGGTGTAGGTCCAGGTGGTGTTGCCGGCGGGGTTGTGGTCGGTTTGGGTGGTGCGGTTGCTGACGGTGTCAAATTCCCAGGAGCGCCAGTAGGGGTCGATGCTGCCGCCTCGTTGCGGTGTTTGGTCGCAGGCGGTGGTGGTTGGGGTGTTGCCGGTCCAGGCGGTGGTGAGTCGGCGTAGGGGGTCGTAGCGGAAGCATTCGATCTGGTCGGCGGTGCCGTTGGTGCTGCCGAGGGTGGAGGTGATGTTGCCGACGGCGTCGTAGCGGTAGCCGGTGGCGTACTTGGTGGTGAAGGCGCCAGGAGTGTTTTCGAGGTCGATGCTGGTGGCGTCGAGTCGGCCGGTCTGTTGGTCGATGGTGTTGGTCAGTCGTACTCGTTTGCCGGTGGCGCCGAGGAGGAGTTGGTGGGTGGGGCCGTGGGCGTAGTAGCTGGTGGCGGCGACGTAGGTGTCGACGCCGGTCATGGTGGTGGGGTAGCCGTTGTTGTCGTAGCCGAAGGTGAGGGTCTCGGTGGGCAGCCCGCCCGCGGAAGGTTGGCTGCTGCTGGTGAGGTGTCCGGCCTTGTCGTAGGTGAACGTGGTGCCGTAGGTGCCGGCGAGGGCACCTACGGCTGCGGGGAGGGTGACGGTGGTGCCGGTGGGCTGGTAGCGGTCGGTGTAGCCGGTCACGGCCGTGGTGTAGTCGCCGCCGCCGTGATGGCGGGTGGCGGAGGTCAACTGCCCCTTGGCGATGCTGTCGTAGACATAGCTGGCCAGTTTGGCGCCGCTCCCCACGTCGCCGGACCAACGTCCGATCGTGCGGGACAAGTTGTCGTACTCGGCGGAGATCTTCTGCCCCCGGCTGTCGACGGTATAGGCGAGCCGCCCTGCTGTGTCGTAGTGGGTGGTGGTGGTGCCGGAGTCGGGGTCTGTCTTGTGGGTGGTGCGACCCGCGAGGTCGTAGGTGGTGGTCCAGCTGTTGCCGGCGGGGTCGACGACGTGGGTGAGTTGGTCGAGGAGGTCGTAGGTGTAGGTGGTGCTCTGGTATGCGTTCGGATCGCTGGCCGAGGTGTACTGGTCCAGGCGGGTGACATTGCCGCGCACATCGGTGTGGCTGACGGTCTTGGTGCCACCAGTCGGGGGAACGACCATCGTGCGGTCGCCGTTGTAGGTGGTCGAGGTTTGACGCCAGGCCGTGCCGAGTTTCTTGTCGACCTGCGTGGTGGGCCGGTTGAGGTGGTCGTAACTGGTCTCGTGGACCGCCGGAACGGTAGACAGGGTGGGGTTAACCAGCCCGGAACCGGCCGCGGAGGTGTTGTGGAAGGGGTCGGTGGTGGCGGCGACGTTGCCACGGGCGTCGTAGGTGGTGGCGGTGACAACCCGTCCGCCGTTCGGGCCAGGCTGCTGTGCTTCTCTGCCGCGTCCGAGACCGTCGATGTACTGGTAGGAGTTCAGGTAGACGGGGCTGCCGCTGTGGGATTGCAGCGTTTCGGTTCTGGTCCGTGCCGGGGCGGTGGGTTGGCCGATGCCGCTGGAAGTGATCTGGTAGCTGAACCGCAGCGACGGCACCCCGGAGGACTTGGCCTGCCCCGGCAGGTACACCTCTGCCAGACGGCCCAGGGGGTCGTAGACCAGGTCGGTGATCTTGCCGTTCGGGTCGGTGATCCGCGCGGGTTCACCCGTGTGCCGATCGATCAAGGTCGTGCTGGTGTGGTTGAACCCACCGCCGACGGTGCTGGTGATCCCGTTGTCAGGCCAGTTGACCACTGGGCTGTAGGCGGTGGTGATGGTCAGCCCGGCCGGATCGGTCGAGGTCAAGAGGCGGCCCATGTTGTCGTAGGTGCTGCGGCCGCTGGACACATAGGTGCTCGGACTGGTGTAGGTGCGGGTCTCGGCGACGTTGCCGTCGAAGGGGGTCTGGGAACCTTCGGTGGTGTAGGTGTCGTAGAAGGTGACCGTGCGGGACAGCAGTGTTCCGGAGCCGCAGGTGTCGCCGGACCAGGTCTCCACCCGCTCCGGGTAGTTGATCAAGTAGTTGGAGCTCGGTGTGTCGCGCTGGGCGTACGTGTAGGAGGTGCAGGTGTTGTCCGCGATGCCGACCTGGTTGTACTGGTGGAACCGGATCGGCAGCCCGTACGTGGACTCGTAGATGGTTTTCTCTTCGCTGTGTCGCCAGCTGCCGTCGTCGAGTTTGACGCGTGAGTTCTCCAGGCCAAGGCGGACTTGGCGGGGATTGGCGTAGCCGGGGCCGTTGAAGCTGCCTTGGATGATGTGGTCGTAGCGGGTGCTGGCGACTTCGGTGTAGGCGGCGTCGGCGGGGTTGGCGTTGTAGGTGGTCATCCGGTAGTGCCGGGTTTGCAGGGTCCGGCCGGCGCGGGCGTAGTGGTCGTCGTAGGTGTTACCGGCGTAGTCGGTGACCGTGGTTTCTTTGATGCCGCCGCCGCTGGCCTGGTCACGGATGTCGTGGTACATGCCGCGGAAGAAGTTCGACATCCACACCGTGTACTTCGACGGATCCGTCCCCGAGCCCTGCAGCACCCGCACGCGGTTGTAGCCGGCGAAGATGCTCCACGACTCGTTGGCGTCCGGCACGAGCGGGTTGTTGGGGTTCTTCCACGCCGGGTTCCCGACCGAGTAGTCGTACTGGGTGACCTGGTCCGGTGACCCACCCACCTGATCTTTCACCACAATCTTCTTGACCAGGTACTTGTGGAAGATCCCGAACCCTGGGTCGGCGCCGGGCGGTGAGTGGAAGATCGGGTAGCAGTCCTCGGTGTTGACGTCCCAGTTGCCCTGCTTGCCGTTGTGCCAGCTGGTGTAGCCCGACTGGTTCGACCCACCCTGCGGGCACGGCTTCTGCGTGCCGTAGGTGACCTCCGTACGGCCACCGAGACCGTTGCGGACCACCAGCAGCCGCGGCATCCGCATCGCCGACACACCCAGACCGGCCTCGTCGTAGTCGACCCGACCGTCACGGTAGTCCGGCTGGACGCCGTCGACGTAGTCGAGGTTCACCGGCGGCAGGTCGATCTTGTTCGCGTCCGCGCCGATCAACCCGATCGGCCGGATGTAGTCCAGGATGAAAACACGGTCGGTGATACCCGGCGGGTTGACCACCTTGTAGCGCAACTGCACCCGGCCGACGTTGTTCCACGCCGCGGTACCCGCGTTCCACTGATACGACGTCACCCGGTCCAGAATTTTGCTGGTGAAGAACGACTGGGTGTAGTTCCCACACGACGACGACCCGCAGGACAGGTCACCGGGCACGTCGGGGTAGGAGGTCGGGTTCGATGACAGCGACGGACACGACGCCGGAGTGTTGTTCAACGGGTCCTCTTCGGCGGTGCGCTCCACACACCGGTTCGCCCAACTGAACAGCACCCGGCCGACCGGAACCGCACCCGTCTCGGTGACGTTCTTCGCGTACTCGATCTCCGACAGGTACCCGCCGCGGTCGTACTCGAGGATCGAACCGCTCAGCGCGCGCTTGTAGTGGTTCGTCTCCCGCGTCCAGTGCAGATAGGTCTCGTTCTCGTTGGCGTCCCGAACCCGGTCCAGGTTCCACCGCCACGGATCCCGACACGAGTTCGGATACACGTCGTGGCACGGCTCCCCCGCCTCATCCCCCAGGAACGACATCTTCCACACCGCGTCCCGCACATACCCGAACCGGTACTCCGTGCCGTCCTGCGTCCACACCTTCCAGTAGCCATCGTCCTCAGCACCACCGGAGAGGAACTCCACCCGCCACCCGAGATCGTCAACCGGCTTCCACACCCCCGCCGTCGTCTTCACGATCTGCGTCGACTGCCCCTGCAACGAGATCGTGATATGCGACGCCGCCACATCATTGGTCGCCGCCTCCCCGTCCTCACCGTCCGGGGACTCCCAACACATCTCCGTCGGATACGTCCGACACGGCTTGTACATCCGCTCCACATAGCCCGGCGAATACGACCAACCCAACCCCACCGGGCCGGACTGGTTGTTCGTCCCGTGCGTCATCCCATCCACCGCCGACGAGCTGTACGACAACCCCAACCCCAACGTCTGCCCATACGGCAACGGCGGCTCCGGCAACGGATACGAATAGGTGAACGACCCCGCGCTCTCCCCCACCTGCCACGACCCCGACGGCTTCAAATCCGTCGCCGTGTACGAGCCGGTCGACCCGCCAGAGGCCAACGACGCCAGGGCGTACACCCCGGTCGACTCGACCGTCGACTCCGACGCGAAGCCCTCGAACACACCCGTACGGCGCCCATCACCGGTCGGGTCGCCACTGACATCCACCACCGCCGTCAACGTCTTCGCGTGCGGATCATTCGTCGCCGACACCCACACCGGGCCAGCCGAACACTCCGGCACCTCCGGCGACGTCGCCGCGCACCCCGGCAACCGCACCAACGTCAACCTGTCAGCAAACGAACCCCCATACGCCTGCGCGAAATCCGCATAATCGATAACCACCTGCACCGCACCCGCCGCCGCAGACCCGTCCGCCCGGGACAGCGAGTACAACGGGCCCGCGTTACCCAACGCCACCGACGCCGACCGGTCAAACGACCGCACCCGCACCGACCCAACCTCACCACCGGTCAGGCCCCGCGCCGCCACACCCTCACCCGCAGGCGCCCCTTCAGCGGGTTCGACCGTCAGCCCGAACGCCTCCCGATCTGCGGCATCCGCCTGAAGGTCGAGGACCGCCTCACCGCCGGCAGGGAACCTTCCTGCCGGCAGCGGCTCCGTCACCGTGACCTCGTCATCAGGGTCCGGATCCTGCGCCTGCTGCCGCACCGCGACACTCGCCACCGACCGGGAATCACCCGGCTCCACCGCCGGCGCCGCCGCCGGCGCCGCCGCCACCGCCGGCCCCCGCAGCTGCACCACCGGCAACAACCCCACCAGCAGCGCCACCGCCAGGACCCCAGCCCGGGCCCTCCCCCGCGCCCCGAAACGGTCAAACGCAGTGCCCCCACGGCGGCCAACAGGCATCACACACTCCCGATGATCAAAAAGTGATCGACACGCTAGACACCCCGGGGATACCGGCACAAGAGCACTGATGACCCACGTCCATCACGGACGACCACCCTCCGCATACGATCGGGTGCTTCAACCCCATGCGGCCGTCGCCAATTACCGTCACAAAAACCCCAACCCGCCCACCTCACCGGTCGCCAGCAGCCGACACCCCTCACACAAAGCGATCTTCAGCAAATTTTCAGCTGACGGAAAAGATCACTGCAGCAGGGCTGTAGTCCCGGCCGCTGCTGGTGACCACGGTGATGTCGGGCGGGCCAGAGGTTGCGGCTCGCCGGTAAGCGCGGCCAGGGCAGCAGCGACTTCCTGGGCCTCGGCCCGCACATAGGTCATCGTCGTGCCGGCGTCGTTACTACCGGAATGTCCGGCGTAGGCGCGGGCCACCGCGTAGCTGAACGCGCGCTCTACCCAGGTCAGGGTGGTGTGGCGCAGCCAGTGGGTGCTGATCTGCTGCGCCGCGACCCAGGGCAGGTGGGTTCCGATCCGGTGCCATAGGTGATCGTAACGGCGGTAGGTCAACGGTCGGCCGTTACGGTAGCGCAACAGGCTGCCGTTGCGGTCGCCGTCGCCGCGCTCGGCGTGGTGGGCCAGCAGGTGCTGCATCAGGGTCGGTGAGACCGGCTGCCAGCGAGAGGTGCCGCCCTTTTCTCGTAGATAGATCAGGCACTGGTCTGGATCCAGGTCTCGCCGGCGCAGCGCCAGCGCCCCGCCGCGGCGGCAGGCGGTTTCCAGATGCAGCCTGATCAGCAGGCCGTCCAGGTGTGGGTCGTTACCGGTGGTTGTGGCGATATGGATGATCTCAGCCAGCTGCGCCTCCGGGACAGCGCGGCGGATGCTGGCCAGCCGGCGGGGCTTGGCCACCTTCGCGGCGGGGTTGTCGGCCTCCCGGATCAGCCCGTCCATGACCGCATGCCGGTAGATACAGCGCATGGCGGCGATCAGGTGTTCGGCCGCGGTACGGCCACCGCGCGCGTTGCGGCGCACGACCACATCGCTACGGATGTCCTCAGCCAGCCGTTTGATCTCTAGGGGCGTCGGCTCGGTAATCCGCCGCTCTCCCCACTGACGGCAGATGCGCTGCCAGTACGAGCCGTAGACCCGGCGGGTACCGGGTGAGACCGCCTCGGCAACCTGGCCTACATACTCGTCGAACGTCGGCACCGCGACCGACGCCGCCGTCGTCTCGGTGAGCAGTTGCTCAGGGGTGATCCCCAGTTGCTTGAGCAGACTCCGCAGCGTCTCCACCTGCGCGTTGCGATGATCCATCGGCCCGGTCATCGTCGCGCCTGGCTGTCGCCTGGCTCGCGGTAGAGGACAACCATGGCGTCCACTGCGGCCATCGGAATCACCAGCAGTTCGTTGCGCTGCCGGTTCGCGGCGACCAGCACCCGATCTCCGGTGACGATCCCACATCTGCGGCGCACGGCGAGCGGAAGCCGCAGATGGCCACGCCGGTCGACTCGGCCGCTGCCACCGGTGCGGGCGATGACAATCAGGCCAGGTTCATTGACAAACGTAACCGCCTGACCTGCGAGCCAACCCATGAACGCAAGTACGGACCGATCGGCAAGCCGTCCATCGCGGTCGACTGGCGTGACTACGCAGCGGACGTCAGATCCGCGCGCAGTGTCCACGAGCGCTGGAATCGGTAACGCCGGTGACGGTTGTAGGTATTCGCCGGTAGATGGCTGCGCGAGCCGACCTACACCCACAGCGTTCCGCGCATGCGGCAGTGGTTCGTGCAGAACGAGGTCTCTGTCCAGCGGCGCGCCGTCGGGTTCAGTCGCGGCCTCCCTCTTCAGCGATCCTTTGGCCGAAAGGGTTTTCGCGCCTGTGATGCCCTCGGGCCGCGTGCCGTTGTGTGTGGACGGGGAGCGGCCGGTCATGGACGCCTGCCGCGCTGTCGCGGTGTATCGATTCGGTCAAGGGCTATGTCGTGGTAGTCGGCGTTGATGTCGATGCCGATGTACGTGCGGCCGAGCTGCAGTGCGGCGAGGCCGGTGGTGCCGGCGCCGCTGAACGGGTCGAGGGTGACGCCACCGGGCGGGCACCCGGCCCGGATGGCGCGTAGGGGTATGTCGATCGGGTAGACGGCGAAGTGCGCTTCCCGGAAGGGGCGGGTGGGGGTCGACCAGACTGATCCCGGGTTCTTGCCTCGGGGGTGGTGGCTGCGGTGGGCGCGGCCGTTGGCGAGGAGGTTGTTGCGGGCCGTGTTGCTGTGGTGGGCGGCGGGGTCGGTGACGTACTTGGGCTGGTTCGCGCCGTAGGGCGTGACGCCTCGGCGGCGGGCTGTGGCCCCGATGCCGCCCTGGGTTCCTTTGCGTCGGCCACCGATGATCCTGGTTCCGTCCAGCGCCTCTGGCCTGGACATTGGGACGCGGATGGCGTCGAGGTCGAAGTAGTAGAAGCGTGATCGGGCCAGGAGGAAGATGTATTCGTGGGAGCAGGATGGCCGGTCTCGTACGCTTTCTGGGATTGCGTTGGGTTTGTGCCAGACGACGGCCTGGCGAAGGATCCACTGCCGGGTAGCTTGCAGCGCGAGAGCGACCCGCCATGGGATGCCGATCAAATTCTTGGCGGGGAGGATGTCCTGGGTGCGGGGGCGGATGAGTCCGGGTCGGGTGGTGTCGGGGCTGCGGTAGCCGGAGTAGGTGCCGCTTTGGGGTGCGCCGCCGGAGTTGAGGCTGTACGAGTCGCCGAGGACCAGCCAGAGCGTGCCGGTGGGCTTGAGGATCCGGTGGACGTGCCCGAAGACGTTGACCATCGTGTTGACGTAGTCCTGGGGCGTGGGTTCGAGCCCGTACTGGCCGGGCTGGCGGTAGTCCCGCAGCCCGTAGTAGGGCGGGCTGGTGACCACGATGTCGACGCTTGCCGCGGGCAGGGTCGCGAGGACCTGCTGGGCGTCGCCGGTGTAGAGGGTGACCTTCTCGTCCTGGTGGTACAGGAACCGGTTGGACGGGTGGGTGTGGTGGCTCATCCAGCGTCCCCCCGCCGTCGTGGCCTGCGCGGCCTTCGGGGTTCGCGGGCCCAGTCGGGGGTGGTGACCTGCCAGCGGGTGCGGGCGATGTGGTCGGTGCCGTGTGACGTTCGGGGTCGGCTTGGCCGGTCCCAGCCGGGGGTGGCGGGACGGTCGGCCACGGCGGTCCAGCCGGCGGCGCGGAGGCTGGTGCCGGGTTCGTCGGCGCGGGTGTAGGTGATCATCCGCTGGTAGCCCATGTGTCGGGCGACGCGCCAGGCGGCGGCCAGCAGGACGGAGCAGTCGTTGCGGGATCCGTCGGTGGCCAGGCGGGTGATCTCGGCGGTGAGTCCGTCGTCGAGGTGACGGGCGAGCGGTCGGCCGACCACCGCGACCCCGAGGAGCACGCCGGCGTGGTTGGTCAGGCCGAGGGAGAACTTGTGTCCCTGCGGTGGGGTGAGGTGTCGGTGGCGGGTGGTGATGAAGTCTCTGGCCTGCCGGTAGCTGATCGGGCGCACCCGGGGGCGGGCGGTACGGCGGTGCGGGCTGGCAATCATGGGCACACTCCGTGTTGGTCGGGTGCCACCAGGTCTGCGGTCGGCTGGTGCCGAAAGACGTAGATGTCCTCGTAGGCGCTCGAGTAGAGGGGCAAGTCGTTCCGTCGCGGGGCGGTCGTTGCGGACCTGCTGGCGGGCGACGTGGGAACGAGTCGGCCGTCGTGGGCGTCGGCGAGCACGCCGATGTTGTGCTCGATGAGCGTCAGACCTGATGCGCTGCCGGCGGCGGGGATCGCGTCCGGCGGCTCGACTGCCGGATGGTTGGGGTGGCGGCGGAGGGTGACCACGACGGTGGCGTCCGGTCGCAGCAGCGGCAGACAGCCGGTGAGTACGGCGGCCATGCCGGCGGCTCGGTCGACATGGCGGGTGCGGTTCGCGACACGGCCCTGGAGGGGGTGTCCGTGCGGCGGTGAGGTCACCACCAGCGCGACACGTCCCCGCAGCGCCGACGGCAGCACGTCTGACAGGGCGGTCGCGTCGCCGGCCAAGACCATGCCCTGACCGGTGCCGCCGGCGCGGTTCGCGCGGTGCAGGTTCGCCTGGGCCAGCCGCACCCAGTCCGGCTCGTACTCGACCCCGATCGTGTCGCAACCCGCCGCCACCGCTTCGATCAGCGTGGTGCCGACACCCGCCAGGGGGTCGAGGACGAGGTCGCCAGGCTGGCTGTACCGGATGATCGCGGCGGCGGCCAGGTCCGGCCATGTCCGTTGCGGATGCGCGGCCGAGCCGAGCACGTACTTCCCGCGCCGTTGGGCGGCGACCGGGCGTTGGCCGACCAGCCACACCGACCGTTGCGGCGGCGACATCAACGACGCGCTGAGCTGCCTGTCAGCCACGGCGGCCTCCCGCCACGACGAACACGAGGACATCGACGCGCACAGGACGTCCGGTCGCCGAATCGCCGGAGGTGGTGTCGTCCTCGGGCGTAGTGTCGCTGTCGGTGCCAGCGGTGGGGACGGTGATCGCGATGATGCGTTGCAGGTGGCGCATGCCGCCGGAGCGGGCTTCGGGGATTAACCGGCGGCTCTGTTCGGGGTAGCTGCCGCCGTCCTGGGTCGGGTCGACGATGAGCACGGCGAAGCCGTCCGGGGTGACCACCAGCCGGAAAGCGCGGAACAGATCCGCCACAGCCTCGACTGCGGGGTGCGGTCGAGGCCACCGCAGCACGACCAGGTCCACCTGGACGGCGTCGATGTCGGCGAGGTCGGCGGGCTGGGTCACCGGCAGGTACCGGCGGCCGGTCGCCGCGGCGGCTTCCCGTATGGCGGGGTCGCCGTCAAAGTCGACCACGGCCGCGCCGCGGCGGCTATAGGTGACGACGACTCGTCGCGCCAGCCGCTGGTGGATCGGCTCCTCGTTGTCGCCGACTGCGCCGACGGCACGCCAGATCGAGATCGGGACCGGCGGACCGGCAGCGAGGTCCACCCGGAGGAAGTCGCGGTACGCGACCCCATCGGGCGGGGGCGTGTCGCGACTCGCTCGTTCGCCGCGTCGCGGCTGAGGCGACACATTGGGGTGTGCGGGTGTTGCGAAGGGTTCGGTCATCGGCGGGTGGCTTCCACCGGCTGGCCCGTGCTCACGACTCCCAATAGGGCGACCGGACCCCGATGTGCGGGGGCCGGACGGCTCAACCAGGCCAACAGCACCCAACAGCGACACGGGCACGGCAGGACCGTTGGCCAACAGGCCAACCGCTGGGTCGACGCCGCTCAACCCGACACCTCGCCCAGAACTCAGCCCGGCTGGTTCAGCCCAACAGCGGCCTGGCATCACCCAACGACGTGAGACAGCGGACCCAACAGGCGATGCCGCGCTCTGCGTTAGGCATTCACCCGATCGGCAGGGTCGACTCTGCCGGCGACACCGTCAGCTGGCAGGCCCGAGCGCCGGGCGCTGCGCTCTGTCGGGTTGGCCGTCTGCACTCGGCGAGACAGCAAGAAACCCGGCCGCTGCTGCTGTTGGCCAGGTTCTTGGCCAACAGCAGCCAACAGGGCCTTGAGCTGCACCAACAACCGACACTGCCAACGCGATTGAACTCCGGCCCTTCGTGACCTGCGCCGGACCGTCGAGCGGTCAAGGCCCCGACCTGCGCCCAACACGCCCGTACCCGATACACCGACCACTTACCCTCCATCGACATACTCCGATTGCTGTTGGGTGGGTGTGAGTGGATGAGCCTGGCCGTGCCAGTCGGTACGGCGCTTCGGAATCCCCGGGAGAGGTTCATGCCGTCCACCTCCATCCGCGTGTCGCCGCTCGACGCCCACCAACGCGCCTTCGATCTTCTCGTCCGTCGGCCCGTGCCGATCGCCTTCGACGGCCGCGGCATCCCCGGCTGCCCGCCGCGGCTCATGGCCCTCGACGAATTGAAGGCCTTCCTGCTGAACCGCGACACCGCACCGCAGGTCCGCGACACGGTGTGGCGGGAGCTGGTCGTACGGGCCCGCCGCGACGGGGCCGGCTGGGGCATCGGCGCGATCGGCATCGCCCTACCTGGCCTACGCAAGCGGGCCGGTAACATCGCCCGCGGCTTCCACGGCGAGGTCGAGGACATCGATGCGGAGATGCTCAAGACCTTCTGGGAGCAGCTACTGGAGCGCGTCGACGCCGACCAGCGCCGCGTTCTCGGGCGCATGCTCGACTCCGCCGAACGCGCCGGACTCAAGATTCGCTACGCGGACGTCACCACCGACCCGCTCGACAGCGAACCCGCCGGTCCCCGCACACCGCTACAGCCGTGGGACCACCCCGACTTCGTCCTCGCACGGGCCGTTGCCATCGGAGTGATCGACGCCGACGACGCGAACATCATCGCCGAAACCCGACTCGAAGGCGTCACCGTCCAGGTCGCCGCTGCCCGCCGTGGCATCCAAGGCCAACTCGCCTCGCACTGGCGCGACCAAGCCGAAAAACGCCTGATCAACGCCATCCGCAAGGGCGAACTCGCCCACGTGCGGCTACGGCCACGCCCCGCCAGGCTCATCCGTCGAACCACGCTGATGACCTGGTCCGGCGAATAAATCCACCCGACAATGCGGAACAAGACCCTCTCGCATGATGTCGTGCAGAGCGGCAACGGCCGAGGCATGCTGCCGTCCGCCGGCCGTCGAAGGGCGAGCCCTGTGGCGGCGCTGGCGCAGCGTGAGATCCACGCGAACGATCTGCTGCTTCGCTCCTGGCAGCCGTCGGATCGCCGCGCTGCCGTGGCTGCCTACGCCGACCCGACCATTCAGCGCTGGCGCTGCTCGGCTGATCCCGGTTGGGTGCGCGAGTAGAGCGAAGTACGGCAGCGCTCCGCCAGCGACATCGCCGCCGACCTCGCACTCACCCCCGAAACCGTCCGCCGGCACCTGATCCGATTCGGCATCCCCCGGCGGCCCGCAAGGCTTCGCCACCATCGCCGCATGGTGCGGCAGGTCTACGGCAGAAAGCTGGGCACGGAGACGACGGGCCTACAGCCGGTATCCCGCGTCGAGCAGCGGCTTCACCATGCTCCGATGCAACCACTTCGTCGCCGATCGATGCTGTCGCGGCCGGAAGACGCGGTAAGCGACGCAATCTTCAGAAGAACCCAGCGACGTGACCGCGAAAACCGATCACGCCGTCCCTGATCAGGGCAACCGCCAGCGACAACGCTGGTGCGAACCTGCACCAGCAGAGCGCCTATCCCTCGGAAACCTGGTGCAGAGATGCGGATCGAAGCTGCGACACTTGCTTTCATGAAGCCACCGCTGTGCCTCGTCTGTGGATCAACCGACAGCGCTACCCAATTCACCGTGGTGAACTTCGCCGTCAACGACCATGAGAAAGCAGGACTCGAAGCGCGCAGAGCCGTCGGCTGGGTCGGCCACCCGGAAAACGCCTACTGGTTCTGCGCCGAACACCTCCACTTTGGCACCGAACGCCAGTCGATGCACTGGCGCGACGCCGTCGCCGAGATCCGCGCCGTCACCGACGGGCACCCCCGTCACCTACCGGGATCCTAATCACCCTCGCCCTCCTCGAACTCTCGGACACCGCCGGGCGGTCCTCGGTCACGAAATGGCGGCCGGTGGGCGCACGGGCAGCGCCGGTCGGGGTCAACACCCTGCAGGACTAATCGGTTGGCGGCAAAGTAATCGGCGTCGCTACGATGCCTCGTGGTGGGGCCCGTAGCGCAGAGGTAGTCGCGTCGCTATTACATGGCGGAGGATGCCGGTTCGAGTCCGGTCGGGTCCCACCCCCGTCGCGTGGTCGGTAGCGCAGAGGTCGACGCGCCGCCCTCTCAAGGCGGAGGACACCGGTTCGAATCCGGTCCGCCCACGCCGACGGGATGGTGAGGAACGATGAACAGCGCCGAGGTCGAGCAAGCCCTGCGGGTGCTCGGCGAAATCCGCGCCTTGCCCGTCAACGACCCGATACGTCAACGAGTGCAACGCGCCGTCGACGGACTGCTCAAGGACGCGCAGCGCCAACGCCGCGCTGATCGACGCCGAAGGACCGCCGCCGCTGACCGGGCCGTGGTCGCCGACGCCGCCACCGCAGCCGCCGACCGCGCCGACGGCGTACCGGTCGCAGAACCCACCGACGACACCGACACGGCCAATGTCGGACGCACCCGACGAGACCGCCACTGCTACGCCTGCCGCGACCGGTTCCGCACCGTCGACCCCTTCTACCACGCCCTCTGCCCCACCTGCGCGGACCTGCACCGCCGACACCGCCACGCCCGCACCGACCTGACCGGCCGCCGCGCGGTAGTCACCGGAGGCCGGGTCAAAATCGGCTTCCAGACCGCGCTGAAACTACTCCGCGACGGCGCCACCGTCACCATCGTGACCCGATTCCCCGCCGACGCCGCCCGAAGGTACTCACACGAACCCGACGCCACCGACTGGCTCACGTCACTGCGCATCATCGGCGCTGACCTACGCGACCCCCGCCAAGTCCTCGACATCGCCCAACGACTGACCGACGGCGCACCCCGACTCGACATCCTCATCAACAACGCCGCCCAGACCGTACGCCGACCTCACTGGGCCTACCAACCTCTCATCGCCGCAGAGTTGCACGCCGCCCCCACCGGTGTCGCCATCGAATCCGCGACCGGGTTCCGGCCCGGTGCCACACCACCCGACTGGAGCCTGCGGCTCGCCGCCCTCCCGGAACCACCCCGCCGCGAGCTGACCTCCATCATCGACGCCACCGGCGCCCTCGTCGTGCCCGGCACCACGAACTCCTGGACGGCCACCATCGGCCAGATCGACCCCGTCGAACTACTGGAAGTGCAACTGGTAAACGTCGTCGCACCGTTCCTCCTGCTCGACCGGCTCCGCCCCGCCCTGACCGCACCCGGCCCCGACAACCGGTACGTGATCAACGTGACCGGCCGCGAAGGCTGGTTCTCCGAAGACAGCACCGGCCCCACCCGGCACCCCCACACCAGCGTCAGCAAAGCCGCCCTCAACATGCTCACCCGCGTCGGCGCCACCGACCTCGCCGGACACCACGTCCACATGTGCGCCGTCGACACCGGCTGGATCACCGACGAGAACCCCACCACCATCAAAGCCCACCGCGCCGCCACCGGCTGGCAACCACCACTGGACGTCATCGACGCCGCAGCCCGCATCTACCACCCCATCATCAGCGGCGAATCCGGCACACCACTGCACGGCGTCCTGTTCAAGAACTACACCGTCGTCTCCTGGTAGCAGCTCCTGACCGCCCTGGGATCTGGTTCGGAACACGACGACCCCAAGCGCGCATTGATGGTCTGCGTTCACCCGTTGGCGCGTTCTGCTGTGCACCTTTGGCCAGACCCTACTGCGGCGACTCGGGGGGTCCGTGAATAGATAGGGCACCCCGGTGTAGATCAGCACCGGCCACCGCAGTGCTCACCGTTGCCGTTCCACCACTGCTGGCATGACCTACAGTCCTCGAAGGTCCTGGCCGGTCCCTGGAACCATCCGCACCTCGGGTTGCGGACGTCAACCGTCACCGCAATCGGGCCGCAGGGCGTGACGCGCGCCGCCTGCGGTGCACGGCGGGCGTACGGGTACCTGCCGCCGAATTGCTGCCGTGTTCGGGTCAGTCTGGTTCGGGCATCAGGCCCTGCGCGCGGAGTTGTTCGACCTGACTGGCTGGCGGCGGTAGCGGGTCGTGGTCTGAGGGGCGGGGTCCTTCCGGACCGTCCGGGCCGTACCGGCTGAAGGTCTCGACCCGGGTCACCCGGCACGGCACACCGCCCACCTCGAAGTCGTCGGTGCGTGGAGGACGGTGCTCCGCGCGGGCGTGCGCGTAAGCCGCCATGACCTCTTCGATTGGGGTGTTGGCGTCGCGTGGAATGTCGGCGATGGCGAAGGACTCCGCGTCACGGGCGGCCTGCGGCGTCGGGTACGTGGTGAACGAGCGGGGTCGCCACCTGCCGTCGACGTGCTCCCCGACGGTGAAACCGACCGGGAGCAGCACCACGTTCGGGTGCGTCACCAGCGCCCGGCAAGAGTCGGCGTACACGTCGGCGGGGACGGATGTCGCCGGGTAGGACGCCGAGACCAGTTCCATCCGCACGAGGGCGTCGGTGAGCCCGGTGCCCGCGGCCGGGTCGATGACGAATCCGTCCATCGGCGACGTGGTCCGTTCCGCCGCGCCCGGCGGGTACGGGTCGGCGTCGGTGGGCCGGGGCGGCTCCGGTCCGTCCGGTCCCATCCGGATGAACGGCTGCGCCCGGATGATCCGGTAACGACGGCCACTGACGGTCAGCTCATTGAGCGGCTCCCAGTCGAGCACCTCGTACGCCGTCTCGTACGCCGCCCGCACGGCCGCGTTCTCGACGGTCGGCGGCGTCTCGCTGAACAGCTTTCGGAAGTGCGACGCGAGGCTGTCGCGGGCATGCTGTGGCTCGTCGGCGTCAAGCCGCACGATCCGCCACCGGCCGTCGACCTCCTCGGCGCAGCCGAAGACCGGCGCGCTCCACATCAGCGTGGGATAGGCGACCGAGCGGCGTCGGGCGTCGTCCTCGGACACCGCCGACACGGGATCTTTCTGCTGCTCGATGGTGATCAGCAGGTGCTCAGGCATCCGCTTGTCGTGATGGGCCATGTACCCAGTGTGTGCCCACGAGCGCCGAAACCGAGCACCGCCACCACCACAGATCCTCCACCATCATCAGCAACCTCCTCGCAGGGACCGCCGCAGTCGGAGAAGGTCGCTGCGCGAAGGTGGGGGCAGGCGCACGTGCACAAGTCCACCGAGTCCGATGCATGTCCCGGCCACGAGGAGACGCCCCAACAGTTGGGTAGTCGTTGGCCGCTGTTGGGTGCCAGGTCCCCGCAGTTCGCGGCCAACAGCGGCTTTTGGCGGTCACAAGACCGATCCACCCCCGGTACGCCAGCCGGGTTTGCAGGCGGTCTTGGGCGCCGCCCGGTGTGGGTGGTGACTCGGCCCGGCGTCGGTCCGTGCTCACCACAATTTCCGAACCTGGTGTGGAAGGAGAGTGCTTCCACGGTCTCCGCCCCTGCGGGCGGCGCTTCCCTATCGACTGTCGCGCATGCCCCGCCATCCGGCGGGGTGGGAGGTGAAGACCAGATGCGCCGTTTCCTATCCCGTCTGTTCCTGTCCACCGTGATCGTCCTCATCGTTGTCGCAGTCGCGGCGGGTGCGGCTCAGGCTGGGCCGCCAGAACTA
This sequence comes from Micromonospora sp. DT48, assembly GCF_049844495.1. Lineage (NCBI taxonomy): Bacteria > Bacillati > Actinomycetota > Actinomycetes > Micromonosporales > Micromonosporaceae > Micromonospora > Micromonospora sp. DT48. The sequence goes on from NZ_JBNCLE010000032.1 coordinate 23,704, forward strand.
CTGGCGGTCAACAGCCTGGACACCGTCATCAACAACCTCATCGCCTGGATCGTCGGGATCCTCGTCGGCGTCGCCACGCTGTTCCTCACCTACGGCGGTGCCCTGTACCTGATGGCCGGTGGTGACCCCGGTCAGGTGGAGAAGGCCAAGGGTGCGCTGAAGGGTGCCGCGACCGGCTATGGCCTGGCGGTGCTCGCGCCGGTGCTGATGAGCATCCTGCGCGGGATCCTCGGGACGAACTGATGTACAACCCGTTCACCATCGCGGCGGTGCTGGACAGGGTCCTGGAATGGATCGCGGCACGGGTCGCGGACGTCATCGACGCCCTGTGGCGGTTGCTGTCCTGGGCGTTCCTCGTCGTGCCGGACGTGACCGCCCTGCCGCAGGTCCAGACGATCAGCACCCGCGCGCTGTTCATCGCCAACACCTGCTATGTGGTGGCGATCGTCGCCTGCGGTGTGGTGGTCATGGGCCGCGACAGCGTGCAGGCCCGCTACGGCGTCGCGGAACTCGCGCCGCGCCTGCTGATCGGCGTCATCGGCGCGAACTTCGCGATGCCGATGTGCCGGGAGCTCATCGCCTTGGGTAACGCGCTGATCCAGGCGCTCATCGGTGAGTCGGTCACCACCGATGGTTCGCTGGACCAGTTGCGTCGCACGATCGTCGACGCGTTGACCAATCCGGCCAACGCCTTGCTCACGCTCGTGATCGGCGTGGTCATCGCCGTGCTCGCCGCCATGATCATGGTGGGTTGGGTGCTGCGGCTGGGCCTGCTGGTGATCCTGGCCGGTCTCGCACCTGCGGCGCTGTCCTGCCATGCCACGCCGTGGACCGAGCCAGCTGCGAAGTTGTGGTGGCGGGCTTTCCTCGGCGTGTTCGCCACGGTCGGCGGTCAGGGCATCGCGTTGCACGCCGGGTTGACGGTGTTCGTCAGCCCGACGGCGAATTTGCCGGCCCTGGGTCTGCCGAACGATCCGACGGGCACGCTCAACCTGTTCATCGTCTGTTGCCTGCTGTTGGCGGTGACGCGGATCCCGGGTCTGGTGCGCCGGTACGTCACGGGTGGGCAGTCCCGCAACGTGGTCGGCGCGTTCGTTCGGGTCGCCGTCGTTCAGCAACTCGGCCGCGCCCTCACCGGGGGTCTGTGGGGTGGCGCGGGGCGTGCTGCGGCGGGGGCCGCCGTCGGCCGTACGCGCCGTGCCGGGAACCTGGCTGCCCGTTCCGGCGGAGTGCCGCTGCCGCAGCCGGCTGGGGTTCCCACTGGTGCGGGGCCTGGTCCGGTGGCGCGTCGTCCGCCGCGAACTGCTGCGGCGTCGACATCTGCTCAGCCGCCGCAGGCCCGGCCCGGTGTCGGGGTGCGGGGGGTGCCGTCGGGGCGGACTCCGGCGACGGCGATGCCGCAGCGGATGCCGCGGTGGCGACGCTGGTGGGCCTACACCGAATCCGGTACCGGCTGGCCGAGCGGCGCGTCTCCGAGTGCGTCCCGGACGGGCCGGTCGGTCGAGTCGGTGCCAGGCCCGCGCGTGCCGCCGGTGCTCTCTGCTGTCCCTGAGTCCGCGCGAACGGCCAGCGGCACCGGGTGGCCGTCGGTGCCCATCTACGGACCCCGGACCACCCGCGGCTCAGCGGGAGCACGTGCCGCAGCCACTGCCCGGTCACGACCGCGGCCTTCACCTCGGCCGGCTGCCGGCCGCGATAGCAGCGGCGCCGGCTGGCCGGGCTGACCCCTTCGATGCCAAGGATTGGTGTTTTCTCATGTCTGATGTTGATCTTCGTGCTCGTATTCCGGCGGACGTTGAGGCCCCGGATCGTCTGCTGTACCAGCTGAGCCCGCGGCAGGTGGCCATTCTGGCCACCGCCGCCGCGGTGGCGTACCTGCTGTGGCGGGCCCTGCTGGGTCATGTGCCGATGCCGGTCCTCCTTGCCGCCTTGGTTCCGCTGCTCGGTGCCGCCACGGTTCTGGCGTTGGGTCGTCGTGACGGGCTGAGTCTGGACGCGTGGCTCGTCGCGGCGGTCCGGGGCTCGCGAACCCCGCGCCGGCAGGTTCCCGTGCCCGGTGGGAAGGCGCCGCGGTGGGCGCCGCGCCCGGTCGGGGTCGCCGGTGACCTGACGCCGCCGGCGCTGTTGCGGCTGCCGGCGCGGGCGATCGCCGCCAACGGGGTGGTGGACCTGGGCGGGTCCAGCGCCGCCATGGTTGCGGTGACCACGGTGAACCTGGGTTTGCGGACGTCGGCGGAGCAGGCGGCGCTGGTCGGCGCCTACGCCCGCTGGTTGAACGGTCTGACGGCGCCGGTGCAGATCGTGGTGTCCACCCAGCCGGTGGACCTGGCGGGGCATGCGCAGCGCATCGCGGACGCCGCGGATCTGCTGCCTTCTCCGGCGTTGGCGGACGCCGCCGCCGACTACGCCGAGTTTCTCCTCGACGTGGAGGAGGAGCGGCAGCCGCTGTGGCGGACGGTGACCATCGTGCACACCGCCACCGGGGCCCGCCGCGACACCGATGTGCTGCGGGCCGCCGAGCACACCGCTGCCGCGTTGCAGGGCGTGGGCGCCGCCACCCGGGTCCTGGACGGGCCGGCGGTCGCCGCCGTGCTCGCCGCCGCGGTCGACCCCTACACCCTGCCGCTGTCCGGCGAGCGGGCGTTGCCGGACGAGCCGGTCACCGGAGGGCAACGATGAAGCTCCACAACCTGCTGCGCGCTCTGCTTCCCACCCGTACGCCGCCGCCGGCCGCGCCGTCAACAGGGTCGCAGGTCGACGCTGTGGCCGCGTTGATCGGCCCGGCCAGCGTCGAGGTGACCCCCCGCTACCTGAAGGTCGGCGACGGCTACACCTCGACGCTGCTGGTCAACGGCTATCCGGCGGAGGTCGGCGCCGGCTGGCTGTCCCCGCTGACCGGCTGGCCGGGCCGCGCCGACGTCGTCATCCACATCGAACCGCTCGATCCGCAGGTGGCCGCGTCCCGGCTGCGTCGCCAGCGTGCCCGCCTCGAATCCTCCCGACGCTCGGATGCCGAGCACGGCCGTCTCGACGACCCGAACACCGAGGCCGCCGCCGCGGACGCCGCGGAGCTGGCCGACCGGGTGGCCCGGGGTTCGAGCCGGCTGTTCCGGGTCGCGCACTACGTCGCCGTGCACGCGACGAGTTTGGAGGAGTTGACCGAGTCGGTGGCGCATGTGCGGGCCACCGCCGCGTCGGTCATGCTCGACACGGTTGCGGCGACCTGGCGGCAGCTGCCGGCGTGGACGTCCACCCTGCCGCTCGGCGTGGACAGCATCGGGATGCGGCGGGTGTTCGACACCGACAGCCTCGCCGCCGGCATGCCCCTCGCCTCCGCCGACCTTCCCGCACCGCTGCCCGGCGATCCACCCACCGCCTCCGGTGTCCTGTACGGGTTGAACACGGCGACCAACGGCATCGTGTGGCACGACCGGTGGGCGGCCGACAACCACAACTCCGTGGTGCTGGCCCGCTCCGGCGCCGGCAAAAGCTACATGATCAAACTGGAGACGCTGCGGAGCCTGTATGACGGGGTGCAGGTCCACGTCATCGACCCGGAGGACGAGTACCGGCGGCTCGCCGAGGCCGTCGGCGGCACCGTGATCAACCTCGGCGCCCCCGACGTGCGGCTCAACCCGTTCGACATCGCCGCCGACGACCGGCGGCGAGACGCGCGTACCCGGCGGGCGCTGTTCGCCCACACCCTGGTCAACGTGCTCCTCGGCGCCGGGCAGGACGGGGGGATGCATCCGGCCGAACGTGCCGCCTTCGACCGGGCCGTCAACACCGCCTACCTGGGGGCGGGTGTCACCAACGACCCGCGCACCTGGGGGCGGCCGGCACCGTTGCTGCGTGACGTGGCCGCCGCCCTGGAGGCCGACGGTACGCCGCCGGGGGTCACTCTCGCGGCCCGCTTGTCGCCGTGGACGACCGGCAGTTTCAGTCACCTGTTCGCCGGACCCACCACCACCCACCCTGTGGGGCATCTGGTGGTGTGGTCGACCCGCCACCTCGCCGACGAGCTGCGCCCCGCCGGGATGCTCCTGGCGTTGGACGCGATCTGGCGGATAGTGGACGCCCCACCCGCCGCCGGTCCGACCGGGGACCCGCGTCGGCTGGTCATCGTCGACGAAGCCTGGACGTTGCTGCGCGACGGTGAGGGCGTACGGTTTCTGAACCGGCTGGCGAAAGCGGCCCGCAAACGCCGCGCCGGCCTGTCGGTGATCACGCAGGACGCCGCCGACCTGTTGGGCTCCGACCTCGGCCAGGCCGTGATCGCCAACAGCGCCACCCAGGTGCTGATGCGCCAAGCCCCGCAGGCCATCGCCGCGGTCGCCGACAGTTTCCACCTCACCGGAGGTGAAGCGCGGATGCTGCTGTCCGCCCAACGCGGCGAAGGGCTCCTGCTCTCCGGGGCCAACCGGGTGGCCAGCCACGCCGTGTCCTCCTACCGAGAGCACGAGCTGTGCGTCACCGGCACGACCGATCTGCAGGACGAGTCGTGACCTGGCTCGCCCCACCCGCCCCGCCGCTGCCGGAGTCTGTCACGCCGACCAACCCGGTCGCCGAGACGATCGGTACCGCGGTCGGGTGGGTGGTGGCCCGGCCGTGGCTCGCCGCCGTCGCCGCCGCGGCAGCTGTGGTCGCGGTCGTCGCCCACGGTCAGGTGCAGATCTGGCGGCAAAGGCGCTGGCAGCGGCACGCCCAGCAGGTCACCATCACCCCACCGCCGCAGGTGGAGCCGGACAGCGCTGCGAGGTGGTGGGCGACCTGCGCGGAGATCCTGCGGCCGGCCGGCTGGCGGCGGTGGCTCTACGGCACCCCGCACGTCGGCTACGAGTACCGGTGGGCGGGCCGGCAGCTGAGCATCTCCATCTGGCTGCCCGGCACCGTCGCGACGGGACCGGTCCTCGCCGCGATCGCCGGCGCCTGGCCCGGCGCTGCCACCACGACCGCCGACGCCACCACCCCGATCCCTACCGGCGTCATCGCCGAGGGCGGCGCCCTGACACCGACCCTGCCAGCGTGGTATCCGATCGTCACCGACCACGACACCGACCCACTACGTCCTCTGATCTCTGCGCTGTCGGGGCTGCGCGACCACGAGTACGCCTGCGTGCAGATCCTCGCCCGCCCCGCCACACCCCGGCAGATCCGTCGGCTGCGCGCCGGCACCGCGGCCCTGCGCACCGGCCAGCGCACCCCCGGCGTTCTCGACCCGTCGGCCTGGTTGGAAGGGCTGTTCGGTCTCCTCATGCCCGGCCCGACCCGCCCCACCGCGGGCAGCCGCGCCACCGCCTACCGGCCGCCGGCTGGTGACCCGGAACGAGACCGCGACGCCCGCGCCGCGGTGGACAAGCTGGCCTGCGGCCAGCTGTGGGAAACGTCCATCCGCTACGGCATCGCCCACACCAACCCCCGCCACGCCCTGCAGGAGAACCTGCGGGCCCGGTTGGCGACCCTCGCCGACGGCGTCGCCTCGGCCTACGGCCTCTACACCGCCCGGCAGCGGCTGCGCCGCGTCCGCCTCACCCAACCCGCCACCGTGCTGGCGAACCGGCCACTGCGCACCGGCTACCTGCTCGGCGCCGCCGAACTCGCCGCCGTGGCCGCCCTGCCCTGCGACGTGGCGGTGCCCGGTCTGCTGCGGGCCCGCGCCAAACCGATGCCGATGCCGGTCGACGTGCCCACCACCGGCGGCCGAGGCGTCAAGCAGCTCGGCCGGGCGCAGATCGGCGGCCACGCCGTCGGGCTGCCCGTCGTTGACGCCCGCCAACACCTGCACGTCCTCGGCTCCACCGGCGTCGGGAAAAGCACCTTGCTGGTCAACATGATCCTCGACGACGTGGCCGCCCACCGCGGCGTCGTCGTCATCGACCCCAAAGGCGACCTGGTCACCGACGTCCTCGACCGGCTCAACCCGAACGTCGCCGACCGGGTCGTGCTCATCGACCCCGACCAAACCCAGGGCGGCTACTTCAACCCTCTGTCCGGCGACGACCACGACCTCGCCGTGGACAACGTCGTCTCCATCTTCTCCAAAATCTTCCAACGGCACTGGGGGCCCCGCATCGACGACACCCTGCGAGTCGCCTGCCTGACCCTGATGCGCAAGGCCAACGCCACCCTCGCCCTGGTCCCGCCGCTGCTCAACGACAAACAGTTCCGCCTCGCCTTCACCGAAGGCCTCGACGACCCGGAAGGCCTCCTCGGCTACTGGACCTGGTACGAATCCATGCCCCCACCCGTACGGGCACAGGTCATCGGCCCCGTCATGGCCCGCCTACGCGCCTTCCTCCTGCGGGACTTCCCCCGCCGCACCCTCGGCACACCATGCTCATCATTCGACATGGGGCGGCTGCTCAACAGCGGCGGGATCCTGCTCGCCCGCCTACCCAAAGGCCAACTCGGGGAAGACACCTCACGGCTGATGGGCTCATTCGTCCTCGCCCGCGCCTGGCAGGCCGCCACCGCCCGCGCGAAACTCCCCGAACACCAACGACGCGACTGCACCGTCGTGATCGACGAATGCCACAACTTCCTCAACCTGCCCGGCTCCGTCGACGACATGCTCGCCGAAGCCCGCGGCTACCGGATGAGCCTCGTCCTGGCCCACCAGGACCTCGCCCAACTCCCCCGCCCCACCCAACTCGCCCTGTCCGCGAACGCCCGCAACAAAATCACCTTCAACGTGGCACCCGAAGACGCCCACCAGATGGCCCGACACATGTTCCCCGAACTGTCCGACCACGACCTCAGCCACCTCGACGCCTACCAAGCCGCCGCCCGCCTCGTGGTCAACAACCGGGAAACCGCCGCGTTCACCCTGCGCACCCGACCGCCCCGCCCCGTCGTCGGCGCGGCCGACCAGATCCGCGCCGTCTGCGCCGCGGCCAGCGGCGGCGCAGGCGATCGCACCGCGATCGAGCAACTCGCCAGGCGGCTGGCCACCCAGGCCGACGCCCACCGCCGCCGGTGAACCCCGTCCGCTGCTGCCAGGTCGGAATGCCGCCCGGCCTGGCGATGGGCGGGCTGTGGTCCGCGCCTCGGTCCAGACCCGGCCGGCCCCCGCTCACCCTCCGATGCCCAACAGTGCAGGTAGGTGCCACGAATGCCCGATGATCAACCGTCCCGACAGTCCCCACGGGGGGACACTCTCCGACCGGGGGGCGGCCCATCGCTCCCTCGTCTCCATACACCGGCCCGGCGTACGACGGCGACCCTTGCCGACCTCTCGGCCCGGCTGCGGCCCCGTGACCGGGTCATCGCCTTCCTCCTGTCCGACCACACCGCCCTCACCACCGAGCAGATCGCCGCGGTGCTGTTCAACTCACCGATCACCTGCGGCCACCGCCTCTACACGCTGCGCCGCATCGACTTCATCAACCGCGTGCTGCGCTCCCACCCCGGCCAACCCACCCACGTCTACTGGGTACCCGGCCGACTGTCGGCCCGCCTGGTCGCCCTCGCCCGCGGCGAGACCCCACCCACCCCGAAAGCAGTCGCCCTCGCCGCCGACCGCGTCCTGTCCGACCGCACCCGCCGACACACCATCGAAACCAACCAGTTCTTCATCGACCTACTCGTCCACAGCCGATCGCATCCACAGTCCCGACTGACCCGCTGGTGGTCCGAGCAGCAAACCACCGCCGCGTTCGGCCGCCGTATACGCCCCGACGGCCACGGCGTCTGGACCACCGGCCACCACCACGTCGGCTTCTGGCTCGAACACGACCGCGGCACCGAACACCACCCACGACTACGCGACAAGCTCGAGCCCTACCGCCGACTCCGCATCGACGGCGGCCCCGACTACACACTGCTGTACTCCCTGCCCACCCGAGAACGAGAACGCCACTTCCACCACAGGCTGATCGAGACCGCCGGCCGCGACCACCGGATCGCCGCCGCGCTGGCCACCCTCACCATCGCCACCTGCGCCCGAGACCGCGTCAACGGCCACGGGCCCGCCGGCCCCGTCTGGCGGCTCGTCGGCAACGGCGGACACCGACTCCGCCTGGCCGACCTCCCCACCACCGACGAGGAACCCGGCCCCCTCAACCCCGGACCACCCACACCCGATCACAACCCCCTACACGAGCTCACCTGACCACCACCCCACAGGCGAGACCGCACATGCTGTCCGCCAACCTCCGAGGGGCAGGCGAACCTGCGCCAGCAGGCCCCACGCCCGAATACCGCGCACGGGCCAGCCCCCCCTCCTCCGCAAGGAGGTCAATCTCTCAGAGGACGTCTGATTCACGTATTTTGCGTGTGTTGTGGTTTAGTCGTCTCGCCAGGTTGGGGTGGTTTCGGTGG